>CAZAGN010000150.1:0-1577 GCA_964484905.1 uncultured bacterium | reverse complement strand
CTAATACCTTGCTGGCTAATTTCCCAGCTTTGGCTTTCATCGACGGTAAACGTATCGCCTGCCTGGCTGTACAGTAGCGCATAGGTAAACGGGATCGCCCCTCGCTCGCCAATCCCGGTAATGTAGTCACCCAAAACAATGAGACGGGGCGTGGCGCTATCGGTAATATGAACAGCCCTAAGTTCAAACAGTGACCAAGTCGTATCGGCCTGAGACTGGGGCAACGTATAGACTACGGCACTGTCTTGGATCAGGTAAACCCAGAGTTTGCCAAAGGGCTGATTAAAGTCTTCGCTGACCACCAGCAACACCTCACCCCAAGGCTCAAGGGTGACAGTACGGCTAAACCGGGTCAGCACCCGCCGATCGCGAAGCAGTTCCGCCAGCTCACCCACCTCTGGCGGGCTCAGGGGCCGCGCCCCCACCGGCAGTCCTAGCAAGGCCAGGCTCAGCAGCACCATCATCAGACGCATTAAACTTCCCCCCAGGCAGGATCAAGATGGCGGCGCACCGGCGAATAGATCTGAAAATAGGCAATTGAACCAACTTGGCGCAACAGGCGCTTCGACTGGGTATCTGCCCCCATGCAGCGCCGACACACCGGGTTAGGAATCTGCCAGCGATCAAAGCTCTGCCGCATCTGACAAGCCGACTCTGCCGCCAGAATGTCCCGCAAGGGTTGCTCAGACACATGCCCCAAGGGCAGCACCCCTTCATAATCTTTGCAGCAGGGCACAACTGTGCCGTCGCACAAAATACCCGCTTGCTCGCGGGCACCATTGCAATAGCCAAACTGGGCAGGCAAAATCGCCTCAGTATGGGTGTTGCCCCAGCTATCCAAAGGAAAGGTCTCGAAGGTAAGACGTTCATGAAGGCTAAAGGTTTGCCAGCGCCCACTGCGGAGACTTTTAAAGTGAGGCTCAAAGCCTAAGCGCCTTGCCCAGGTGTCCAGGTGGTGTTTGAGCGTCTCGCGATCGGAGGCAATATCAAGGGCAGCTTGGGGTACCAAAAAAGGATGCGGTGAGGTGTCTAAAAACTTGAGATGAACCTTTGTCTGGCCCCGCGCCAGATTCTCAAGAACATAGTGTTCGATGGCGGCAAAATAGGCAGCGGCACTGAGCTTGGCCGGTGCGCCGCGAATCCCGTAGGTATCCGGTTCGGGGGTTTGCAGCGAAATCGTGACCTTGGGCGGTGCGCTGGCCATAAGGCGCTCGGGGTGGTCAGCTCGGAGGGCAAGGGTGCTGCCATTGGTCGTGATGTGAAGATTAAGACCCAGGGCGTTCGACATCGCGATCGCCTCAAAAATGTGGGGGTGAATCAGCGGCTCGCCCATCAAATGAAACGTCACCACATCCGCAAGCTGATGAGTCGCCACCTCCTGCAAAATCTGCTGCAACATCTCAAGGCTCATATGACCGCGCCGCCGCTGCATGGTCGTCTCGGGGCAAAACTCGCAGGCAAAGTTACAAATATTAGTAATCTCGATGTGCAGCCGCCGCAAGTGCATCAAGCCGATCCCCGTTACCGCCACAGGCTAGCCGATTTTGAGCCAAGCGTCCCGTAATCTGAGTTTTGGG
>CAZAGN010000149.1:0-1793 GCA_964484905.1 uncultured bacterium | reverse complement strand
GCTTGTACCTTGCCACCCTCAATCTGAGCGTAGATCAACATATGGTCACCGGCCTCTATCGAGCTGGTCGCGCGACATTCCAAATAGGCCAGCGCATCATCCAGAACTAGGCAACCATTCTCAGCCACCTGTGTAGGCCACTCGGCAAAGCGATCAACGCCTGGCTGGGGGGCTGTTTGGAAGGCTCGCTGCAAAGTCTTGCTATCTTCTTGAAGAATATTGAGGACAAAGGCGCTCGTATCGAGGAGCATCCCGGCGTAATCTTTGGGGATGGCCAGGGTTAAACCCGGTGGTGCAAAGCTCGCTTGTGATACCCAACTGCTGAGAAACCCTTGGTGCCGCTCACCAAGCTTGACGCTGATGATACAGGCCGAACCTAGCACTCGGTTAACGGCTTGCTCGGTGCGATCAGCATGGACAACGGCGGGGCGGGGGCTACGCTGCTTTTGCGAGCGACGTAGCAGCTGCCCAAAAGCCTGAGCAGCGGTTCGGCAAGCAGCCAGATCGGTATCATCGGGTGTGAACTTAATCCGCAGCGGCTCGAAGGCTAACGGATGACCAGCATTGCGGAGCTTTTGGGCCAGTTCGTCAACGGCTTCGCCGCTCCAGCCATAGGAGCCAAAGACCCCTGCAACTTTGGTGCTGGGCACACTCGTCAAAATCATGCCCAAGGCGGTCTGCATTTGCACTGGCGCGTGTCCGGCGAGGGTTGGTGTCCCCAGCAAAAAGCCATCACAGCCATTAACAATACGGGTAATCTCGTCGCTGGGCGTAAACTCGCAGTTTACCGACTGCACAGCAATGCCTTGCTGCTGCAACTCACTCGCGATCGTGCTCGCCATGAGGCCGGTATTGCCGTAGGCGGAGGTGAAGAGCAATGCCACCTGGAGTTCTTGCGCTTGCTGCTCGGCACACCAATCACGGTAGGCAACCTGCACGCGACTAAGGCTATGACGAACAATCGGCCCGTGGGCAGGCGCAATCAAATGCGGGCTAAACACTTCAAGCTTGTTGAGGGCTGTCGCCACCGGAACGGCTTGGGCGGCGTGAATGCAATCAAAAAAGTAGCGCCGGTCGTCTTCGAGCTGTCGCCAATCGCTATCAAACACGCGCTCGCTGCAAATGTGGGCGCCGTAAAGTTTGTCGCTGAAGAGGATTTGGGTGGCCAGATCGTAGGTCGCGATCGCATCGGGGTGGCGAGGTGTCGGCACAAAGCGGAACTGTAACCTATGGCCATTGCCCAGATCGAGGCGATCATCGTCACGCACAACTTTGATTTTGAGAGTGCGGTTATCGTAATCAATACCCAAATCTTCCGCTTCTTCATCACGCAATGTCCAGGTCTCCCCTTGGGCCAACTCACTGCGCAAACTAATCGCAGCGGGCTTAGAACACACCACTGTGGCATAGGGTGCCAGTTCTAGCAGTCGCTTTAGCGTTGTCAAGCGATTTTGGTTGATGTGGCTAAGGATGATGTAGCCCAGGCGGGGTAGAGCTTGGTGCTGCTCTAGCTCATCCAAAAAATGATCCGTAAACGATTCACCCGGCGGATCAATGAGGGCCGTATCCCGTGCCTGAATCAGATAAGCGTTGGCCGTAGTGCCCCGTTGGCGTGCATATTCACTTTCAAACTTGAGGCGATCCCAGGTGCGGGAGCGGAGCGCGAGGGTCGCTTCGCCAAGACTCGTTACTTGAACGTCGCGGGGCTTGGTTTCCATACAGCTTCAATGACTTTGCGGTGTTTTTTCACTGTAACGTCCGTATGCCAAAGCATCTACTAGGCTAAGACCTAG
>CAZAGN010000148.1:0-1930 GCA_964484905.1 uncultured bacterium | reverse complement strand
GAATTTGTTATTGAATGAGTGGGGCTAGTTCAACTCGGGTGAAAGTGGCGGCTCAGATTCAGGTGGCGGCAACTCATCGGTCTGGCCATCGACAACTTGAGCGTTGCCACCCCGTACCCAGCCTTCCTGATCATTCAACTCACGGCGAATCCGTTCCCATTCACCCTCCCGTTCCAAGATAAAAATAAACTCCTCAAAGGCAACACCCCCAATCGCTTCGGCTTCGCGATCGGGCCCAGTGCGTAAGACCAAGCCGATAGGCTCAGTCACTTGGGCACGTTGCCCTGGCTCTGCCGTTACCGGTGAGGCAGCGGGTGAGGGCGATGCCGTTGCTTGTGCTGCTGGGGTGGCTTCGGTACCATCCAAAAAAAGAGAAATGGCTGGCGCTGAAAAATCTGGCCGTGGTGGGGGTGCAAACATCGGCTCCAGGTAGAGCCAGGCTTGAAAGCTAAGGCCAAACAAGAGTCCAACGCTAACGCCACTGGCTAAACCAGTGATTAGTACTGATAGTGGTTTGACCCGCCGCCGCCGGCGACGAGAATAAGGCTGGCGCAACGACTCGTGTTTAACGCTACGCCGCTCATTTTGACATACTCCCTGGCATCACGCCGTGATTGAGTCGTGTGATTCGGTCGCCCTAGCCCGCTTCTGCAACCTCCATCGCCTCGAGTTCATCTTCCATATCCTGCATGCCAATGACGTACTTGCGCCACTCTTTGTTGACGCCGCTTTGGATTTGCTTGGCAATCTCAAAGTAAAGGCTACTGTGGGGGCGGCGGGGCGTACTGAGCAGAGGCATACTGGCTTCGCGGGGTGTTCGATTGCCTTTTTTGATGTTGCAGCGTACGCAGGCTGTCGCGACATTTTCCCAGCTATCCCCACCGCCCCGCGAGCGCGGAATGATGTGGTCGATGGTGAGCTCGTCGGAGGTGCAATTGCAATAAAGGCAACGATAGTTGTCGCGGTAAAGAATGTTCCGTCGTGTTAGGGGAATTTCTTTGTAAGGCACAGCAATGTAGTGCCGCAGCCGAATGACCGTTGGCATCTGAAAACCGGCATAGACAGCGCGGCCACGGTACTCAAGCTGCTCCGCTTTGCCCTTTAGCAACAACACAACAGCACGTCGCCAGGACGTAATGTTTAGCGGCTCGTAAGAGGCATTGAGGACAAGAACTTTGCTCATAACGAGTCGGTGCTCGTATTATTAAGCAAATGTTAGCATACGCGACTTTGGTGGCAACTAGCCCTGGTGAATCGGCGGTTGTCGCCCATAAAAGGGCACTACGTCGGCCCAATCGCCAAAGCCGAGCTGTTGAGCCCGCACAATCAAGCCCATTAATGGTGGTGTTTCCGGCTCACTTAGGCACAATATTCCTTGGGTTTGTGCTGTCCACGCAGCTTCCGTCCACAGTTGCGGTGCTGTGATAACGCGCAAGCCCTGCCGATCACCCTGATAGATGCCGCCCACCCATTCGTTGCGTTTGGCATCGATCGCGATCGCGAGGCTGCAAGGTACCTGAGTCGCGAGGCAGACTGAAGTCGCGATCGCCTCCAGACTCGATACTCCCACTACCGGAATCCCCAGGGTTTGTGCCAGTGTCCGCGCCAGGGTGACGCCCAGGCGGCAACAGGTAAAACTACCTGGCCCTGTGGCCACGGCAATCGCGACCACCTCCGACCAAGTCACACCCTGCATAAACTCGGCCAAACAGGTGTGCATCTGACTAGCTAACTGCCGATCTAGCCACCACGTTGCGCACCGAGTGCTTGACTCAGCCCCTGTCGCCACCAACGCAAGGCCCAAAACCGGCCCTGTGGCGTAAATCCCTAAGATCCAACTCACCATTTACCCCGTCGTGCCTGCTCCACCTCGGCCCGACAGGCGGCCAGTCGAGCCCTCTGCCCTAGGTATTCGGACGGCGTCGCCGTA
>CAZAGN010000147.1:0-1950 GCA_964484905.1 uncultured bacterium | reverse complement strand
CTATCTGGTTCTTCGTTCATCACTACAACTCTTCATTACTTCCTTAGCTCTACCCCCTCGGTTAGGAGGGACGCCACGACTACGTTCGGCGCAGGGTCGCTACAGCAGTTCTCGAATATCGGTAACAACACCGTTGAGGGCGGCGGCGGCAACCATGGCCGGACTCATCAGGAGGGTACGCCCCGAGGAGGAGCCTTGACGACCCTTAAAGTTACGGTTGGAGGACGAGGCACTGATTTGATCGCCCACAAGCTTATCGGGGTTCATGGCCAAACACATCGAGCAGCCCGGTTCGCGCCATTCAAAGCCCGCCGCCAAGAAGATGTCGTGGAGCCCTTCCGCTTCGGCTGCACGCTTCACATCTTCCGAACCTGGCACCACAAAGGCTTTGATTCCGGTTGCAACCTTGCCTTTTTTCGCGATCGCGGCGGCTTCGCGCAGATCACTAAGGCGGCCATTGGTGCAACTGCCAATAAAGCAAACATCAACCTTGGTGCCTGCCAGCGCTTGGCCGGGGCTGAGCTTCATATAGCGGTAAGCTTCGATCGCGATCGCCTTATCGGCCTCATTGAGGTTGTCGAGATCGGGCAGCTGGGCATCGACGGCAACACTTTGGGCCGGTGTAATACCCCACGTCACCGTTGGCGCAATATCAGCGGCATCAAAGACAACGACATCGTCATACCGGGCCTCGGCATCGCTAGCCATCGAGCGCCACCACTGCACCGCCGCTTCCCACTCACGGCCCTTGGGCGCAAACGATCGCCCCTGCAAATAGGCGTAGGTGGTTTCATCGGGGTTGATATAACCGCAACGGGCACCGCCTTCGATGCTCATGTTGCAGACGGTCATTCGTTCTTCCATGCTCATGGCGGCAAAGGTCGAACCGGCATACTCGTAGGCATAGCCGACGCCACCGTTCACGCCCAATTTTTGGATGATGTAGAGAATCACATCCTTAGCAAATACGCCCGGTCGCAGCGTCCCATTCACTTCAATGCGGCGCACCTTGAGCTTATCGAGAGCCAAGGTTTGGGAGGCGAGAATATCGCGGACTTGGCTGGTGCCGATGCCAAAGGCAATCGCGCCAAACGCGCCGTGGGTGGAGGTGTGGGAATCACCACAGGCAATAGTCATACCGGGCTGTGTTAAGCCTTGCTCGGGCGCAATCACATGCACAATGCCCTGCTTACCCGAGCCCACGTTGTAAAAGCGAATGCCAAACTCGTCGCAATTTCGCTCGAGAGCCTGGATCATCTCTTCGGCCAAGCCATCGACAAACGGCCGCGCCTGGTCTTCGGTGGGCACAATGTGGTCAACTGTCGCGACAGTGCGCTCGGGCATGAGTACTTTCAGACCCCGCTCGCGGATCATCGCAAAGGCTTGGGGGCTGGTGACTTCGTGAATTAGGTGCAGGCCAATCAGCAGTTGCGTTTGACCCGAGGGCAAAATCCCGACCGTATGGGCATCCCAAACCTTGTCAAACAACGTGCCGCGACTCATGCTGACCCTACAAACAACGACTTAGCCCATCAATTATAAGCGGTCTCAGTTGCTGCCACAGGGTGTTTGAATACACCTAAGTATGGGTACTGACTGAGCCCTGAACCGTCTATACTTACGTAAGTATGGTTATCTAGATCACAAAAACTACGTGTATGCACGGATTGTTTGGGCGTTTTTCCTTGACTTCCATACTTACGTGCGTAAATATAGTGATCAGCCGATCACCTATCCATTTGCCATGTCATCTCAGTTACAACGCAGTAACGTCATTAGCGAAGTTGCCGCCAGCGCCCTAGCACTAGGCGTCATCACCTCAGATCAAGAAGCCCAAATTAGTGAGGCTCTCTGGTTAGGGCATTTCAGCACTAGTGAACTTAGCGTTTTAGATCGCGCCAATTCTAGAATGAAGTGCATCACCTAGAAGGGCTCCTGTAGAGGGGGCTC
>CAZAGN010000146.1:0-2008 GCA_964484905.1 uncultured bacterium | reverse complement strand
ACCTATGCCAACATCTCGCCCGATATCGAAGCACATACCTGCGCGCTGCTGGGGCTGACCCCTGATACGGCCTCAACGCAGGTTATTTCTCGCGATCGGCATGCCGACTATGTCCAAGTTCTTGCCCTTATTGGCGCTTCCCTCGAACGCTTTGCCGTCGAAATCCGCAACCTCCAGCGCACCGATGTTCTCGAACTCGAAGAATACTTTGCCAAAGGCCAAAAAGGCTCCTCGGCCATGCCCCACAAGCGCAACCCCATCAAATCTGAGCAGATTACGGGACTAGCCCGCTTGCTGCGCGGCTATGCCACCGCCGCCCTCGAAAATGTTGCCCTCTGGCACGAGCGTGATATCTCCCACAGTTCCGTCGAGCGCGTTATTTTGCCCGATGCTTCCATTACCTGCCACTACATGTTGGTGCAGATGACCAAGCTGGTGAGCAACTGGCAAGTGCATCGCCACAACATGGAACGCAACATGAACGTCTACGGCGGCGTTATCTTCAGTCAGCAAGTCCTTTTAGTCTTGGTACAAAAGGGGCTGAGCCGCGAAGATGCCTACTTGTTGGTGCAACGGAACGCTCATACGGCCTGGAACACTGAAGGCGGCGACTTTAAAGCCAATCTTCTTGCCGATCCTGAAGTGGCCAAGCATCTGAGTGCGGCTGAAATTGACCAGTGTTTTGACCCAGCAAAGCATCTGCGTCACCTAGATACCGTCTACGCACGCGTCCTCTAAAGCTTTGGCGGGGTCTGCTGTGGTTAAGGATTCTGTACTCGGCACAGGATTCGGAAGTAATCACCTCGCTCCTTGCGAGATGCCTTGATTTCCGTAAGCAGACCGCCAATATTGCCGCCAGCTATGTGGGCAACTTCATGAGCGTGCGATAAAGTCGCCTCATGCTAAGCCGATACAGACGAACAGCGAGGCTGGCCCTGGAACATCCGAGGGCAAGCTGCTTGGCTCGCCGTCATGCCCACTGATGCTGCGGCCATTGAGCCAGCGACTGTACAAGGGTGTAGTGCTGTTGTCGTGATGAATAAGTCCTGTTACTGAGGTACTTCACTAAAATGACGCATCCGTCGCGCCAACTCCCGCAGAGCCTCATTGAGGCTCACGGAGTGCTGCTCCATATAATCACGCACCACCTGGGCTTCAGCAAGGGCGTTGACCGTTTCCATATCAAAAGGATGGTCATGCATCAGGCAACTATTTTGACCACCAGCCACCTCTGACTCCAGGCAATGCTCAAGCTGTTCTGTATCGAACAGGCTGGCAAGCTCTCGAACAACGCGCAATTGCATGGGGGTCTCCGACTTCCACCGACTAGGCTAACACTGGTCTCTCTGGCTGAGATTACACGACGACGGAGTATATCCGTAAGAAATATCTGCAAGTGCTGACTTATGTATCGTTATTCTAATTTTTGGCTCAGGTTGACAGTGCTGCCTATGTCAACAATGCCAGCAACTGCTTTTGCCAAAACTGTACAGCGTCCCAATCAGCCGCCATCACCACATAGCCAAACACACCCCAAGGCAGTGATGATGTCTGCACCGGAATAACTGTCCCCCGAGGATATAGCAAATTTGCCTCTCGCAGGACTGCTTCTAGCTCTGGCCATGTGCAGGGGTGCTTAAGCGTGAGTGAGCCACTGAGCAGAGCAACCTGATCGCGGTAGTCTTTGCCAACCAAAAATTCTGCCATTTCATGAACATGAGTGCCCCCTGTACGGCGAGGATTCATCTCGACGACATACACCTGACCGTCCGGATCAACAATGGCATCGAGGTCAAAATAGCCACAGTAACCCAAGCTCTGGAGCCGTCGCGCCACTGCCATCGCCCCATCATTTAAGGTCTTGGCCCAAGCAGTTTCATAAAACTCGGGTCGCAAGGCAATTCCAGAAAATAGCTTCGACTCCGAGAAAACCTGATCACAAATATAGGTAACATAGGGCTCACCCTCACGCGGAACAAACGCCTCCACCGATGGTGACTGACACTCA
>CAZAGN010000145.1:0-2418 GCA_964484905.1 uncultured bacterium | reverse complement strand
GCTTCCAAACCAGCAACCCCTTCTACGCCGCCCAAACCGATAGCTGGCAACTGCGGGCTCAAACTCAAGATCGCGACCAGATTAGTGCCTATGCCGACCGCCTCGAAGCGGGGGTCTATCGCTTGCACTATCTGGTGCAATCTGTCACCCCTGGCACCTTTAGCTGGCCTGGTGGTACCGCCCAAGCCCGCTATAATCCCGCCGATTTTGGCCGCACCGCCAGCAGCATTGTGCGCATTGAGTCTAATTGAGGCTATTTCTGGATAGCTAAGCCTGGGCAGGTTTACGCGGTTACATCTGCGTCTAAGCCCACACAGCGCCGTAGTGTGACTTGCTACACTCATCCTAGAAAGTCCAAGCTTGGTATGAAACGCTTCAAAAGTTTCCTGATCAACTATCTCGAACTCATCCTGACCGGCGTAGGTCTAGTGATTATCAGTTTTGTGCTGCTGCTATTTGCCGACCAGGGCACCATGCCTTGGCAAGCGGCAACCCTAATAGCAACGGCAGTTGGTGTTTTGCACGGGATTATTTTTTGGCTGGTACGACGACGGCAGCGGTTAGTTCGGCTCGCAGCGATTGCCGAAATTCGCGACATGCTCGAAGATATCGTCAATAACAAAGTGCAAATCATCACCCTTTCAGCACACATGTTGGCTAAGGATCAAAACGAGATTATTTTGCAGCGTCTTGAACGGATCGGCAGCACTGCCGATCTGATTGCAGACACAATTCGCCACCTCTCCTCAGAATCTTTATCTGTGTGGCAAACGCGCTACCAGCAAACCCAAGACCGCATTGCCCAGGAGCACTCAGTACGTTAGGGTTTGTGGCGCTACCCCTAGCCCTTGGGCTAGATCGGCTGCTAGGTGATCCGTGGCACTGGTACCACCCGGTGCAGGCGATGGGTTGGCTGATTGTGCAGGGCAAGCATCTAATTTTGAGGACGTGCCAAAAGCCCTGGCAGCAACGCGGGGCGGGGGGGCTGCTGACGCTGGTTTTAATCACTGGCAGCGCCGTCTATGCCTGGGGCTTGGTCTATGGTGCGGCTCAGGTTCATATCGCGCTAGCCTTGGGTGCAGAGGTAATCTTACTGGCCAGTACCTTGGGCGCACGCAGCTTACGGCGGGCTGCCTCAGAAGTTTATGAGCCATTAGTGCGGGGCGATCTGACTACGGCGCGTCACTATCTGGCTCGCTATGTAGGGCGCGATACTGAAACCCTCTCCGAGCCAGAAATCTGCCGCGCCGTCATCGAAACCGTGGCCGAAAATACCCCCGATGGCGGCACCGCCCCCCTCTTTTATGCCGCTCTGGGTGGCGCACCGCTGGCTTTTGCCTACAAAGCCGTCAGTACCCTCGATTCGATGCTTGGTTATCGCACGCCGCCCTTTACCTATTTGGGAACGATCCCGGCCAAGCTCGAAGATGGCCTCACCTGGCTGCCCTGTCGGCTGACGGTGCTAACGATCGCGATCCTTTCGGGGCAGCCCTGGCGCTTTTGGCAGCAGTGCCGCACCCAAGCCCTGCAAGACCCCAGTCCGAACTCCGGCTGGAGTGAAGCCGCCTACGCCTGGTATTTGGGCGTGCAGCTCGGGGGCGAGAATACCTATCGAGGGATCGTTACAACCAAACCGCTGCTGGGGATGGCGACACAGCCCCTTAGTGCGGCGCAGATTGTTGCCAGTACCTACCTGTTGCGGCGGGTGATGCTGATTTGGAGCGTAGCGGCTGTGGTGGGGCGCGGCCTTGCTCTGTTTTTCTTTTGGCGTTGAGAAACCTGCCATAGTCTGGGGTGCGGAGGCTACTCTCCAGCGGCATTACGCTGGGTCGCTGTCAACATGGGCACCCATAAAATGATTACGTTTCGTAAACACACTTAAGTGCAAATACGTATTTTGGGGCCTCATCTGAAACGGTTCTTTACCTAAGCCCAGGACTAAACCACGAGCTAGTTTCAGGCTTACGGAGAGGTAGGTGACTCCGCCAAAAAGTATCGGCTATCTGCAGAATTTGACAAAATCTAGCACAAAAGCATGTTCACGTCGCACATCTTGACACCCGCTCGGCAGCGTCGCCAGGATAGTCAGGGCTCAAATCAGAGCCTGACTTGGCTCATCACATCTGATTTGGCAACGTTGGAGAATATAAACATTAGTCTTTTTGTGACGCTAGCCCCCTTCATTACACCGAAACGTATTGTAAATCTCCGTTAAATTACGGATGGTTGAAATACAGAGATGTCACGTACCCTTGAATGGGAATCCAGTGAAATCCCTGTAGATACACGAGGCTGATGAAGCGATCGCGACTGATTATGCGCTTAGTGGGCGAGCGAGTCGCTCTGACACTCGTCTGCTTTGCCGCCGTGGGTGCCGTTGTCTATTGTGCTGCCCAGACAACGTTTCGGCAGTATTTT
>CAZAGN010000144.1:0-2879 GCA_964484905.1 uncultured bacterium | reverse complement strand
TCGAGTGTTGCCGCCTTGATTGCTTGAGATCACGGGTCTTGAGCCTATTGTCTGGGTCGCATTGTCCTCGTCACAGTCCTTCAGCCAAATTCTCTTGGTTACCTTTGAAACTCGCGATCGCGAGGTAACGGTCTACTCTAAAGTCTTGGGGCTCGCTCGTGAAAGGGTTTGCCTGTCATGAGCGATCACGGGTGGTTGCTGGCATAGGTACTTGCCGAGGCAAGCCAAAAGGATAGGGCAAAACCGTTACGGAGGCGATCACAATGGCGCGTTTTATTCCTGACGAATTGCCGAGCACCGCGACTGTGGCTGAGAAAGGATTGTTTGCCAAATTGCGTGAGCTGCCCGATGCGTA
Organism: uncultured bacterium; assembly: GCA_964484905.1. Classification (GTDB taxonomy): domain Bacteria; phylum Cyanobacteriota; class Cyanobacteriia; order Thermostichales; family PCC-7336; genus CAZAGN01. The sequence continues at coordinate 2,524 of CAZAGN010000144.1, read as the reverse complement.
CCTCATTCTCTGTTTGCAGGGGCGCTATCCGGGCTATCCCAATTTTATTGTCATTGAGAATACGCTGGGCTTGGTGTTGGTGAACGTGAGTGAAACATCGCCCGCTTCATTTTCCGCCCAGTTTCTCAAGCAACTGAGTCGCTTACGGAAAGAACCGATCTTGCTTGATGCAAGCGGCAAGATCAATCTGCCTAACGGTATTTTGCAGGTTTTGAGTGGCTATGCTGAGCCAGCGGATGTACCAACGACTCTCAAAAAGGGGATGGTTGTGACGCGCTCTGAGCTGGCCACGTTGGTGCATGAAGCCGAACCGATTGAGAACCTCATTACGTTGCTGCGAAAAACTCGGACTCAACCCCCAGGCTTTATTGCCCTCAGTGAAGCCCAAAAAGATATGATTCGGGCGGCCTTTGATCTCTCCATTTGGTTCAAAGATATTTATCTCAGTGACGTCCAGCAAGATGTTTTTCGCAAAATTAATAATACCCGTGGCCACCAGATTATTGCTGGTGTAGCAGGCTCGGGCAAAACCCTAATTTTGGCGGCACTCGCCCAAGATATTATTCGTGAGAACCCTCAGGCCAAGGTGTTATGTCTCTGTTTTAATCAAGGCCCAACGCAGTTTTTGAAGGCGTTGCTCAAGGATAATCCCTACTTTGTTGAAGGAGCGACACCAACCCTAGAGGTATTGACCTTTAACACCTGGGCGCATCGCCTCGGGGAACAGCTGCCAGCCCTTCGCTTTGATGAGCCGATTCGGCGTTTTACGAATGTAGCCGACCAGCTCCAACAGCGCGGGGATGCGGGCCAGTCATCTCTGGATAAGATTCGCGCCGTTATCAAGACGCTGGAGGCGGTGCTGGATCGCGATCCGACGGTGCTGCAACTCGGGGATGATAATGGCTGGCGGTTGCTCAAGTTTCTCATTGATGATGCGGGGCTGGCGGCAGCGGATCGCTACGATGCGATTGTGATTGATGAGGCCCACCTCTTTGAGCCGCATTGGTTTATTGGTGCGGTGCTGGCACTTAAGGCGGGGGTTAATGGCACCCTCGCGATCGCGAGAGATACGGCTCAATCTCTCGATGCAAAACCCTTGGGCTTGTTCAAAACCCTGGGTGTGACGACCTGGAAGCAAATGGGTATTCGGGCGCAGGGGCGGACACGCTACCTAACAATTAACTACCGCAATACCCTCGAAATTCTGGAGGCGGCTTGGTCGGTAATTAAAGGCCAGGTGGGTGAGATCCCCCGCGATGAAGACGATCTGGGTGGGGTGGTCATTCCAACGCGGGCACCCGAAAGTGTGCGTATGGATCGCTTGGCGCAGCTTAAAGTTGTGCCCCTATCGAGACTTAAAGGAGCGCCGCGCACGGCCGCCCAAAGCTTGGCCCACCAAATCGAGCCGGTGTTGGCGACGGTGCAGCAATTACGCAACGATGGCATTGCCAGCCAAAATATCGCGGTGTTGTATCGCGAACAGCAGGCAGATCTGCTGCAAGGGTTGTGCCAACACTTAGAAGCCAGTGGCGCGGGCTATTACTGGGTGAATCGCGACCGCGAAGCACTCCTCAACTACAAGCCTGCCTTACCCGGCGTGAAACTCCTGACAACCCGAACCGCTTTGGGTATGGAGTTTGATGCGGTGATTGTGATGTGGCTCGATCAGTTTGATCGTGATTTTGAGGAACCTGTGACCACAGCAACCCTGCTCGGGCGGCGACAACTGTATGTGGCGATGACCCGACCCCGGCGACACTTGGTTTTGGTTGGCTCCGATACCTCGCAGGCGGTGCAATACCTGCGTCAGACCAATTGTTTTGCTGTTGAGGAATACCGCCCTCACGCCTAGCCTGCCTCTCCCAATGCAGCAATTCGTAATGGCCGTAGTTGGGGTTTGTGGGTGATGATCGCCCCAAAGACTCAGGGACTAGCTGTGACGCATCGGATCTTGTGGCTCCAAGTACTCGCGCTGGCCCTGGTGCAGGGAGCTATCAGCCTTACGTGGGTGTTTTATAACCTCTATTTACCGGGTCTCCTTATCCAAGTTGGCTTGGCGGCCTCGCTGGCGGGCGGGATTTTGCTGCTCGAAAATATCTTGGGCATGGTGATTGAGCCCGTCGCCGGTTCCTTTGCTGACCAACGCCAGCGCTGGCTGGGCACTAGTTTTCCGTTTATCGCGATCGCGATGATTCTCTCTGCCGGCTTGTTTCTGGCGATTCCGCTGCTGGCCTTGGGGCGGGTGGGCTGGGTCTTGCCAGTGGTATTGGTGGCTTGGGCGCTGGCGATGACGGCCTTTCGCAGTCCGGTACTGTCACTGCTGGGGCGCTATGCCTATGGCAGCAACCTACCCCAGGCAGCCAGTGTGCTCACGTTGGTGGGTGGTCTGGCGGGGGCGCTGGGGCCGCTGGCCCAAAATCAAATTCGAGCTTTAGGTGGGCTGACGACCTTCGGCATTGGTACGGTGGTGCTGCTGCTGGCGGCTTGGGTCTTGCGACAGGTTCGGCCTCAAGTCGCGATCGTC
>CAZAGN010000143.1:0-2976 GCA_964484905.1 uncultured bacterium | reverse complement strand
CTTATTGGCATCAACTACAATCAACTGCGCCTTGAGGCGAACTTCCGCTATGGCATGGTGCACGTGCGCGATAATGCCGAATCGATTGCGTTTTACGAAGGCGAAGCCCTCGAAAGCCGCCAGATCTTAGGGCGCTTTACAGCGGCTCTGCGTAATTTTGACCTTTTGATTCTCTGGCAATCGCTGATTGATCTGTTTCAGTACGGCTACAACTACTTCACGCGCATTGTGCCCTATGTAATCGTTGCGCCCCTGTACTTTCTGGAGCAAACCGATTTCGGCACCATTGGCCAAGCCTCGTTTGCCTTTAGTCAAGTGCTAGGCGCCTTATCGATTATCACCAACCAAATTCAGACGATTGCCTCCTTTGCCGCTGGGGTTAACCGTTTGGGCGCTTTCTATGAGGTACTGCAAGACCCGCAGGCAAGCCATAAGGAGATGATCACAACCGAAGTCAATGGCCGCTTCCGTCTCGATAACATCACGGTGCGCACCCCTAACTCCGAGCAAACCCTGATCGAAGCCCTTTCCCTCGATATTCCGAATCAGTTGCTGATTGTTGGCACCAGTGGCAGTGGCAAAAGCTCGTTGCTGCGCGCCATTGCGGGCTTGTGGACGAATGGCAACGGCACGGTACAGCGACCAAGTACGGCCTCTATTCTCTTTTTGCCGCAAAAGCCCTACATGCTGTTGGGCAGCCTGCGCGATCAGATGATGTATCCCCACAGCAGCAGCGACCTGAGTGATAGCGAACTATCGACCGTGCTGGCACAAGTCAATCTGGCCGACCTGGCCGAGCGGGTTGGTGGCTTTGAGACGATTCTCGATTGGCCCAATGTCTTGTCGTTGGGTGAGCAACAGCGTCTGGCCTTTGCCCGCATTTTGGTCAGTAAGCCCCAGTATGTGGTGCTAGATGAGGCGACCAGCGCCCTTGATGTGGGTAACGAGCGGATGCTGTATGAACTGCTGCAACGGCTGGGAATGCGCTACATCAGCGTCGGTCATCGCCCGAGTTTGGTGCGCTATCACGAGCAGGTGTTAGAGCTGAGTGGGGGCAGTAATTGGCATGTTTACACAACGGAGGCATATCTGCTGACACAGCGATAGGTTGGGGGTTTGCTCAGTAAAGCAAATTCTCAGCAAAGCAAATTCAACGACACCCTCCGGTCAGCAACAATTAACCCCACTATGAGTTGCCGGCGTGAACGGCGGACTCGCCAGGGCTTGAGCCACCATTCACTGAGTTGCCAAATCGCTTCAGAGCTCATCATCGCTTGCTCTGTCATTGTTGGTATCACTGGTACCTATGTAACACCTTACTCTCACCAGAGATTGGCAGTACTACTTTCTGGTCTTACCGACAGCTTTGTCTCAGCCAAAGCTAGGCTGAGCAACGGACTGGGGATTGCTTTTGCAAACGTTACGAATCAAGACTGTCTGTATTTGCCCACTCTTCGAGACGCCGAATGATTTCGAGCGGGGTCGTCAACTGACCTTCGATGACCGCCGCCGCCAGACTGCGAACAAACTGCTTGTCATTAAGTTTGCTATCTGGGGCAGCCTTAGGGCTAGTCATGACGAAGGTTTGAGAACATAACTGAAATGTAACAGGACGTGGCAGATACAATGTGTATTCACCGATACATTACACGTACGTGTAGAGCGTTTTTTCATGATATTTAAAAATTTAATTGCAGCTTACAAATTTTATTTGGCATAGATTTCGGCTGGTACCGATCAGGTAGCCTCTTTGCGCTACACTGCGGGTCTGCTCAGGCTTGGCTTTATGCGCATTGATATTGTCTCGCTGTTTCCCGAGTTTTTTACGAGTCCTCTGCAAACCGGTTTGATTGGCCGTGCCTGTGCTGCGGGGATTGCTGAAGTTGTCTGTACCAACCCGCGTGAGTTCAGTACTGACAAGCACCGGCGGGTTGATGATGAGTGCTACGGCGGTGGGGCCGGTATGCTGCTGAAGCCTGAGCCGTTATTTGCGGCGGTCGAGTCGTTGCCGACAGTGCCGCCACGGGCGGTGGTGTTGCTGACGCCCCAGGGTGAGCGCTTGAATCAGGCGCATCTGACTGAGTTTGCCCAGTTGCAGCAACTCGTGTTGTTGTGTGGCCATTACGAAGGTGTTGATGAGCGGGTACGGGAGCATCTGGTGACGCGGGAGATTTCGCTTGGTGATTTTGTCTTGACCAGTGGTGAGGTGCCGGCTTTGGCGCTGCTGAATGGGGTGGTGCGGCTGTTGCCGGGGACGGTCGGTAAGGAGGCATCTCTGGAGGACGATAGCTTTGCCCAGGGGTTGCTGGAATATCCGCAGTACACCCGTCCGGCGGCGTTTCGGGGTTGGTCGGTGCCAGATGTGTTGCTGTCAGGGAATCATCTCGCGATCGCGACCTGGCGACATCAGCAGCAGCTTTTACGAACAGCGACCCGTCGCCCCGATTTGCTGCGGCAACTAGAATTAAGCCAGACTGAGCGGCAATTTTTGGCCGAACACGGCTTTGGAGAAGGAGATCATGGCTAAATCACTTGTCTTGGCGCTCGTGGTGATGGGAGTTGCGATCAGCCCCGCAGGGGCGCAAAGTGATTCGCTCACGGCTGATCCGGCCCCGCAACTCTTTGACCCCAGCAGCGGCAGCTTTAGCATTCAAGATTTTATGGAAGCCACCCGCGACCAAGAAAATCGGGCCAACCGCCGGACGATTGGCGGCAATATTGATGCTGAGATTGAGCGCTTTCGCCAGTCCTATCAGGTGTCGCCCGACCGTGAGACCGCCGAATGAGGTCGATTGCTGAGATTGAAACTTTATTAGCAACTCAGGCACCCCAGCAACGGGAGGCGATTCGGCAAGCCGCCGATGCGGCACGGCAGCAGGCTGTGGGTGACACCGTAACCTATGTTGTCAACCGCAATATCAACTTCACCAATATCTGCGAGCAGCACTGCCGTTTTTGCGCCTTCCGTCGCGATGC
>CAZAGN010000142.1:0-3173 GCA_964484905.1 uncultured bacterium | reverse complement strand
CCGGCATGGATGGTCATGTAGTCCACACCTTGCTGAGCGTGTTTTTCAATGACGGCCAAAAAATCATCTGGCGTGAGCTGCTCGATCGCACCATGAACACTTTCGAGGGCTTGATAAATCGGCACCGTGCCAATCGGGACGGGTGAGTGCTGAATGATCGCCGTGCGGATCGCATCCAGATCGCCACCACCCGTAGACAAGTCCATCACCGTATCGGCACCGTACTTCACCGCCAGCCGCAACTTATCCAGCTCGATTTCTAAATCTGACGCGTTCGGCGAAGCCCCTAGGTTGGCGTTCACCTTACAACGGCTAGCAATGCCAATCGCCATAGGCTCTAGGTTGGGATGATTGATATTAGCCGGAATAATCAGCCGGCCTCGGGCGACTTCGGCGCGGATAAGTTCGGGTTCAAGCTGCTCGCGATCGGCAACAAAATTCATTTCTTCGGTGATCAAGCCCTGGCGCGCATAGTGCATTTGGCTGACATTCGCCTGGCCCCGGCGCGGCGCAATCCATTGAGTTCGCATTCAAAAAACTCCCAAGTGGTTTAGGAGCTAGGGTGATAGGGCACGCAAGGTGCCTATAGCTTGATACATTCACAGCTTTCCTCCGCTGGTATGACCCAGATCAGGTGTGAAGGGTATAATCTCAGCCCCGTAGGGCACCCCTAGCTAAGTCCTGAGCATAGCAGGCAGAGTCACCCTGTTGGGCTGTGTGTCGCGATCGTTACCTCACAACACCCAGCAAATAGCCACCGTAACCATTCCCTGACGTGCTAGCCAGCTTGCACAGGTAGCTCTCGCCGTACACTAGGAACACGCAAGGGAGAATACGTCATGGGGCGTGCCGAAAAGGTTGTTTTAGCCTACTCCGGGGGGGTCGATACCACGGTCTGTATCCCCTACCTAATGAATGAGTGGGGCGTTAAGTCGGTGGTCACACTCGCCGTCGATTTGGGCCAAGGGGCCGAGCTCGAGCCGATTCAAGCCAAAGCGTTGACCGCTGGTGCCGAGCAGTCTTTGGTGCAGGATGCGATCCATAGCCTGATTACGGAATATGCCTATCCCTCAATTCAGGCCAATGCCCTCTACGAAAATCGCTATCCCCTCTCGACTGCCCTCGCCCGACCCCTGATTGCGAAGCTACTCGTCGAAGTCGCGGAGCAGGTCGGCGCCGATGCCGTGGCTCACGGTTGCACCGGCAAGGGTAATGACCAAGTGCGCTTTGATGTCGCGATCGCCGCCCTTAACCCCAAGCTCAAAGTCTTGGCCCCCGCCCGCGAATGGGGCATGAGCCGCGAAGAATCGATTGCCTACGGCGAAAACTACGGCCTCAGCTTCCCGGTCAAAAAATCCAGCCCCTACAGCATCGACCTCAACATCCTCGGTCGGAGTGCCGAGGCCGGTATTCTCGAAGATCCTTGGGCTGAGCCCCCCGAAGATGTCTACGCCCTCACCCGCAGCATCAGCCAAACCCCCGACGCCCCTGCCTATGTCGAAATCGACTTTGAAGCGGGCCTGCCCGTCGGTATCAACCAAACCCGCCACAGCCCGACCGAGATCTTCCGCACGCTTAATATGTTGGCAGGCGAGCACGGCATTGGCCGGATCGACATGGTCGAAAATCGCCTAGTCGGCATCAAATCACGTGAAATCTACGAAACACCGGCTTTGTCGCTGCTGATTCAGGCGCACCGCGAGCTCGAAACCCTAACCCTGACCCGTGATGTCGCTCAGTACAAATTCGGCATCGAAACCAGCTACAGCCAGTTGGTATACAACGGCATGTGGTACTCGCCGCTGCGCCAAGCCCTCGATGGTTTTGTCAGCGCCACCCAAGACCGCGTTACAGGCACCGTCCGTCTACGCCTCTTCAAAGGTCAGGCCATCTGTGTCGGTCGCAAGTCGCCCTACTCGTTGTATGACGAGTCGCTGGCAACCTACGGCGCTGATGACGAGTTCGATCACAAGGCGGCTGAGGGCTTCATTTACGTCTGGGGCCTACCAACCCGCACCTACTCGCAGTCGCTCAAACGTGGCTAAACCAGCTTAGGTTCTTTCCCAAAACCATACCTCTTTCTTTGGGAGAGGTTTTGGTCTGCCGATGTTCGTCTAGCTTGGTGTCTGCCTGGGGTGGGGGGTCGTATGTGAACCCGAACATCCACCCCGGCAATAGCTGCTGCTGCCAGCATGACTCCCATGCTTAAAATGAGAATGATTCTTATTCTCAGTCATAACTCTAATGCCTGGACAGCGTGTTGATATCGCCATCATGGGGGCCGGGCCGCAGGCGCTCACGCTTGCGTTGCATCTGCTCCAAAAACGTAAAACTTGGCAGTCACGTCTGCTCGCGATCGATCCAGTCGGTACCTGGCTTGGGGCCTGGCAGCAGCGCTTTACGGCGCACGCTATTGCTTATCTCCGCTCGCCGGCCGTACATCACCCCGATCCTGACCCCTATGCTCTGCGGCGGTATGTGGCCATAAACGGGCATCAGTTTGTGCCGCCCTACGATCGACCAACCCAGGCAGCATTCCAGGGATTTGTGAGCGAGTGTGTTGAGCGATGGGGCCTAGCAGAGCGTGTTCTTGCCGATCAGGTCGTTGGTGTGAGGTGGCGAGCACCCCACTGGCACCTAACCTTAGCTAGCGGTTCGACCGTACAGGCACAACGATTAGTGTGGGCTAAGGGAAGTACGCAGCCGGTGTTACCGGCTTGGTGTCAGCCCAATCAGGCGCGGTGTTTACACAGCACGGCGGTAGACCTGCGGCGGGTGGCCGTAGCTGGAGAGACGGTTGTGGTGGTCGGTGGTGGCCTGACGGCGGGGCAGTTAGCCTTGGGGGCGATCGCGAAGGGGGCACGGGTTGTGTTGGTGGCGCGGCGACCCCTCGTTGAGCGTCAGTTCGATACCGATCCGGGCTGGCTTGGCCCCAAGTATCTCAAGGGCTTTGAAGCGCTGAGTGATTGGCAGGCCCGCTGGCAGGCAGTTCAGACAGCACGGGGTGGTGGCTCAGTGACACCCGAGGTCTGGACTCAGTTACAGCGTCAGGTTCGTTTCGGGCAGTTGGAGATTCGGGCACCGCTCGCGATCGAGCAGGCTATTTGGCAGAGCGACCACTGGCAGATTGAACTATCTACGGGTGAGTCACTGACCGCAAATTGGCTCTGGCT
>CAZAGN010000141.1:0-3176 GCA_964484905.1 uncultured bacterium | reverse complement strand
ATACAGGACAGTCAGCACAGACCCACCCCGGCGGGGCGGCGATCTTAACGTTTTGCTTGCCTAATCTCTTCCTTGAGGAGCCTGTCTCGCACCTCGCTTCTGCTTGAGCAGGCGGTACATGTTTGTCAAACTCAACCACCGCTCTGCACAATAAGGGGTCGAGCCTTGCTATGCTAATACTATATTACCAACTAGAAATTCATGCTGAGTTCAACCATATCTGCTGAAGCGCTGTCACGGATTGCCGAGTACTTCAAAGTCCTCAGTGAAGTCAGCCGCCTCCAAATTGTCTGCTGTCTCAAGGCAGGTGAGCTTAATGTATCGGGCATTATGCAGGCCACTGGCATGGGACAAGCGAATGTCTCCAAGCACCTCAAGCTGCTTACCCAAGCCGGTATTGTTACCCGTCGCCAAGAAGGGGTAAGTGTTTATTACACGATCGCGAACCCGGCCATTTTTGGTCTCTGCGACATTGTCTGTGACCAGCTCCTCGCGCTGCACGAGGCACGTTCCCAAGAGCTGAGCCAACTGAGCGTTCTGCACTAAAATTCTGCACTCAGTTATAGTCAAATCTCCAATTACCGAGACACTTTTTGCGTCCAAGAAGTCTACCCAGAAGGCATCCAACATCTAAAAATGTCTCGTTATTTCCTGGACTCACTATAATTGGGCGCAAGCCTTTGTAGCGCCTCAGCGAGCGCCCCAATTTCAATGGCTTGACTAAGCTTTGCCAGCCACGACTCGCGAACGTATCCTCCACCCCAAACGCAATTTCCGCCGGGTGCGCCACAAAATGCTCAGCATAGGCATCCGTACGTACCAATGCCACAGGCAGATCCGGATTCGTCAAATCCACAATCGCTAGCGAATCATTCCCCTGATTCGTCACCCATAGCTCCTGCGGCCTATCCGGTCGAAACGCTAACCCCGCTGGTGCTGTCAACACCCCTTTCTCCACAAGAAGAAGTTGTGTAACTTGAACATCCACAAATGCCTGTAATTGCGTTGCCCAAACCGCCAGCACCAAACTCAGCACCAAGAAAACTAAACCAAGCCTGCGCCGCATCAGGGCTCTCCTGCTAGGCCCTTGATTATACGAGCATCTGACAAGACATAGGAGCATTTGCCGACAAGACTTTACCGGATAACCTTTACCAGGTGTTATTTCAGCAGGTGCTGCAAATCATGACGTACTTGGACTGCCTGTGCCCAAATTCTACGAGTCGTGCCCCTGCAACAAGCTCGGCAGTAGATCTTCCTTAAAAGGCACCGCCTCCTGATTCATCCGATCCAGCTCTCTCAGCATCATCGGGTTCGTCTCTCGCAAATGAGGCAGCAACACACCACGCAAGCGCGGCAAGTAGATGCGGTGATAGCTGTAGTTTGGTGTCGCCGGAAAACCGCGCCTAATTTTATGCTGTCCCCCCGCCCCCGGGTCAAAATTACGAATTCCATGTTCAATACACCAGGCAATTGGCTCGTAATAGCAGAGGCTAAAGTGAAGAAACTTCACCTCCTCAAAACAACCCCAATAGCGCCCAAACAGCCGGTCCCCCTTATACAAGCAATAGGCCATTCCCACCGGCTTTTGGTTTCGCTCGCCTACCACCATCAACGTATGCTCACGGAAATGCTTACCCGCCATCTGAAAAAAGCGGCGATTAAGATACTTGCTGCCACCCCAGAACTGATTGCAAGTCTTGTTATAGAGGCTATACATCAAGCCAAAATAGCGTTCAGGAATATCGTCCCCTGTGTAAAAACGAATATCAATTCCAGCCGCTGCAACCGCCTGCCGTTCTCGCTTAATATTTCGCCGCTGATTGGCGTTAAACTGCCCCATAAAATCATCGTAGTTCCGAAAATCGGCATTCTGCCACTGATAATTATGCGTAATTCGCGGTGTAAAGCCGTGCGACTCCAGTACTGAATGCCATTCTGGTGCCACATACAGCAAACTCAGAATCGCAATCCCCTGGCTCTGGCAGAAATGATCGACCTCATGCAAAATCTCAGGCAACAGCACCGTCATATCAACGTCAGGCAAATGCAGAAACTGATACCCCGTCGCTGGTGTAAACGGTGACATGCCTAACAACTTCGGATAGTACCGCTCACCTAGTTGATTGGCTGCCCGTGCCCATTCATGGTCAAAGACAAACTCACCGTAGCTATGGGACTTCAAATAGAACGGCGCTGCCGCAACCAGCTGCCCTTCAGACTCAACCGCTAGGTGGCATGGCAACCAACCCTCATTAGCCGTCGCCGACCCCGACATCTCCAGGCAATGCAGCCACTGCCAGTGCAGAAACGGTGATGTCTCTGGACGTACCAAAGCCTGCCACGCAGTCTCAGGAATTTCATTTATTGAATGGTGCCAACGCAATCGCATACAAACAGGGCAAAACTCTCTTCACTCTAACGCCACTCAGAGCGCTGCTAAGGCTAGTCAATCTCAGCTCTCAGCATTTAGAGCAGCATTTTCCAACAACAGCCGCTAGCATGGAGTCAACGAGCCGCAACTCAACCATGCTAAACGACTTCCGTCAGCGTTATCCCTTGGGCAGCATTACCACCGAGCTTTTACAAATCGAGCAAGGCATCTATCTTGTTCGTTCCCAAATTCTTGTCCAAGGCACTATCCTTGGCAGTGGTATTGCTGGCTCAACTACCGTTGAAGATGCCGAAGATGCGTCTATCCAACGTGCTTTGCGTGTTGCTGGCTTCGAAAGCGTAACTACATCTGCAGTAACTTCACTGGCACCAGTGCCGCCACCTCCAGCTTTAACACTCCCCAACAAACCAGCACCCAATTGGCCAGAGCCAAAAGGCGGAGATGTACCTAACCTTACTATGGCTACCGAGCCGGAAGATTTCTCTGATCTGATCGCGAAAACAGATGTTGAAATGAAGCGTGTAGGCTGGAATGCAGCCGATGGAAGACGGTATCTAAAATCAGCTTTCAGCAAAACGTCGCGTCATGAGCTGTCGGACTCAGAGCTACAAATATTCTTGCAACATCTCAAACAGCTACCGACGCGTATGCTCGTAGAGTCAGACAGTAATTTTTAAGTCTCAACGCCTAGACACATTACTTATCGATAGGTTGGCGGCTGCTATCTCAAAAAGGTAAACCCCCTCTTTGTGGGAGGGGGTTTAGGTAGAGATGAGCCTGG
>CAZAGN010000140.1:0-3345 GCA_964484905.1 uncultured bacterium | reverse complement strand
GAAATGATTTGGTTGGTCGTGGCACTGATGGCCAAGCGGCGTTGGGAGCCTTGCCAGCCCACAATACCCACGCCTGCAAGGAGGCTCGCGATCGCGAGCACAGCCAGCAGTTCTAGGAGTGTGAAGCCTCGATTTGACACTTTGCGATGAATCACGGCAGTTCTTTGCGCTCAATACAGCCATCATGGCATCGTCATTAGGCTGTGCCTATCCCTCCTTTTGGAGGGAGTGAAACTACTGAGTATTGACCAATACATTTTTGTACGTAAGTATGCAGCAGGCACGCGAGCCGGGTATTGATGATTATTTTTGCGGCAATTAAGCTCTGTAGTATCGGTAAATAGCCTCGCTCTGATTATTTCGCCTCCATCCAGTTGGCCCCGGGTGGTCACGGCTAAGCACCACAATGCGTCCATGCAGAGGCAGATGAAAGCAAGTATTTAGCGTCGCGGCGTGCTTCAGCGCCTGTGTAGCCCTGTAGGTTTAAGCACCCCATCAGGCAAAACCTATTGAAGCAGTAGCAACTCATTCAACTGATTTTTCAGATCAAGCGAGCTGACTAAAGGCTTGTACACCTCTCCCTCGTAGGGCTGCCAGAGGTAGCCGGGGCGAAAAGGCCGCCAGAGAGAGCCCGGTGTTGATACCAAAGTTTCAGTAATAACTAGGCCCGGAAACGAAGCTGCTGGTAGCTCGGCACACAGCTCACTGTAGGTTCTAAATTCATCCACTTCTAGCCCGACCAGGGCATAGCGAAAGGGGGGGGCAGATCGCAAACGCCGATACAGCCAGAGGCCCAGCTCCGTCATGGCATAAGCACTTGCAGATGTGTCAATACCCGTACCACTCAGGCCATCGGGGCAGACACGGCACCACCAATTAGCTTCAAAGTCTTGAACCAGAGACGTTTGGCAATGAGACTGACCCTGCGTCCACACCAAATCCGCAAAATGTTCGGCAAAGTGTGCCGCTTCAAGCTGGTCTGGGCCACACTCCGCTGACAAACTAAAGGCCCACGTCATCGTTGCTCACCTTTTGCCAATAATTTTGAGTCTCTGCCAAGGCCATCTCGTAATTTTCGAGCAGCATTGCTGTCCTTGGCATAATGCTAACGTGTGTATCGCTGTCTTGAACCGCCTCTAAATCACCACCAATGTGGCTGTCGTCAATGTGCCACAAGGGGTCTCTGCCAGTACCACCAAAGGCTTCTGGTCGCCGAAAGGCGGGTAGACTCTCGATTGTGGTCGATGCCGACATGCCTTTTGTATTTCTGAGAGCAACCAAAACCATTGCGCCGCTAGCTGGGCGCTCAACGACAGGACGTAGATAACCTCGTGCATCCAAAGCATTACGTGGCATTTCTACAACATCAATATCAATACCCAGCCGAACACCCAAAAGTCGGGCACTTCGCCCAAGCTTGGGCTTGCCGTTGTCATCCGCCATACCCCGGTAGTAAAGCTTTGCCACACAGCCCCATTCAATCGTACTAAACCTCAGCAACTGTAATTTTAATGACTACAAATGCCGTAGCATGCAGACCTGATTAGGCTCTCTATCCTCAGAAACATCAGAGTGCGACGTTAATTACTTCGCCTCCATCCAGTTGGCCCCAGCATGAAGCTCCACCTTCAGGGGCACTGCAAGTTTCAGCACCGATTCCATCGTTGTCTGAATTGTCCCTTCCAGTTCGGCCCACTCAGATTCCGGCATTTCAAAGACCAGCTCATCGTGCACTTGCAGCAAGAGCCGTGCTTGGTAGTTGGCTAGCACTGTCTGTACCGCTACCATTGCCAGCTTGATAATGTCGGCGCTTGAACCCTGAATCGGTGCATTGGCGGCCGCTCGCAGCAAGCCCGCATCTACCCGCCCCAGCTTGAGGGCATCGCGATCGATGCTGTCGGGGTCGGTATCGCGCAGACGCAGCAGATCGCGGCTTTCAAACTGAAAATAGCGGCGACGGCCCAGCACTGTTTCGACATAGCCCTTCGCGATCGCGAGCCGTTCGGTACTCTGCAAGAAGGCAAATACCTGCGGATAGCGCTCATAAAAGCGGTCCATGAATGTCTTTGCTTGGGTAGTGCTCACCTGGGCTTCACGGGCAAAGCGTTGCGCCCCCATGCCATAAATCACACCAAAGTTGATGATTTTCCCCAGGCGGCGCTCATCGGCTGTAATTTCGTCGCGCTCAAAGAGAAGCTGGGCGGTGAGACGGTGAACATCCGTTTGCTGGGCGTAAGCCTCTAGCAATACGGGTTCTTGACTGAGATGGGCCAAAATCCGCAGCTCAATTTGTGAATAGTCCGCCGCCACCAAAATCCAGCCCGGTTCGGGTACAAAAGCGGCCCGAATTTTACGACTAAAGGCGGTGCGGATCGGGATGTTTTGCAGATTGGGGTTCGATGACGAGAGGCGGCCTGTGGTCGTCACCGCCTGGTTAAAGTCGGTATGCACCCGCCCTGTGGTCGGCTGGATCAGCGCCGGTAAGGCATCAACATAGGTTGATTTGAGTTTAGCTAGGGTACGGTGCTCCAGAATCAGATCAACGACCGGATGATCACCCTGGAGTTTGGTGAGGGTTGCGGCATCGGTCGAATAACCCAGCTTCGTTTTGCGAGACTTTTTCGGGTTTAAGCCCAAGGTTTCAAACAGCAGCGCGCTCAGTTGCTTGGGGGAAGCCAGGTTAAAGTCTGTGCCCGCGTTTTCTTTGGCTTCTTGTTCAATCCGCTCCAGATCGGTTTCGAGACTGAGCGAAAGCTGCTGCAAATAGGCTGCATTAATGCGAATACCTGTCCACTCCATCGCTGCCAGCACCGGCTCAAGAGGCAGCTCAACCTGGCGATACAAGCGATCTAATTCCGGCAGGGCTGCCAGTTCTGCTTCAAGCTGCTGCGCTACTTGGTAGGTGGCATACACATCCATGCCACAGTAGGCGGCTACGGCAGTTGGGCTGATGCTCGCGATCGTTTCACCCTTAGGCACAAGCTGGTCATAGCCCTGAGGATAAAAGCCAAGATAGCGCTGGGCCAGCTCACTGAGGTTATGGCTGCTGTCGGGGTTAAGGACATAGCTCGCCAGCATCGTATCTGTGACCACACCCGCCAACTCCAGACCCTGTTGCCGCAAAATGAGGCGGTCAAACTTGGCATTTTGCAACAGCTTGGGATGGGCTGCCGATTCAATCAGGGGCTTAAGGATGGCTAAACCCTCGGCAAGGGGCAAGTTGGTGCCTTCTGTATGAGCAAAGGGCAGGTAGGCGATGCCATCAGGAGCCCAGCAGCAGCCAATGCCGACAAGCTGGGCTTGACGCGGATCGAGGGCAGTCGTTTCTGTATCCCAAGCCACCGG
>CAZAGN010000139.1:0-3395 GCA_964484905.1 uncultured bacterium | reverse complement strand
CCTAAGTCTTCGTTAGCCTAGAACAAATACGCTTGCCTGCCCATGCCTGCTACTCAGCCCATTACCTTTGAGCCCGTCACCTTTGCAATTGTCCGCCAAGCTGAGCCGGCGGCTGCCCCCACCGTGCAAACCTACCAGCTTGAAATCGACCCACGCAGCACGATCCTCGATGCCCTCACCCGCCTCAAGTGGGAACAAGACGGAAGCCTCGCCTTCCGTAAAAATTGCCGCAATACGATCTGTGGCAGTTGCGCCATGCGTATTAACGGGCGCGCGGGCCTCGCCTGTCAGCAGCATATCGAGATCGCCCTTGCCGGACGGGAGGCGATTACCATCAGCCCCCTCGGCAACTTGACGGTTGTGCGCGACTTGATTGTGGATATGCAACGCTTTTGGGCTCACCTTGGCGAAATCAAACCCTACCTCAATGCCTTACCTGCACCTGCTAGCGGTGAGTTTCGCCAAGATCCCAGTGTCCGCGAAGCACTCACCCCCATGGGTAATTGCATCCTCTGTGCCGCCTGCTTTTCGGATTGCAACGCCGCTGAGGTGAACCCTCACTTTGTGGGCCCCCACGCCCTTGCCAAGGCCAACCGCCTCCGCCTCGACGATCGCGACAGTCGTACTGTCCCCGCCGCTCTCAACAGCACCGCCGGTGTGTGGGGTTGCACCCGCTGCCACAACTGCAACGATGTCTGCCCGATGGAGGTCGCACCGCTCGATCAAATTACGGCGATTAAGCAGGAGATTCTCGCCCAGGCACCCGCACCCAGCCAAGCGAGCCGTGCTGTCCGTCACCGCCAAGCCATGGTCAGCCTGGTTGCCCGCGATGGCTGGATTGACGAGCGCAAGTTTGGCTTGCAGGTGGTCAGCAATGGCCTCCGCGATCTGCAGGGTTTGCTGAGTATTGTGCCCCTGGGTCTGCGGCTATTGGCCCATCGCAAATTTCCCTTGACATTTGAAGCCTCCGAAGGCGCTGCCGCTGTGCGGGAGGTGATCGAGAATGTTCAGGCCATGCAGGTTCACCCTAGCCAGGCGCAACAGCCATGATCGCCCCACCCATCAATGGCCAGCGCCATCGCTATGCCTACTATCCGGGCTGTGTCGCTCAGGGGGCCTGCCGCGAACTGCATGACTCGACCCTCGCGATCGCGACTGCCCTCGACATCGAACTCATCGAACTCAAAAAAGCCACCTGCTGCGGCTCCGGCACCTTCAAAGAACAATCCGAACTCCTCGAAGACGCCGTCAACGCCCGTAACCTTGCCCTGGCCGAAAGTCTCGGCCTACCCATGCTCACCCATTGCAGCACCTGTCAGGGTGTTTTGGGACGTGTGAATGACAAGCTCCAAGACGCCAGCCATAGCCGCCCCGAGTATTTCCAGCAGGTGCAGCAAACCTGTGCCAAAGACGAACCCTGCTATCAGGGCAGCGCCACCGTTAAACATCTCCTCTGGATTTTGGTAGGCGACTATGGCCTCGATGCGATTAGCACCCAAGTCAAGCAGCGCCTGAGTGGCCTCAACTGCGCCGCCTTTTATGGTTGCTATCTACTGCGGGCTCAGAAAAACTATCCCGTTGATGACCCCCACAACCCCACCTCCCTGGAACGCCTTTTTGAAGCGCTTGGGGCAAACCCCATCTGGTACCGGGGGCGCAGCCAGTGTTGTGGCTGGCCGATCGCGAGCTACGCCGCCGCCGAATCCTTTCAACTTGCGGGTACGCATCTACAAGAGGCGATCAGGGCCGGGGCCGACTGCATCGTTACCCCTTGCCCCCTCTGCCATCTCAACCTCGAATCCCGCCAACCCGAAATCGCTCAACACCTCAATCAACGCCTCGGTATTCCGGTACTGCATTTGCCGCAACTCATCGGCCTTGCCCTCGGCCTCAGCCCCCAAAGTCTGGGATTAGATCGCCACATTGTTCCAGTGCAGCCACTTTTACGTAGAATCGGGTTACTCCCCCGTTAGGCATCGGTATGGTAATTCTCACCAACGACGATGTTGAGCTAAAGCCTGTTAGCAATCCCCAAATGCAGGAACGCTATGGCACCCAAGTCGCCTGCTACAACAAGCGCATCTACTGGCAGGTCGAAACCTTTAGCGAGCTTGACCAAGCGATTGCTGCTTGCCGCACCAAACTCGACAGTGGCTTTTTCTGCATCATTGTCCGTGATGCCAACCACAAGCAAGGCCTATGGCAACAAGTGCCCGACCGCAAGCTGTGAACCCTAGGCAAGTTCCCAGGTTTGAGTGCTCATAAGCAATGCTTAGCTGAAAGGCTCAGCGCGCAAGTTGTAGATCACCCTAGACCGAGCGAGTTGTGCGCGACTGAGCCTGTCTTTTGTATGAGTGAGCCGAGCCGTTTACCCCAGCAGTGAAGTGAGCCAATGACCTACTGTCTCGGACTCCTTGTCGAAGCCGGCCTCGTCTGTATTGCCGATAGCCGCACGAATGCCGGTGTTGATAATGTCGCGACCTTCGCCAAGTTATTTGAATTTGGCGTGCCCGGCGAGCGCTTCATCCTGATCATGACCTCGGGCAATCTCTCCGTTACCCAAACCGTTCTCTCCCTTATCCAAGAAGACATCGATACCCACGCCCCCGAAAATCTCTATACCCTGCCCACCATGCACGCGATCGCGAGGTATGTCGGCAGCAAAAATCGCCGGATCATCGAAGCCAACCGCCAACTACTGGCCCAAAATCAAATTCCGGCCGAAGCCCAGTTGATTGTGGCGGGCCAAGTTAAGGGCGCACCCCACGCTGTCTTTTTGGTCTATGCCGAAGGCAACACGATCCAAGCCACCGCCGAAACCCCCTTTATGCAAATTGGTGAGACAAAATACGGCAAAACTATTCTGGATCGGGCGTTTCGTTACGAATCTGACCTCGAATCGGCCGCCCGCGCAGCCGTTATTTCGATGGATGCCACCATGCGCAGCAACCTCTCTGTCGGGCCGCCCATCGATATCGTGGCCTACACCACCAACGAGTTTGTTGTCTCACGCCGCCGCCGTTTTCCTGATCGTGACCAGTTTCTCATTGACTTCCGCCGCACCTGGGAGCAAGAGTTGCAAGATCTGATCTCACAAATGCCCCTAGTTCCCTGGGACTAGCTGCGTCTACCGCTCAAAACAAGCCATTGGTATACGCTTCTGTGGCGCTTGAGCTTCCGATAGTGTTGCCCCTGCCATCACCGCGCCCACCCCCATACCTTGCCACTAGGGCCTTGGCATAATTAGGGGCTGGCGAAAATAGCTCAGTTCCAGCAGTAGAGATAAGGTGTGGCGGCTTGTATAGCATGTGCTCTCAGGTCGCTCATCACAATGATCCTGAGCTCGAGAACCCCAATGGGGGGATTGGGCATTGTAAAACGCGAGTAAGGTTTCT
>CAZAGN010000138.1:0-3546 GCA_964484905.1 uncultured bacterium | reverse complement strand
CCCTAGGGTTCGTAGACATCTCCATAACCGGCTTATCGCTACGATGTGAATGACAAAACATTGCAGACATTAAGCAAGCGAGTAACTGACCAATGCATCCGTCAATCAGGCCAAGAGTCGTTCAGAGCGGAGATTCGCATAGCGATCACCTCAATACTCGTAATGCGAAAAGTATACGTTCTGGTTGGGATAAAGCTTTTGCCGCTATAGCTCAGCATGGCTACGACACTCTGATCGACAGCGATTGCTTGACTGAATGGGATCGAACGGAGTGGGATTGGTAGGCGTTCTGAGCCGTTGAGAAATCGTAATTAGCGATCATCCCGCTGCTAACTATCACCAGCCAGCGACCTACCCACAATCATGACAGGACGTAGCTTCTTCGCTGGCTCTGAAAGTTCTGGTTTTAGCAAAGCGACCCGTACCGCATTAAGACCTACCTGGGCGGCGGCATGGGCGGTAGCCAAGCCAACACTGGCAATCACTAGGCCAATTACTCGACCGCCAGAGGCAGCTGGATTGACCGGCGATAGTCCGGCAAAGAGGGGCGAAACTTGGTCGATTTGCTGCATCACACCCAAAAACAAGAGCACTAGCAAAATAGCCAGCAGGCGCTGTTCACGGTTTTGGCTTTGGGCTAGCAAATTCTGGGCGTTGGCATCCAGGCCAGATGGTTCAAGGGCTTGGAGACCATTGCAGAACACGTACAGAGGCTGATGCCACTGCAGCCAAAAAACTGGCACTAAGCCCACAAGACCCACGATCACGAGTTCGAGCTCTACGGGCAGCAGCGGCACACTCGTACCCAAGCCGACGGCCACAAGCCCCAGGCCAAAGGGAATAAAGGCCAGCAGCAGGGCTTGACTGAGGAGGTATTGACGCGGTGTCATTAGCGACCCTTGCCCACAACCTCAAGTTCGCTGAGGCGGAAGGTGACATTTTTTTCCCAATTGCCGCCGCCAAAAATCACTGCGGCGCGGCCATCAGCAACCCGCTGCACCTGACCCTGAAAACCATAGTAGATGTCGCGCTTGTTAGTAACACGCACGGGCATTCCGGGTAGGATTGACATATCCATAGAAAGTTACCTTCTGTTTGTGTGACGCAGGGGACGACTTAACTGTTTTTATTATGGGGGCTGTAGGCACGAATTAATGCTTGGGTTCCCTCGCTGCCACCACCCATTGTTGCGACCTTAGCGAGGAGGGCCGTAACCAAATCGGTGCCGGGCAAGTTCAGCTCTAACGCTTCGCTGGCAGCCTGCACCAAGCGCAAATCCTTGAGCATGTGCTCGATCTTAAACCCCGGTGCATAATCGGCGGCGGCGACTTTTGGCCCCAACTGACTCAGCATCCAGGATGCTGCCGCACCACCGCCACAAACCTCAATCACTTGGGCCGGATCTAGCCCCGCCGTTTGGGCAAGCTGGAGCGCTTCGCAGACACCCAGTAAATTGGCAACACAGAGAATTTGATTGCAGAGCTTGATCGCCTGACCACTGCCGAGGGGGCCACAGTAATGAATGGCTTTGCCCATGGCTGTGAGATAAGGCTGAATGGTCTCGAAAGGTGCGCGATCGCCGCCGACCATAAACGTAAGACTGGCGTTTTGCGCTCCCAGATCGCCGCCGGATACGGGGGCATCGAGGAACTGCACGCCTCGCTGCGCCAGATCTTGGCCAATTGCTTGGGCGGCACTGACGCCGATGGTGCTGCAATCGATCGCGATCGTCCCAGCCGCTAACGGCGCTGCTGCCAAAACTGCCGCCACATCTGCCGCTGCGGTCACGCAGGTCAGAACAATCGCCGCACTCTCGACCGCTTCGGCCAGAGTCGGGACAACCTGCGCCCCGGCTGCTGCCGCCACCCTCACCCCGTCGCGATCGGGTGTCCGGTTCCAAGCCGTGACGGTATATCCGGCCCGTGCCAAATTAGCGGCCATGGCACCGCCCATCACCCCCAAACCCAAAAAGGCTAGTTGCACCGCCATACTCCTGCGCGTGTTCCTTATCGAGTGTCTGACGTTTTGGCATACCGCTGCGGGCAAGGCAAGGTCGAAGCCAAACAAGCCTGATGTCGAGATCTCAAGTTTTCGCAAAGAACGCCGCCTTGCGATGACAAACGAGCCATACACGCCCTCTCGGCTCTCTACCGCTCTCTTTTCGCTTAAGTGGTGCAGCCCCTAGCCTGGTGCATTCACACAGCCAGCCTGGATCACTCGCATGCCTTCAACCTTTGCGGGCGCGCTAAACGCGTGAGCGAGATGGCGCCTCATTCTCAACTTAAAGAAGCTATTGAGAATTAGTTGCAGCAGAAAAAAAGTCCTGCTAGAGTATGGCTTAGCAAGCGAGAAAGATTCTCGATTAGCGCCTCACATTACTCATTTGGCTTAGGGATGTCGCAATGCTTCAGGCTTGGCAACAACCGCCGTTTAGATGGCTCTGGCTTAGGCAAACAGTAGTTATGAATACGGTTGAGGCGTTGTATGAACAGTTCTGAGTGGCAGCGTGTTGTTGTGCCGCACTGGTTGCGCTGGTCTATTCAGCAGCGTCTCCAGGAGCTTTCGATTCCTACGTCCTATCCCCCGTCTATTGTTGAAAACTCTTTGCAGGTGAAAGTCGATGATGCCGTGGCAGCCGTTCAACTCCGAAGTGTGGTGCAGCAGTTTAGGGCCTCTCGCCCCGAATTGGTGGCTTGGTTGGAGCAGTGCTGGCGGCTTTCGCCTCATGCGCAGTGATTCTGACTCGGCGGCAGTTCAGGTTCACCGAGAAGATGGCTGGCAAGACTACTTTGTTGGCAGTGCGCGCCCAGGTAGTTGTCACAGCATTGTCGATGTTAGCAAGCGGGTTGCCCTGCACTATCGCCTCGATGAGGTGTCGCAGCTTATTAGCCAAGGTCAGCCAGCTTCGGTGCCTAGCTATCTGTGGCAAAAGCTGGTGAAGCGGGCGCAATCTCGATAGTCCGCTCTTCGCTGACGAAACCCATTCACAGACTTTTTGTTTGGAACTATAACGATGACTGCCCAGTTGACCGCTCACTTACGCACAACTGCTTCTGAGCCTTTGGCGCCTGGTAAGGAGTTTCTGAGTAAGGAGCTTCAGACGTTTGAGGCGGCGGGCTACTATACCTGGCTGAACCCGAAGTATATCCGTCTGGAGCAGCCTGGAGAATTGCCTCGCATCCTCAAACTGGCGAAGTCGCTGCGATCGCGAGTGCCCTTGGCCGATGGCACCTGGGTGTATGTGCGCGGCACCTACAAGCTTAAAGACTATGCGCCTAAGTTCAAAGTTGAGGCACTATCAACCAGCCCGTTGCCAGCCTTCGAGTCTGCTGAGCCATTGGCCTCCAACCGAGCACCGAAGCCAGCGGTGCAGGCTGTGACGGTGTGCCTCAAGAAAAATTGCTGCAAACGGGGTGCAGCGGCAATCTGGAAGGCTCTAGAGGCAGCGCCGGATCTTAATCCGGTTGAAAGTGGTTGCCTTAAGGCTTGTAAGCAAGGCCCAGCGATCGCGATCGGTAAGCAGGTCTTCAGTGGCCCCGCCGCGCT
>CAZAGN010000137.1:0-3694 GCA_964484905.1 uncultured bacterium | reverse complement strand
GCCAGCAAGTGAACCCGCAGCGACTGGGGAATGCTTTCGAAGGTCAGCGAGCCTGCGATGGGCGAAAAAATAAGATTGAGGATTAGGAATATAGAGAAACGGTCGATACGACGCCCCTTTTGAAGCATCACAATCAAACCAAGGATGAACAAAAACAGGGTTGTTGCAAAGATGATGCCACCAATACTGGTGGTGTGTCGCCAGTTGGGATCACCCACATTGATCAGAAAGCGAGGCGAGATGTAGGTGAGATAATGAGTGACAAACAGGCGAATTTTTTCCCAAATTGAAATATCCCAATATAAATACGAGACAATCCGAAAGCGTGAGGTAATCGCCCCTGGATTACTGACAACAAAATAGACATAGGGCAGTAGTGAGATCCCAAACGTTGCTGTGATCGCAAGCAACAGCTTGAGGCGAGATTTACCCCAGTAAACGCCCCAGACTGTCAGTAACATCAACAGCGAAAGCAGACGCGCCGTTGTGTAGGTGTAGATTGAGGTACCCATCAAGATGCCGCTAGCGAGGGCCCAGAACAGGCGACGTTTTGGTTTATCACTCGGGGCTTCAAAGGTTTGCCACAGACAAACATTGGTTGCGGCAACCCAAGTGAATTGGGAAATCACTTCAAAGGCAATACGAGATATCAGAAAATACATCGGCAAGACGCCCAGCGTAATCAGGGCGTAAACCTCGATGGAGCGACGGCGACCGAAGAGCTTGGCAACTAATAGAAGGGAAAAAGCAAGGCCACCGGCATAGAACAAAAAGCTGGAGAAACGAAGGTTATGCTCGGAAATACCTGAGATTTTAAAAATAAGGGCCGTGAGGTAGATATAAATTGGGTTTTTGTATTCGCTAAAGGCACGAAAGTAAATGGGCCAGGGTGTGCCAAATTCATCAACACCTGACTGAGCAATGCCAATGGCATTGATACCCACAGAACCCTCGTCGAGATAGAGGCCAGCGGGGAGATCGCCAAGGCGCACGAGATGAAGCGCCAGAATAATCGCGATCGCGAGGCCGAGGAAAACCGTGTAGCGACGTTGGGTAAGCGTAAACACAGCAGGAGGGGAATACGGCAGCCTTAGCTTATCGTGTTCAGCGTATGATGGTTGCTTGATCTCGCGATCGCGAACGGGCAACACTAGAGAGACACATGAGGCAAAGCCATGGACATCGCTGTATATCACGTGCCCGAGGCGGTACCCCAGGGGCACTTGCCACAGTGTGCTGTGGTTGTCGATGTCTTGCGCGCCACGACGACGATCGCGACCGCCCTCGCCGCTGGAGCTGAAGCCGTACAAGTCTTTGCGGATCTCGAAACCCTAGAAGCCACCAGCACCACCTGGCCCGAGGCGCAGCGACTGCGCGCCGGTGAACGGGGTGGTGAAACAGTAGCTGGGTTTGATTTGGGTAATTCACCCTTTGACTACACCCCTGAAATGGTCAAGGGTAAGCGCATTTTTATGAGCACCACCAACGGCACCCGTTCTTTGGCAACCGTCCAGGCAGCCCCGACTGTGATTACGGCGGCGTTGGTGAATGTCAGCACAGTCGTCAGCTACATCCTCGAAAAAGGCTTTGAGACTGTCTGGGTTGTTGGCTCGGGCTGGCAGGGTGCGTATGCGCTCGAAGATACGGTTTGTGCCGGGGCGATTGTCGCCACCCTCGCAAGCAAAGGTGCTGTCAACTACGCCAACGATGAGGCAGTCGCCGCCGAAGCCCTCTATCAGCAGTGGCACGATAATTTGCTGGGTATTTTACGCCAAGCCAGTCATGGCCAGCGGCTGCTACGGCTCGATCGCGATCGCGACCTTGAGTACTGCGCCGCCCTCGACAGCATTCCTGTTTTACCCCTCCAAAGCGCCCCCGGCGTTCTTGCTCGTTATGTTTAAGCAAGGTGACTGCCTTGAGTTGCAGATTACGGGCCTGACTGACCAAGGTGAAGCGATTGGTCACTACGACGGTCTAGCCGTGTTTGTGCCTGATGCTGTACCCGGAGATCGGCTCAGTGTCCGTTTGGTACGCGTCAAAAAAAGCTATGCCCTCGGCCAGATCCAGACCCTGCACGAGCCCAGCCCTGAGCGAATTACGCCCCGCTGCCTTATTGCCAGCAAATGCGGCGGCTGTCAGTGGCAAACCGTCAGCGATCAGCAGCAGGCCGATAGCAAACAGCAAATCGTCCAAGCAGCCCTCGAACGTCTGGGTGGCCTCAGTTTACCGCCCCTCGCGCCCTTTATGGCCGCCCCCGAGCCCCTACACTACCGCAACAAGGTCACTTACCCGATTGTGCCGGGCCTTGAGGGTGAGCCGCTGCGCCTAGGGTATTACCGCCCCAAAAGTCACCGTGTTGTGAATCTCAGCCATTGCCCTGTCCAGGCGACCGCCCTCGACCAACTATTGCCGGAGGTCAAAGCTGACCTCCAAGAAAGCGGCTGGCGTGCCTACGACGAAGCCACCGATAGCGGTGTGCTGCGGCACTTGGGTTTACGCATTGGGCGGCGCACTGGCGAAATGTTGCTAACGCTGGTGGTGCGCGATACCGATCTGCCCCATCTCGATACCTGGGCTGAGCAGTGGCTGGAGCGCTTTCCGCAGCTTGTGGGTGTCTGCCTCAATCTCAACCCGCGCCGTACCAATGTCATCTTTGGCCCCGAGACGATCTGTATTGCCGGACAGCCTGAGCTGACCGAGGTATTTGCCGGACTTGAGTTCGCGATCGACAGCACCTCGTTTTTCCAGATCTATACCGAACAGGCCGAGCGCCTCTGGTACTGGCTGGTGCAGCAGCTCGATTTGCAGCCCGACAGCACCGTCATTGATGCCTACTGTGGCATTGGCACCATGGGCTTGCCCCTTGCCGCCCAGATTCATAAACTGATTGGCATTGAACTCTGGCCCGCCGCTGTCGAAAAAGCCCAGGCAAACGCCCTGCGCAATGGCCTGACCAACGCCGAGTTTCACTGCGGCAGCGTCGAAAGCCTCTTGCCCCAACTGCCTGTGGCCGACATTGTCCTGCTCGATCCACCCCGCAAAGGTTGCGATCGCGAAGTCCTCGATACGCTCTTGCAGCAACAACCGCGCCAAATCGGCTATATCAGTTGCAACCCCGCCACCCTGGCCCGCGACCTGCAGATCCTTGGTGAGTGCTACAAGGTGCAGGCCGTCCAAGCGGCTGATCTCTTTCCCCAGACGGCCCACGTCGAAACCGCCGTTAGCCTTGTGCGTCGCTAGGCGCCACTGGGCACACTAAAGCCCCTTACGCAAAAAAATCAGTAAGGGGCAGGCAGCTGTGATGTCGGCGCAGCCGAGGCAATCTACTCGGCGGCGTCTTCAGTCTCGACAGGCGTGATCGTCATGTAGCGCAGCACGGTCTCATCGAGGCGCAGCGCTTTCTCAAGGACGGTCACAGCGCTGGGCTCAGATTCGTAGTTGTACTGCACATAGACGCCTTCTTTGCAGCCGCCAATTTCGTAGGCAAGGCGCTTTTTGCCGCGTATATTCAGTTCCATGTCGGTCGCACCCTGCTCAACCAGTTGGGTTTTCTTGGCTTCGATCCAGGTTGCCAGATCTTCTTCGGGCACATCAGGCTTGACAATCAAAAGGGTTTCGTAAGCACGGGGCATCGTTTAGGTTCTCCACCTTATGGACAAATGGCTGCCGCAGCAGCAAGGCTGTTTGGACAGGC
>CAZAGN010000136.1:0-3749 GCA_964484905.1 uncultured bacterium | reverse complement strand
TACCTACGGGCTTCAATAAAGTTGGCTTCACGAATCCGTAAGGCCACGGAGCTTACGTAGTCTAGGCAACAAAAAGGTTACATTTTTAACATCAGATTTACATTGCACAGCGGTCTTGTGAAAACTTTATGAAATTTCCTCATTGGCCTCCGGGTAGGCTATGAACATCGATTTCGGAGCCAAGTGCCATGAGCTTTCAAGCCATCAAGACCCTGGCCTACCGTACGCTTCAGGGCCATCCCCTCAGCATCCATGAACGGGAGCAACTGCGCCAAGCACTACTTGCCGACCCAAACGCCCAGCGTGCGCATTTATTGTTAGAAGCCCTAAGGTTGGATGCTACTATCTAGCCACGTTGGCTTTGAGGCAGCATGGAGCCGATCATCCTCGTTATTCATGATACTTACGGGCCCCGTGCGCTTGAAGTCCCCCTCAAGCCTTGTACCCTCGGGCGAAGTCGCAACGCGGATCTACGCGTTGTCGGTTCCTTCATCTCCCGCATTCATGCTCTGCTCACACCTGACTTGGGTCTGGGTACTTTTGTTATTTTTGATGGCAAGAATGCCAGTTCACCGAGCACCAACGGTCTGTACATCAACCGTGTTCAGGTGCGCTCCCACCGATTGCAGCTAGGCGATTGCATCTGGTTAGGGCCGAAAATCGAGTTGTTTTGGCAAAATCGATCGCGACTGGGTGAGGCCGAAGCCGAACGCCTCTTGGCCGCCAGCGAGCGCCTTGATACGGTGCAGCTAGTCCAGGGTGTGCCAACGGAGTCAACCCAGGCAACATTTTTGGGCTGAGGGGGGTGACGATGCCGGTGCAGCAAATGCGCAATCTTAAGACATTAAGTAATCCATGCGGCTGGCGAAGGGCATGCTATGTTAGTTAAGGCATAAGCTTCAGCATGTCTGTGACTTTAAAACACGTAACGCGCAAAAGCGTTCGAATTTAGAAACGCAGATTAGAATAGCTGTGGCTATCGATTCGGATCAAAAGGTTAATGTGCGTCCCACAGTCCAGATGCTCTCCGAACGAGCTGCTTTACGTTTCGGAGTAGTGTTACAACTATGACTATTTTTGTCGGCAATCTTCCTTTCAAAGCTAGTGAAGAAGATTTAAAAAATGTTTTCGCTGACTACGGCGAAGTGAAAACTGTCAAGCTGCCTGTAGATCGGGAGACCGGTCGCAAGCGTGGTTTTGCGTTTGTTGAGCTCGTTGAAGAGAACGATGAGCAAAAAGCCATCGATGATCTCGATGGTGCCAACTGGATGGGCCGCGATCTGCGTGTCAACAAGGCCTATCCGCGTCAAGACGCACGTCCTCAGGGCGGTGGTGGTGGTGACCGTGGTGGTGGCGGTGGTGAGCGTCGTGGCGAACGCCGTAGCGCGGCTTACTAGGGCCCCCCAAATTTTTTGATTACTAGCCTAATCAGGCACTAGCATCTCCTAGTTTTAGGAGATGTTTTTGTTTGGGGGTGATTGAAGGTTTGGACGATCGCGATCATCGCGTTAATTGGCTATCGTCTAGGGCACGATAGAGCATGATCGCCTCTTCGGAGTGATCGCCGTGGTTAATTGCGGCGGGGATACGCCCTAGCTCTTGAAAGCCGAGGTGCTGCCAAATTTTTAGCGAGGCGATGTTGCTAGCAAAGACCAGGTTAAACATCAACGCCCGATAACCGTAGGTCGGCCCAATCGCGATCGCGAGTTCGCCCAAAGCTCGTCCCAAGCCTTGGCCACGCCAGTCGGGATGCACAATAAAGCCAGCATTGGCAATGTGGCGGCCTTTGCCCGGAAAGTTGGGCTTGAGATAAAAGGCGGCGATGAGGTGTTCGTTGTTGGCCACCGGATCTTGAATCGCGGCAACAAAGGTCTGACCCGCACACCAGTAGGCGTGAAAGGCTACCGCATCAAGAGGGTGATCCTGAGGGTAGCTGCTGCCTTCGTCGATGATCTGATTCAGTAAGGCACGTACTGCCTCCGCTTCCTCGGGTTGCATCACGCGCACAATCGCGATCACACCAGAGCGCAGGTGCAGCTGTGCTGGCAGCACTTTAGCGAGGGGCGCCATTGTAAATCACGCTGGTTGCAAAGGTGGCTTTGTCGACACGTACCTCAGTTTCAATCGTATTCAAGGCTGTACCCGGTGCGCCGCCCCGAAAGCGGAAGACCCAAGCATCGCTAGCATCAACAAAGGGTGAGTTCGCGGCATTGCCGTGCATTGCAGCTTCTACTCGGTAGACCTGAAGACCACCATTGACCCGCTCACCGGCTTGGCGAGCTAGGTTTCGGGCGCGACTTAGGCCAAAAATGGCCTCGGTGAGGCTAATCGTATCGCCAGTCGCTGGTGCCACAGGTGCAGTCGTCGGTATCGCCGCCGTTGGCAGAATCGGCATTACGGGTGCTGCCTCGGGGAGGGACTCAAACTCGAAGGTTTGGGGTTGATTGGCTTGCAGGGGTTGAGCCGGCGGCAATTGCGAGGAAACGGGTGGCACCGCACCGCTGTGAATCGGGCCATTGTAGAGAACAGTAGTCGCAAAGGTATCGCGATCGACCCGTACTTCTGTTTCAATCGTCCGGATACTGGCACCCGGCGCGCCGCCTTGAAAGCGGAAGATCCAGGCATCGGGTAGCTCAGTGTAGGGTGCTTCGGAGGCATTGCCAAACATCGATGCTTCAGCACGGTAGACCTCTAGCCCTCCGTTGGCCCGCTCACCTGCCATCCGGGCGAGATTTTGGGCACGGCCCAGGGCTTGGATCTCTGGTGCAATGTTTTGCAAAAACTGTTCTGCCTCGGTGCTCTGAGCCCAAGCAGGATTAGCAAGTAGGACTAGGGCGAGTAAACCAAGCATTGGCGTAATTTCCGGTAACCCATCTAGTCTGTCTGGTCGTGATCGGCAGTGGCAGTGGCCTTATCGCAGACCTAGCTGCCAGTTGCCGTCAATCAGACCATCTCCCGGGTTGTGGCAGTGTGTGGCACTTGCCTTGGTATGGCCTGATCACCTAACTGCCTCCTAGAAGCCACATTAGTTGATGCCGCCACCAATCACATTTAAATCAAACGTGAAGTTAATCGACACTGAATTGCCAGGATAGGCAGCTGGCAAGTCTTCAAAGGGAGCAGCGCGGTTGATTGCCGCAATCGCTGCCGCATCAGAATCGGCGCTGCCAGAACTGCGGGCAACTCGTAAATTGCTGAGTACACCCCCCCGACCAATGGTGAACTCGACCACGGTACGACGCGAGTCACCGGATTGGCCCGGAATCCAGTTGGCTTCGACGCGCCGCTGCAAGCGCTCCAGATAGGGCCCCCAATCAACATTGGCCTGGGCAGCCACACTTGGATCACCGGGGGCTGACTGGCTGGGATTGATCGGCGCATTGGCCGCAGCACCACCCACTCCCGCAGCATCAGCCGTTGAAACCGGGCCACCCAATTGGGAAGCATCGGACTCACGGGTGGTTTCGCTGGTGGTTGGGGGCGCCAGCTGAGAGGCATCGGAAGTCCGCTCCTGGGGCTCAGCTGGAGGAGCAGCCTCAGGAAAAGGTAGGGGTGTCTGTTGTGGCTGAATTGGCGCGGCGGCCACGGGTTCGGGGGGAGCGGTCGGCACTGGGTCAGGGGGCGGTGGTGGTGGTGCCGGTGTGGGTGTGGGCTCGGGTGTGGGTGCTGGCGGCGGCGGCGCTGCCGCGATCGCATCCTCTTGCACGGGCAAAGGCTCGGGTTCAGGTTCTTGGGGTGGCGGCGGTGGT
>CAZAGN010000135.1:0-3754 GCA_964484905.1 uncultured bacterium | reverse complement strand
ACATACAAACCCCAATGCAGGTGAGGGCCAGTACTCGCGCCCGTTGAGCCAATGCGACCGATGAGATCGCCTGCCTGGACAATGTCACCTGCTTGAACATCGATGCCGCTGAGGTGGAGAAAAATACTCGTGACGCCTTGACCATGATCGAGGCCGACAGTGTTGCCATGCACGACAAAGCCTTGGCCTTCATAACCCACCAAAACCACCGTGCCTGGTGCTGGTGCCACAACAGGTGAGCCGGTCGGCGCGGCATAATCAACGCCGCGATGATAGTAGTCGGTGGCGAGCTCGCCGTTGTAGGTACGACGTACACCATAAATTGAACTGACAGGGCCGCTGCTGGGGGCGGCGAAGGGGCCGTTCCAGAGCTTAATCGGCGTGAGTGTTGCTTTGAAGGCCGTCACCGCCTCAATTTCGGTATCGGTAGCAATCCAGCCGCTACCGCCGTTACTGCTGAGGGTGATGTGTTGTAGCGGAAAGTCGCGATCGCGAAGGGGCACACTCAAACGTTGGAGTGTGCCGCCCTGACTGACCGAGATTGCCAGATCACCCGGGGCTGTGAGGGGTGATGTCGGAATTAGGGTGCGGAATTGCCCCGGCGCCACCTCAAAACTGGGATAGGTGGCCTCACCCACCGTCACAACCGGCGCCGCCTCACCCGTGCTGCGGAGCATAATCGTATCGCCGAGCTGAGCCGGGTTAGGGCTAAATTCCAGCGCCAGGGCGGGCAGACTGCTCAGGAACAAAGACAACAGCATAAGACCTAATCCATCAGGGGACTGTAATAGTTCCAGATGCCCCGGCCTTGAGATTGGGCTACCGCCACCGCTTCACTGAGGACGCGATCGTAGCGACTGTCGGCGGCATTGTTTTGGCGGAAGCCATGGCCGAGCATCAGCATTTCTTCGTTAATCAGCGTATTGCCCGACCAGACATAGCCCGGCAGCACACCCTCAGAGCTTAGCCCGCCCGGAACTTCGAGAAAGATACCACCGCGCGCAATCTCTTGCAGATACTGGCCAGCAAAATAGCCAAACCGATCTTCGTAGGGCGGCTCGACCCCGACCAGTTGTACCTGCACAATCCGCTCCCGTAGAGTGGGCTGGTCCAACACCGATACCAGTAGGGTATTGCCATTCACCACATGAACCACCTCCGCCCGTAGCAGCTGGTCAATGTTGGGGCGCTGGGCGTTCATCGGTAGCGCGGCAACAGGGTAGGCCAGCAATGTCGCCAGACTAGTACCCAGTAACTGCCGACTGCACCATGTCCAGGCTGTTGCGCCGACGCGACGTGTCCAAGTCATTGCTCGTTTCCGCAGAATCTGCTGCCAATTTACCTAAATTTGGCTGTGCTGGCTCGGAGACCTTGTCGCGATCGCCTGGCTGGCCAAAGGCCATCCCAAACCCAGCTAGGGAAACCAGTTACAGTCCAGTTACAGTAATAGCGTGATCACCCCACTGCCATGACCTACCCCCTGCACGTTGCCTTTGTTTGGCATCAACATCAGCCCTTTTATAAAAGTCCGGTAGGAGGCAAGTATCGTCTGCCTTGGGTGCGCCTGCATGGCATCAAAGATTACCTCGATATGGCCCTGATCCTTGATCAGTACCCAAAGCTGCACCAGACGTTTAACCTTGTGCCCTCACTGCTGCTTCAGCTTGATGATTATGCCCAAGGCAATGCCTTTGATCCTTACCTAGAGCTGCTGCTTAAGCCTGTCGAGGCTCTGTCGCGATCGCAGCACGAATTTATTATCGACCGTTTCTTCGACTCCCACTACCCCACCCAAGTTGAACCCCACAGTCGATATCGCGATTTGCATGGGCAGCGAGAAGACCGAGGCCGTGAGTGGTGCCTGCAGTATTGGCGTGACCAAGACTATGCCGATCTGCTTGCCTGGCATAATCTCGCGTGGTTCGACCCCATGTTCTACGATGATCCGGATATCGAGGGATGGTTGCAACAGCAGCAAGGGTTTAGCCTCAGTGATCGCCAGCGCATCTATGCCAAACAACAGCAACTCATTCGGCGCATTGTGCCCGAGCACGCACGCCTGCGTGATGCCGGCCAGATCGAAATTACCACCAGCCCCTACACGCACCCGATTTTGCCCCTGCTTGTGAATGAACAAGCCGGTCGGGTCGCTCGCCCAGGTTTGCCGCTACCTCGCTACCCCTATCGCTGGCAGTCCGATGTTGCCAGACACCTCGAGCGGGGTAAGGCTATCTATCGTGAGCATTTTGGTGGCGAACCTGCGGGTCTCTGGCCCTCGGAGCAGTCGGTTAGTCCAGCGATCTTGCCGGATGTTCACACTGCGGGCTTTAAGTGGCTGATCTCTGACGAAGGTGTCCTCGGCTGGAGTTTGGGCACCTTTTTTAGTCGGGATGATGCCGGGTGTGTGATTGATGCGGAAAAGCTCTATCAGCCCTACCGTCTGGAGTTGCCCCGGGGCGATTTGGCCATGGTTTTCCGTGATCACCGCCTCTCAGATTTGATTGGCTTTAGCTACAGCCCCATGTCTGCGAGTGCTGCCGCTGGCGATCTGATTGGTCGTTTGGAGGCGATTCGCGATCGTTTGCCCAGCGATCAGCCCTGGCTGGTGACCATTGCCCTCGATGGCGAAAACTGCTGGAGCTACTACCCCGAGGATGGGGCTCCCTTCTTGCACCAGCTCTACAGTCGCCTCAGTCAGCACAACGGCATCAAGCTGGTTACAGTCTCAGAATACCTTGAGCAGTATCCGCCTACCGCCTGCCTCGAGCCCGCAAACCTTCACAGCGGCTCTTGGATTGAGGCAGACTTTACGACTTGGATTGGTGATCCGGTCAAAAATCGTGCTTGGGAACTACTCGCCCAAGCCCGCCAAGTGATGGAAGATCATCCCAAGCTTAACGACCGTACCTGGGAAGCCCTCTTTGCCGCTGAGGGTTCTGACTGGTTCTGGTGGTTTGGCGCGGGGCATTCCTCTTTGCATGATGCCTACTTTGACGAACTCTTCCGTGAGCATCTGCGGTCGCTCTATCAGAGTCTTAACGAATCGCCGCCTCAAGTGCTGAACCTCCCCCTTGAAGACCACCAGGGCACCGGTGATCGCCTTCCCCAGGGCTTTATTCACCCCACAATCGATGGCGTCGCGAAAGAACGTGAATGGACCTGCGCTGGTCGGATTGAGGTGGGGGGTGCGATGGGTACCATGCACCGCGCCAGTGTCATCCGTCGCCTTTGGTATGGCTTTGACCACTTCCATTTATATTTACGCCTTGACTTTAGTACTTCGCAACAGCGCCCCAGTCATGTGCGCGTTGCTTGGTACTATCCCGACCAAACGACGCTCAATAGCCCCCTCGATGTTGAGAACCTGCCCAGTGAAGCACCCCTCAGTTATCACTACCGCCATCAACTAGTTGTTGATCTTGACCAGTTACAGAGCACGTTTCTCGAGGCGGCTGAGTATTTGGGCTGGCAAGCCGTGCCCAACAAAGTGCAGTTTGCGGTAGATCGCTGCCTTGAAATGGCCATTCCTTGGCAAGATTTGCAGATCCAGCCGGGTCAAGATACTGATTTTGTCGTTCTGACCTGCAAGGCCGATCAGTTCGTGGAGGCGGTGCCGCCCCAGCAAGTACTGGCAGTGAAAGTGCCTTAGGGGCTGAGTTGCACTCTGATGATTGGGTAAGGGCTCGCTGCTTAAAGGTTCTGGTAGAGCTAAGGAAGTAATGAAGAGTTGTAGTGATGAACGAAGAACCAGATA
>CAZAGN010000134.1:0-3774 GCA_964484905.1 uncultured bacterium | reverse complement strand
ATTTGAAAGTCAGATTGCTGACCTCAAAAGTGACATTCGACTTGTCAAGACTGAGTTACACGCTGAGCTCAGCTTGGCTCGCGCTGAGCTCCATGCTGAAATTGGCTTGGCTCGTGCTGAGACACAGCAGGTCAAAACAGAGGTTAAAGGCAAGATTGCTGCTAATTTCGGCAATCTTGACGGCTATGGCAAACGCCTGGATCAACAAGCGTTCGTAAGTCGGGGCGCTGTTCTTGCCCTGGTGGTAGGTGTTGCCTCAGGATTTATCAAATATCTGTTTTTTGCGACCTATAGTGAGTCCAGGAAATAACGAAACACTTTTAGAGGTTGAATGCCTTCTGGGTAAAATTTTTGGAAACAACAGTGTCTCGGTAATTAGAGATTTGACTATAAGTTATGCTATAGTAATGCCGTTAGCTAAGTTTTGGAGGGTTAAACTTCCTGATCTTAAATGATAGAATCTGACTGAATCTAACTATCATCTAATCTATTTTGTGAACGTAGCCTGACTCAGTAGAGCAACTTTATATAAAATTTTTTTAGAAGATTTTGTTTTAGAAGATCCTACAGAAGTGACGCTGCTCTTAGGCATTCACAAAAACTGGGTGCGTTACATCTATACAGTCGAATCAGTAGGCTTAAATTCCCAGACTAAGCTGGGTCGGCAGTGCTGGTGCCGGGCCACCCGGATCGACGTCTGCTTGGCGCAGCATCTGGTAGAGCGTTTGGGCAAAGCCCGGTGAATGCTGCTCTTGGGGGCAATGCACAAAGAAATATACACAAATGCCTTGGGCCTGCCACTGCTGCCACCGAGTCACCCATTCTTGCCAGTACACCAGGTTTCGCTCACGATCAGGATGGCTGATATAGCGGACAAAGGCTGTCTGCGTCGTCACTTCAGGTACTAACGGCACCTGCGGCTTCCGCCGTTGTGAACCCATTTGGGGGTCATCGGTGCTGTCATAAATCGGCCGGGTATCGAGCAGCACCCGCGTAGTTTGCGTTTCGTGCAGTAAATCACGCAGTCTCTGAGCGGCCTTGGGTTGCCACCAACTCAGATGCCGTACCTCCAGCGCCAGAGGTGCTTGAGCCTGGGGCCAAGCCGTCAGAAACGCCCGTAAATCGTCAATCTGCTCGGCACCGTAGGACGGCGGCAGTTGGGCAAAACAGGGGCCGAGACGATCACCCAGATGCTGCACCAGCGCCGCAAAATCGAGTGCTAGCGGTATGGCTGCCGTCAAACTGGCACTCTGATGCGTAATCGTCTGGGGTAATTTGAGGCAAAACTGAAACCCTGCCGCGGTGACAGACGCCCATTGCTGAAGCGTCTGCGCCGTCGGTGTGGCATAAAAGGTTGTGTTGCCCTCGACAGTGGCAAAGTGACGGCTGTAGTCAACGAGGGGCGATGCCATTCTGAGATTTGATCGCGACTTGAGCGGATACACTGTGCCCGCCCAGCTCGGATGCGCCCAAACCGCACAGCCGATCATCGTGGCAATTAAGCCCTAACCAGCAGGTTCGCCTCCCATTTACGCGGTGCAGCAGCACGGCGCGTTGTGCGCCAAATTTGCGTCGCGGCCAAGGTACCGTCAGCCACTGCCACCGACACCTGATTCACACCCTTCTTCAGATCACCGAGGGCAAAGATACGCGGGTGACTGGTTTGAGCCATATCGTTAGTGACTAGGTTCTCGCCGTCCCATTCCAAGCCATCAATGCCCTTGAGGTATTGGTTGTGATAAATCGAGCCCATATTAATCAGGCCAGTCGTCGCCTCAACATGGGTACCATCTACCAGCTCAATGCCACTGAGTTTATGGTGGGCACCGTGAAACTTTGCGATTGGTGCTTCGTACAGTGGATAGCCGTGGTCAGCCAGCTTCTGGCGCATCTCACCACCTACCTCACAAAGGCCGTGGGTAAAGACGGAAATGTAGGGCGTAAACCAGTTGAAGACAAAGGCGGCATTAATCTGAGCCTCACGCTTAACAATGAGGGCAGCTTTTTGATCCCACATGTCAAAGCCATCACAAATCATGCAGACATGGAGTGAATAGCCTGCATAGTCAAAAACATTCTGCATGTCGTCTAGTTCGGGCAGCACATCAATGACGCCCGAAGCTGCAATCACATACTTGCTACGAAAAGTTGCTTTGACACCATCTTTTTTGCCAATTTGCACCTGCACCGCAAAGGCTTCGCCCTCGTCCTGGACGTCCTCGACAAAGGCACGCAGGTAGTCGGCACCCCAATGCAAGGCCTGATCAACACCGTGCTTGAGAATATCCCGACCCGGTGTGTCGGGGTCGAGGCCAAGGTAGTTACGCAGATCTTGCATCCACAGCGAGCGACCCTTGCCCTTTTCAACAACCAGGCACTTGAGGCCGTAACGGGCCAAATAGATCGCCGCCGACAACCCACCCATACCGCCGCCCACAACAATGGCGTCGTAAACCTGATCTAGGTGTTCGGTGTAGTTCTTACTCGACAGTTTCATGGCAACGTACTCGCTCGATCAAAGAAAACGTTAGGGGGCAAAGGAGCCCGGTTCTATCTCCGTTGTAGCCGCTTTGCCCCCAATTGAGACCCCCTGTGAGGATCGCTGAAATGGCTTGCTTGTGAGACTGTGCTTAAACCTAGCCGACAAAAGCCAAACGGGGCTCGGAGACACCGGCTGACTCGGTACCCTTGAGGTAAGCAAGCATGGTGTCAGCATCGGACACTTCAAAGGGATCGATGGGGCAGTTATCGCCAAAGTCAGATTCGACAAAGACTTTCTTGATTTCGCTGTTGTCGACCAGCATCGAATAGCGCCACGAGCGCATACCGAAGCCTAGATTTGACTTATCGACTAACATGCCCATTTTGCGGCTGAACTCACCGTTGCCATCAGGCAGCAAGAAGACATTCTTGGCCCCAACTTGCTTGCCCCACTGGAACATCACAAACGCATCGTTGACCGACAGGCAAACCACGGCATCGACGCCTTGGGCTTTAAACTCATCGTAGAGCTCTTCGTAGCGGGGCAGGTGGTTGGACGAGCAGGTAGGGGTGAACGCACCCGGCAAGGAGAACAGAACAACCTTCTTGCCACCGAAAATATCTTCAGTCGTCAGATCTTGCCAACGGTAGGGGTTCGGGCCTCCCACTGACTCATCACGCACGCGAGTCTTGAAAACAACGTAGGGAACGCGTTCGATTACAGCCATGTGATTTCTCCAATAGTTTCTGGGTTGCTCGGAAGCCAAAGCGCTTTGAAGCGAGTTTTGGTTGCTTGCAACCCTATAAATCAGAATAATTCTGATTTAGGAGTAAGTCAAGTCTTAGAAAATATCTCAGTTGGGTTTGAGTCTGCTCTAGGCTCGCTAGAATAGGTATATCTATCTGCGCTCTCTGTTCTGCCATGCCCAGCTCTGCTACGCCCAGTCAAGCCACGATTACCCAAACTCTCAAGGCCTGCGGACTGCGCATTACACCGCAGCGCTATGCCGTTTATACCAACCTGCTGGGGCGCTGTGACCACCCAACGGCAGAGCAGATTTTGCAAGATCTGAATCAGGATGCGCCCACTTCATCTCAAGCAACGGTCTATAGCTCGTTGCAGGCATTGCGTGATGTGGGTCTGGTGCGGGAGGTGCGTCTGGATGCGGGCATCTGCCGCTACGACGCGAATATGGAGCACCACCACCACTTTCAGTGCCAAAACTGTGGCCATATCGAAGATGTACCTTGGGCGCATTTTGATGTGGTGCAGCAACACCCTTTACGGGATGG
>CAZAGN010000133.1:0-3830 GCA_964484905.1 uncultured bacterium | reverse complement strand
TAGCAGCATTGCCGATGTAGAGGCAGCTTTGGCCGAGTCGCCCTAGGGATGGGGGACTTTAAAGCGGCAAACATTTTAAAGAAGCAAATATTAGAGCGTTAAACAGTGGGGCGGTAGCGTTACAGCTGCCGTGACGGCTATGGCTGCTGCGATACCGCCCCACTTAACTTATTCGGCAGCGACGCCCTGAAGCTCACCACTGACCAGGGTTGCCGCTTGAATTACATCGCCAACCTTAATCTGGTCAACAACATCCATACCCTCAGTGACGTAGCCAAACACAGCGTAACTACCATCCAGGTTCGGCTGTGGCTCGAAGGTGATATAGAACTGCGATGAGGCTGAGTTGGGTGCTTGGGAGCGGGCCATTGCCAGAGCACCGCGAGTATGGGTCAGCACTGGACGACTGACAATGGTGTCGTATTGGGGCGTAGCTTCACCCTCAACGGCAATCTCAAGGGGAATTTGACGCGGGCGGAGGGTGGTGCGATCCACATAACCGCCTGTACCGTTGCCCAGCGGGTCGCCCCCTTGAGCGACAAAGCCCTCAATGACTCGGTGGAAGGTGAGGCCATCATAAACACCTTTTTGGACCAAATCAGCAAAGTTACCCGCAGTTAGGGGCGCACGATCCCCATCCAGTTCGAGGGTAATGGTGCCTTCGCCAGCGCTGGTCACGACAACCATCTCGACAATGCCGGTGCCACTCAGGCGGGGGCGATCAGCGTAAAGATCCGCTGGTGTGGGTTCGGCGGTTGCTTGGGGGGCGCGAGTACAGGCAGCTAAAAACAAGACAACAAAGGTGATTAGGAGAGTGGTAACCAGCGGTTTCATCGGTGATGCTTTTGGAGTAACGCCCTCCTGATCAACCCAGAAAAGTGGCTTTGATTCAAGGGGTTCAAGGGTAGAACTCGCCAGTTGCGGCAGGCAAAACTGCGGCCTTACGCCCTGTCAGGACTCGAAGAGTTAGGGTTTGATGAGATCAGGGAACTGAGGAACCAACCATGAAAAACTATCCCGCTGTGCTCTTGATGATGGGTGTCCTTTGGGGCGGTAGTGCTGTTGCAATGCCCAGCAGCTATGACTTTGTCGCCCAAACCCCCAGTGGTGATGGCTGGCGCTCGATCAATCCTCAGCCCTTGCCCCAAGACAATTTTTTGTTGCAGTCGCAGCTTTTGCTGCGTGCGGGTGATCAGGTGACCACAACCTACCGCAGTGCTGAGACCCTGATGTTTCACCCCAATGAAGTGCGAGCCGCAGCGCTTCAGCTGGATAGCCCTGTGCGGGATGTAAACGGAAATACGGTGGTTCCTGCTGGGGCTTGGGTCTATGGCCAGTTTGTACCAGCCCAAGGGGGCAGTCAGTTTGTGGCCGAGTCGATGGAGCTCAACGGCTATGTGTACAGCTTGCGCGCCGAAAGTGATGTCATTCCGATGCAACGGGATCCGCGCCGGGCTTCGGGCGAGGCGATCGCGAGGGATGCGGCCATTGGTGCTGGTCTGGGCCTACTTTTGGGCGGTCTGACGGGCGATCGGGTTATTTCCGCCGGCGAAGTGATTGGTGGTGCGGCTGCTAGCGCTGTGATTGGCAATGTCACCGCTGGCGATGTCATGGTCATTCGCCCCGATACGTTATTTAATCTGCGCGTACTTCAGGATTTTCGCCCCTAGCATTGGCTGGGCAAGCCCTTGTCAGGCACTTTGCAACAACTCGCGGATGCGGCGGACACTGAGAATACCGACAAATGAACCATCATCGGCGGTGACAACAAGCTCTTTTTGGCGTTGCTGATCAAGAGTTTGGACAATTGACCAAAGGGACTCGGTGGTCGCGATCGCGATCGTGGCATCCAGAGCCTGCATGATTGAGGCCACTGTCTGGCTCGGCCAATCTTGGGCGGCAACAGCCCGCAATGCCTCAGTATCCACGGTGCCGATACAATGTCCCGCCTCATCGAGCACCCAAAACTGCTGCGCACCGCTCACAATGGCCATGTCCGCCAGCTCACGCAGACTCAGAGTCATACTGACCAGCGGTGGCTCATTCAATAGGGCATCGACCGCCGTCAAACCACTCAGCTGCCCTTGAATTTCGGCAGATTGCGCCGTCCGACCGGCATTTTGCAGCAAAAACCAACCAATCAACAGGGTCCACAGACTACCGATCTGGCTAATGCCCAAAACCGAGAGCACACCCAGCCCGATTGCCGTCCAGCCCAATACCTGTCCCATACGGCTGGCAAAGGCAAGACCCTTGTACGGTTTGCCGGTAACTTTCCAAACGGCGGCCTTGAGAATATTGCCACCATCGAGGGGCAAACCGGGAATGAGGTTGAATAGCGCCAGCACCAAGTTGATGTAGGTCAGTAATCCCAAAATAGCGGCCAGGGGTCCGCTGAAGGGCAGCACCGCTGTAACCACACTTAAGGCCACAAACAACGTAATACTAACCAGCGGCCCGGCGATCGCGACCCAGAAAGCACCAGCCGGTGTTTCCGATTCTTTTTCGAGGGAAGCCAGACCACCAAACAAAAAGAGCGTGATCGACTTGACGGCAATGCCCTGTTGCTGCGCCACCCAGCTATGCCCCAGCTCGTGGGCCAGCACTGAACTAAACAACAGCAGCGCTGTCAATAAACCCAGGATAATTGCGGCCACACTGCTCAGCTCAGGGAAGGCTTCAGCCAGTCCGCTACCGTAGCTCCAGGTCACGAGTGCGAGCACTAAAAACCAAGATGGATTGAGGAAAAAGGGGATTCCCAATAAACTGCCGATTCGGATGCCACCCTGCATAGACGCTCTCAAAGCTATGTCTATGGTAGCGCTCGGCTTTGTGGGGCTTTCAGCAGAATACAGGCCCAAGGCTGTGCTTTAGCGTGGCCCCGTGGGCGCGCGTCACTCAGACCAACGCGTTGCGCGCCTAATCAGCGCTACGTAGGGTCTGGGCTAACTGCTCGGGGCTGACATGCTCGTAGGGCTCAAAAGGCTGATGAATCCAGGGGTTATCGGGTAAATAATCAACACAATAATCGGGTGTTACCGTCGAAATCGCCTTATGCCAGATCACTGCTGTGCGTAGCTCATCGATGTAGAAGCCGTAATGATACTTTAACCATTCGACACCGCGTCGCAGCGTACTGCCCGAATCAGCTAAATCATCAACCAGGAGAACGTGGCTACCGATGTTGGCGGTGGTCATCGCCAGATCACGCGAAAAGGTAAGCGATGTCCGTTGGCGCTCGTTAGTGTAAGAAGATGCCGCCAAAATTGCGAGGGGTAAGCGGTAGACACGGGCGAAAATATCGCCGATACGTAGCCCGCCCTTGGCGATGCAGACGATCTGGTTAAACTCCCAGCCGCTTTCGTGAACTTTGACAATCAACTCTTCAACTTTGCGGTGATAGTCTGACCAGGTGATGGAAATTTCGTGCACAGCCTTGCCTCCAGATGCTAAACACTTTACGGCACCGGCTTGGACTTTAGACCCCATACCGCCAAAAGTGCTGCCGTGACCTCACGTTAGGAGTACGGGAGCGTAAAACCAAGGAATAGCCGCGCTGTGGCAACGGCTTCTTTTTGCTTTTGGCCGATCAGAAAATCATTATGCCAACGGCCGCCCAAGCGCTGGCCATCGTGCAGGTAGATGCTGGTACGCACAAGCGTTTGTCTTTTGATCGTTGTCTTGGTTTCGTACTCGATAGAACTAACGCTGTGGAGAGGATAGTTCTGGCGCTGTTTGCGGCCCCAGCGATGCCGCTCAACCACCAACCGGTTATGGCTGGGGTCAAAGTAGTAGAGCGTGTAGCAACCCAAGAAGCTGGCGAAGACTAG
>CAZAGN010000132.1:0-3936 GCA_964484905.1 uncultured bacterium | reverse complement strand
TGGACTTTTACCAGATATGTATTGAACCAAAACCCTGGCAGGCCATTCAGCGCTGTGCCAGTCGACTAACGCCGCCTGACTGGTACACGATCGGAGTCGCTAGTGAGCAACTTCATGAACCTATCAACGCCGCCCATGCCTACAGTCAGCTAGCCAACGCAGTTTTTCAGCGCAAGGCCGCCCAACTTTATGCCGAAGGTGGTCAATATGATAAATCTGCACTCATTTGGGAGCAACTTGCTGAGTGGGACGTAGCCAAAGCCACCTGGAAACAGGCTGGCCAGTGGCGAAAAGCAATACGAATTTGTCTTGAGGAACTTAACACCACAGATTCACGCCTTGAGGCTGCCAGCATTTACGAAAATGACTTTTATCCCAAAAAGTATGCCGAAGCGGCCAGCCTATATTTTCAGCTTGAGCTGTATCTCGATGCTGAGCGTTGCTGGTCTCGCAGTCGTGAGCACTGGAGTGTCCTCGCAGAGAAAGCAGAGTACGCACAGCGTTGGCATGAGTCGGCGTTTCTCTGGCAAAAAGCC
The DNA here is from genome assembly GCA_964484905.1 of uncultured bacterium. Taxonomy (GTDB): domain Bacteria; phylum Cyanobacteriota; class Cyanobacteriia; order Thermostichales; family PCC-7336; genus CAZAGN01. The sequence goes on along the minus strand of CAZAGN010000132.1, from coordinate 3,400 downwards.
TGCGAGTGGGAGAAAGCAGCAACACAGTACCAAAAAGCAAATCGTCTGTGCGAGGCAATCATCGCTCTTGAAACAGCTTTAGAGCAGACACTTGAGCCCTTAAGCCCTAAACCAATTCCGCTAGTAAGGCCCGAGGCACCAGGGCCAGGATTTTGGAGTCAACTCTGGGGCATGATCGTAGATTATGAAGGTAAGGAAGCCGATTACTGGGAACGCCAACGTGAAATTACTGAGTGGCACGCACGTGAGCAAAAACGTCAAGCCGACCACCAGAAAAGAATTAGCCAAGCGATAGCCACTGTCCGGCAGCAGTGTGGCTGTAGCGGTGCCTGTCCGGTGGCAAAATCTTGAGTTCGACAGGGTACGACTTCGGTTCAGCGCATGACTGAGACGGCCTAAGGCTGCTATAACGAGATCAATTGGGGATAGGCTATTATGTTGCAGGATTTTCGGCTGATTCGGCATTACCAAGCAATTACCGACGCCATGCAAGACCTGTGGCAGCGCGGCTATCGGCCTGATGATTTACGCATGTTGGTAGATGGCTATTTGATGGCGCTGCGAACCATCGGCTCGTTTGAAACCTACGAGATTAGCCGCATTCAAGACGAAGTTCTGCGCTACCTCGCTGACCAGAGCAATTTTGAAATGCCCCTACCGGAGCCCGAAACCCTGCCCCGTACCTGGTACTGAGCTGCTGCTGGACACACTTCAGCTGGGCAGACTTCATAGGATTGGCCTCGGCGGTCATCATCGCTCACAATGACTTGGAAACCATTAACTTAGAAGACATTGCGTAGGGTACCTATGGGCTGGATGCGGAATTTGCTAGTTGGGTTGGTAGCAGTCGCGATCGCGATCGGTATTTATGTCGGCAAAACCCAAGCTCCTGTCAGCTTAGCCGCCCTAGCCGAACGCTCAATCCCCTTTGAGGTAGCCCTAAGTAACGGCAAACCGACAATCCTCGAGTTCTATGCCGATTGGTGTGGCTCCTGTCAGGCCATGGCACCAATCATTGCTGATCTCGAAACCAGCTTCAACGGTGAAGTGAATTTGGTGATGCTGAACGTCGATAACACCAAGTGGCTGCCCGAATTGACCCAGTACCGTGTGAACGGCATCCCCCACTTTGAATTTCTCAACCGTGAGGGCCGCTCGATTGCCACCGCTATTGGCTCTCAGCCCCGCTTCATCATGGAGCAGTACGTCGCTGCCCTTCAAACCAATGCCGAATTTCCGGTTGTCGATAGTGGTCGGGGCAACACCTCACCCATGCGCTCACCCCGCAGTGATGCCACCCAACCCCGCAGTCATTCATGAGCCCCGAGCAAACCCAAGACCTGCTCGAACAAGTTGCCCGGGGTGCGATAAGCCCGCAGGCTGCTCTCAACCATCTGCAAGATGCCCCCTTCGCCAATGTGGGCGATTTCGCGAAGCTCGACCAACACCGTCAACTGCGTACCGGTTTTCCTGAGGCGATCTGGGGCCAAAACAAAACGCCGGCCCAAATCGCGAGCATCATGCGCCACCTCGCGGAGCAGCAGCGTCTGGCTCTGGCAACACGCATCAGCCCCGAAGTATTCAGCCAAATCCTGCGCCAGCTTCGCCCCTACAAACCCCACTACAACGAGCTTGCTCGCCTCTGCTATATTCCGGCTGCCGAGCCCGCCCGCGACAAGGGCACGATTGGCGTTGTGAGTGCTGGTACCTCCGATCTGCCCGTCGCCGAAGAGGCGGCAACCACGGCTGAGCTGTGCGGCTTTCAGGTGCAGCGTCTGTGGGATGTCGGTGTGGCCGGAATTCATCGCCTGCTCGAGCAGCGCCAGTTCCTGTACGAGGCTGATGTCTTGATTGTTGTGGCCGGTATGGAAGGGGCGCTTGCGAGTGTTGTCGGCGGCCTGGTAGCCTGCCCAATTGTGGCGGTGCCGACCAGTGTTGGCTATGGGGCGAGCTTTGGCGGTTTGGCAGCGCTGCTGAGTATGCTGAATGCCTGTGCAGCAGGGATCGGTGTTGTTAATATTGATAATGGTTTTGGTGCCGGGATCCTCGCGGCGCAAATTCTCCGCACTGCCAATCGCTTGGCATAATGTCTTGCCCATGATGTTTCGGTAGGCGCATAGCGGATTAATCCACCAACCTGTCCGTATCTTCGGTCAAGCTGTATGCACACCAGCCCGAAAATTTCACCTAGACCTGTCATAAATAGTCATTAAGAGGGTTCTGATGACTGATGAATCTGCTTGATTAGCAACAGGTGTCAAGGATGGCATGCAGCGACGAGGCAACGGAGAGGGAGGGATTCGAACCCTCGAGAGAGCTTTTGACCCTCTAACTTCTTAGCAGGAAGCCGCTTTCGACCACTCAGCCACCTCTCCAAGGCTTATTAGTATACGTCCTCTGCCTATTCCTTTCAAGCCCAGATGGCTTTCAGATCGGTAATGACATGGGTGGGCACCAGGTGGGCGATGGGGCCACCCAGGCGGGCAATCTCCCGCACAGCACTGCTACTCAGAAAGCTGTACTCGTTGGAGGTCGCCAAAAAAATGGTCTCGATTTCGGCAGCCAGAGTTTTATTGGTATGGGCCATTTGCAGTTCGTGTTCAAAATCAGATAAGACCCGTAAGCCACGGATAATCACCTGCGCTTTGTGCTGCCGGGCACAATCGACAGTCAGGCCAGGAAAGTGGGTGACACGGGTATTCGTGAGGTGGGCGATCGCGAGTTCGATTTGCTGTTGGCGTTGCACGGCATCAAAGGTAGGCTGCTTTTGAGGATTATTGAGAATTGCGACAACCAATTCGTCAAACATCAGGCTGGCCCGCTCAATAATATCAAGATGACCATAGGTAATGGGATCAAAGCTGCCGGGGTACAGTGCAATCACCGCATACACTCCTAATTAATGAGCTGTAATTCTTGGCTCTAATCGAGTGTACTTAAGAAGCAATAACCCTGTCGAATGGGCTTAAGTCTAGGGCGGTAATGAGTTTGACAGCAAAATACCAACCTCTGAATTTCTGAATGCTGAGATACCGAAAAAGTGGATATGAAGACTGGTTAACTTATTTAAATAGGCCGGCAAGATTTCGTAATCTATGAAACTTCAACAAGTAATGTAAATCAATGCTTAAGCTAATTGAAGAAATCGTCCACAGCAATCTTTTATCTCGTATAACTATGGGTAGTCACCGCAGTTACTACCATGATCAACTGGCTTACCCGCATTTTTCGCCCTCGCCTGTCGCCCGCGATCTTGTCAGAACTACTGCTTAACGAACGGTGGCCCGAAATGGCGCTGGGTTGCCGTGCCTGTCAGTCACTCCTCGAAATGGATCGCCCTGAAGCCTGTGGCGCTTGCCATCTGGCGCAGAAGCGGCGGCAGCAGCAATCCCATTCCTAG
>CAZAGN010000131.1:0-3964 GCA_964484905.1 uncultured bacterium | reverse complement strand
AGGCTCATTGCCTCGCGGACGCGGTTTTCTTGCTCGTACAAACCGGCTAGCCCCAGACGCGCCCATTGCACCGCCGGATCAGCATTACCTCGCAAGAGGTCTTCGTAGGTCGCGATCGCGAGCTCAATCTGATTGGTCTCTTGATACAACCCCGCCAGACTGATCAGGGCGCCTGCCTCTTGGGGATAGGCCGCCCGAATTTGGTCATAGATCGCGATCGCCGCTGCTTGGTTTTGCGCCTGAAGTTCAATCTCAGCCAAACCATACAGGGCCGCCAGGTTAATTGGATCGCTGGTCAGAATTGCTGCATACTCGCGGCGGGCTGTGGCTGTATCACCCTGCCGACTGGCCAGTTGCGCCGTCAAGATGGCCACATTGGTGGTGTCCTCACCCGCTGCTTCTTGGCGCTGACGCAGATCTGCCAGCTCTTGGGCTGCTAGGGCGGGGTTGCGCTGGGCAACTGCTTCCAGTCGCCGTAGCTCCAGACGGTTATCGGGGCGGCCACCTAAACTCGCAATCGCGACATAGAGGGGTTCACGAACCGGATCGGCCGGCAGGGCCAGCACCAGCGCTTTTAGCTGCTGCGGAAACTCCCGACCCGGAAACCGCTGCTGCCAACGCGCCAACACCGCTTCGGCTTCGGTGACAGTTACTTCGTTGAGCGTTAACAGGAGCGCGGTTTGACCGGCAATCGCCTGGAGATCGTTAGGATTAGCCGCCAACAGATCGCCATAGACAGCCTTGGCCTCTTGCAGTCGATTCAGTTGCTCGTATAAACCAGCCAAGCCAAGGCGGGCACCCTGAACAATTTGCGGATCAACAGAGGTTAAGACCGCCCGATAACCTGCTTCGGCTGCCGCAAAATCTTCGTTACGTCGATCTACTTCTGCCCGCAGCAAAGACCCCGCTTGACGCTCGGTGGGTGTGGCACCCTGATCCAGTTCGGCTAGGGCCGCTAGGGCTCCGTCGCGATCGTCGCGCTCGAGGCGCATTTGCGTAATCCGAAACCACAAAAACGGCAGCTCGACACCGGCATCCAGCAAGGCCACATAAAACGATTCCAATTCGGGATCAGGCGGATCTAGACGCAGCAGGGATTGTGCCACTTGGTCGCGGCGAAATTCATCCGCCAGCATCACCGGGCGAAGCAGCTGCCGCAGCTCATCCCGCAGGGTTTGCTGGTACACAAAGGCGACGGGCTCATTGATCGCCCGAATCAGGGGATGGCCAGCATCGGCAAAGCGCAGCAGATGGCTTTCGAGGGCGGCGGCTTGGATCCGGAGGCTGCTGTCGTTAGGGTCAAGTTGCTGCAAGCGCCGATACAGGGCAAGGGCTTCTTGCTGCTGTGCCGGAATATCGGTAAAAAAGTTCGCCACTTCGCGCAGCAGCTCAGCTTCGGGGTCGGGTTGGCGCAACACCGCCAGGTAAGCGGCCACCGCCCGATCTTGATAAGTCTCAGGCTCATCAAGGGACAAAATGCCGAGGGTACTGGCATAAATCCGAGTTGGTGGCTCATTGCCCCCGGCGGCTTCAATTTGAGCCAGGGCTTCGCGGGGGCGCTCACTTTGCAGGAGTGCCAGAGCATAGGCAAGCTGAGCATTCGTTTCCAGCGGTTGGCCCGTGGCGCGGTAGCGTTCAAACAAACGAATCGATTCGGCTGAATTGCCGACATAGGCATAGAGCTCAGCCGCCGCCACAATCACCTCAGGCGTTGGCTCTTGGCCTAACAAGATCTCATAATCAGCCAGGGCACGCTCAAAATCGCCCTGAAAACTGTGAAGGCTTGCCCGCAGGGTCAGCGCCGTTGTGTTGGCCGGATCGATCGCGAGCAGTTGCGTAAGGTAGGTAATGCCAGGCGATTGCCACTCAGGGCGAAAGGTCGCCAAGAGGCCCAGACTTTCAAGCACAAGAACGTTGTCCGGTGCTTGACGGCTGAGGGCGGTGTAGAGATCCCAGGCATCCTCGTCACGACCGGCGCGGCGATAGGCAATGCCCAAGCCCAACTGGGCTTCGATGACCTCAGGAAAGCGGCGGATCGCTGTTTCAAAGGCCCGAATGGCGTCATCAACTTGGCCCTGCTGCAACAGATCGTAGGCACGGCCCACTTCAAAGGGTACGGCGATCGCGACGGGCGTCCAGCACCCCAACGCCAAGACTAGTCCTGCAAGCACGGCGCGTCTCATACTGGTATTCTATCGGGCGACTCCCTACTCAGGCTCCCTAGAACGAGGCAATGTGTTTCTGTGCAAACCAACTACCGACAGTTAGTGCCGTTTCTGGGGCCGCAGCGCTGGGTGATTGCCGGCGGTCTTGTATCGACCCTCGGTTTTGTCCTGACAATGCCCGCCCTGATGTTTGCCGTCGGGCGGATTGCCGAGTCGGTTGCCGCGGGTGATGTGGTCGCGATCGCGAGAATTGCCGCCCTCGCCCTGGTTGGTTTTATTATCCGGGGTGCCCTGCAATACGGCCAAGATTCGCTGATGGCGCGGGCAACTCTGCAAGTTGTGTTAGATCTGCGCCAGCAGGTGTATCGCCATGTGCAACAACTCGATCTTGATTATTTTGCAACCACACGCACAGGCGATCTGGCCTATCGCCTTACCGAAGATTTAGATCGCTTGGGCGAAGTCATTCAAAAGTTTTTTCACCAAGTCATTCCCTGCATCCTGACCGTGATTGCTGTTCTCAGTTATATGGTTTATCTCAACGGCACCCTCACAGCTACTACGCTCATCGTCACCCCTTTTATGGGCTGGCTCATTGCCTGGTTTGGTCAGCGGATGCTGAAGGCGGCGCGCCAAAGTCAAGATTATGTCGCCGATTTGGCCTCAATGCTGACCGAGGTATTTGGCGGTATCAGCCTCATCAAAGCCTTTGCCGCCGAAGAGTACGAAGCCCGCCGCTTTGGCGCTATGGCCGAACAAAACCGAGCGGCCCGCTTTGTCACCGAGCATGTGCGGGCTATTCAGTATCCGGTCGTTGGTTTTCTCTATGCCCTCAGCATTATGTTGGTGCTCTGGATTGGTGGCTGGCAAATTAGCCAGGGCGCGCTCACAGGTACTGAATTTCTCGAATTTATTACGGGCGTCTCGCTCCTCATCGATCCGATTGTGCAGCTCACCAGCAACTATGGCGAACTCAAGCAGGGCGAGGCATCCTGTGATCGGGTGTTTGAGCTGATGCACGTCCAGCCCCGCGTCTACACGTTGCCAGGGGCGCAGCCTTTGCCCATCATTCGCGGTGAGGTTCGCTTTCGCCAGGTCACCTTTGCCTACCCTGATACCGAGCCGGTGTTGAAGAATATCGATCTGACCGTCAAACCCGGCGAAGTCGTCGCTCTGGTCGGTAGCTCGGGTGCCGGAAAATCGACCTTTGTACGCCTGCTGCCCCGTTTTTACGATCCGCAGCAGGGCCAGATCCTCATTGATGGTCAGGATATTCGCCAGGTCACCCTCGAGAGTCTGCGGCGGCAAATTGGCATTGTCCCCCAAGAGATTGTCCTGTTTTCGGGCACGATCGCGAGCAATATCGCCTATGGCCAAGACACCTACGATCTTGAGGCTGTCATCGCCGCCGCCAAGGTTGCCAACGCCCACAGCTTTATCTCACAGTTTCCCGATGGCTATCAAACTCTGGTCGGTGAGCGCGGCGTTAATTTGTCGGGTGGGCAGCGTCAACGCCTCGCGATCGCGAGAGCCGTCCTCCTCCAACCCAAAATCCTTATCCTCGACGAAGCCACCTCCGCCCTCGATAACGAATCAGAAGCCCTTGTCCAAGAAGCCCTTGGGCGCTTGATGCAAACCTGTACGGTGTTTGTCATTGCCCACCGCCTCTCCACCATCCGCGATGCCCACCGCATCCTGGTGCTCGAAAAAGGCCGTATCGTCGAAAGTGGCACCCACGCCGAACTCATCGCCCAGGGCGATCGTTATGCCCACTTCTACGAACTCACCACCGCCGAAGC
>CAZAGN010000130.1:2765-4079 GCA_964484905.1 uncultured bacterium | reverse complement strand
CCAGCGACTGAGCCCTACCGTCCGTAAAGTCTGCCCTTGAACACCTATGGCTTACCGAAAAGCCAAGCTAGGATCAAGCCATGTAACGTTCGTGTAACAATGCACTTCGGCGAAAGCTTACAGATGGCATGGCGAACTCTAATCGCCAACAAGGTTCGCAGCAGTCTGACGATGCTGGGCATTGTGATTGGTAACGCCTCGGTCATCGCGATGATTAGTATCGGCGAGGGTGCCCAAGATTACGTGACTAATCAGGTTGAAGGCTTGGGGCCAAACGTGTTGTTTGTTGTGCCGGGTAATCAAGAAACGCAGCGCGTAACGCTTAACCTGCCGAAAACGCTGGTATTGGCAGATGCAGAGGCAATTCGGCAGCAGGTTGCCTCTGTGCAAGAGGTGGCACCTGAGTTTAATCACCGTGCGCCTGTGGTCTATCGCAATCGCAGCACGAACACAACCATTATCGGGACAACACCGGGCTTCCCGATTGTGCGGGATTTTGAGCTGACAGGCGGACGCTTTATTGATGAGGCCGATCTGCAGCGACGCACAGCGGTGGCGGTCATTGGCTCGGATTTGGCGGAGCGGTTGTTTGATCAGCAGTCGCCCCTGGGTGAGACGGTACGGGTCGATGGCGTCAGCTTTCAGGTGATTGGCCTTCTCGAAGAGCGTGGCTCTAATTTGGGTGTGAACTACGACGAAGCCATTTTGGTGCCGCTGACAACGCTTACCAGCCGTATTACGGGCCAGACTTCACCCTATGGCCTTGAGCTCACCTACATTGCGATCAGTGTGCGTGACGAGCTGAGTTTGGGGGCTGCCGAGTTTCAGATCGCGAACCTGTTGCGGATTCGCCACCAAATTCGCGGTGAGGATGATTTTGTCATTCGCTCGCAGCAGGATCTGCTGGATATTACGGGTGCCATCACCAGCGCCTTGACGCTCTTACTAGCGGCGATCGCGAGTATTTCCTTGCTGGTGGGTGGCATTGGCATCATGAACATCATGCTGGTGTCGGTACAGGAGCGGACCCAAGAAATTGGCCTGCGCAAGGCGATTGGGGCATCAGAGCGCGATATTCTCGAGCAGTTTTTGATTGAAGCGGTGATTCTGGCGGCGGCGGGTGGTTTGGTTGGGATTGGCATCGGCGTGGGTGGCGCGGTTGTGATTGGTGTCATTGCGCCCTTTCAACCGGGCATTTCGCTCGGGGCGATCGCGACAGCGGTCGGTGTTTCCGGCGGCATTGGCCTTTTCTTTGGCGTCTTTCCGGCGCGGCAGGCGGCCCGTCTTGATCCGATTGTTGCCCTACGGAGTGCC
>CAZAGN010000130.1:0-2665 GCA_964484905.1 uncultured bacterium | reverse complement strand
ACGATTCAGCGGGGTGAATACTGCGCCATTATGGGGCCATCGGGGTCGGGTAAATCGACGGCGATGAATATTGTCGGCTGTCTAGATCGTCCCAGCCTGGGCCGCTACTGGCTAGATGGAGTTGATGTCGCCAGCCTCAGTGATTCAGAGCTGGCCCAAGTGCGCAATCACAAGTTAGGCTTTGTCTTTCAGCAATTTCATCTACTGCCCCAGCTCAGTGCCCTCGAAAATGTCATTTTGCCGATGATCTACGGCGGCATTCCTGAGGTTGAGCGGCGACAACGCGCCACCGAAGCCCTCGAACGGGTGGGATTGGGCAACCGGCTGCGTAATAAACCGACCCAGCTTTCGGGGGGGCAGCAGCAACGGGTCGCGATCGCGAGAGCAATCGTCAATCAGCCTGTACTGTTGCTGGCCGATGAGCCAACTGGCGCCCTCGATAGCGAAACCACTCAAGAAATTCTCGCCATTTTTGATGAGCTGCACCGCAGCGGCATCACCATCGTCATGGTGACCCATGAGGCCGACGTGGCCAGTCGTACCGGGCGAATTATTGGTTTCAAAGATGGTCAAATCGTCAGTGACTCTAGCCAGCCCACTCTGACTGCCTAAACGGCTGTTGTAACCTTCACTACACGCCAGCACTACGCCAGAGCGCATACTTAGGCCATGGCCACTGCGTAAAGGTGACGCTTAGCAACTCCGTAAACTAGGATAGGAGCAATTGTGAACAAGTATGAACGTCGAGGAGCACGCATGATTGTCGCTGATCGACTTGCCTCGCAAGATCTTGCCGCCCGCTGGCAATCGCTCACGCCAGACAGTTGCCCTCGCCACTACAACTTTCACATGCACTCCCTCTGCTCTGATGGGCAGTTGCATCCTTACGAAATTCTGCGCCAAGCCCGCCATATTGGTCTCCAGGGCTTTGCGATTACTGACCACCACTGCGTTGATGCCTACCTAGAACTCCAAGATGTGCTAGAGCCCGATGACCCAATGCTGTGGTCGGGTATTGAAATTAACGGCGTTCTCGATACTACCGAGGTGCATATCTTGGGCTACGCCTTTGACCCGCATCATACTGCTCTGCGCCCCTACACGACTGGCAGCAGCGTCATCAATGCACCCGCTGAAGCCGTTGTTGAAGCGATTCAGGCCGCTGGTGGTCTAGCCGTCTTGGCCCACCCCTTCCGCTACGGGCGCGATCCGCAGTCCCTTGCAGCGGCAGCCGCCGCCATCGGTTTTGATGGCTTTGAAGCTTACTACAACTACCGCAATCCTGACCCTTGGAAACCCTGCCCCGACCGCACCCCAGTTGCCCTCGAACTAGCCGCTCGCTATGGTTTGCTGGCCACCTGTGGCACTGACAGTCACGGCAGTTCTTTGTTGCGACGGGTTTAGCCAACAAAGCTCAAACTCGGTATTAGAACGCGGCGAGAAAGTCTCACGCAGATATCGGATGCTGTAGAACGTACGTCAAATCTGGGTAGATGCCGCGAGAAGGTCAATCCATAACCCTGGATGCTGCACCGCATTCTGTTCCGACTCACGATCCAGAGCCGTCATCGCGATCGCGATCACGCCAGTCCCTAAAACTCCCTTAGAAGGGCAATACTAGAGGAATCCTCACGAGAGTTGCTATGCGTGTGTACTGGATTGTGAGTGTTGCCGCCGCTGCGGGCCTGAGCAGTGTGTGGTTTAACGAATCGCTAGCTTCTCTTGCCCAAGGCAGCAAGACAGGCGGTAGTGACGCCCCCAGCACTGGCCTGGTTGTCGATGGTCGCTTGGGTGTGGGTGATAGCGGCCTGCTGACCAATGGCAGCCTTGTCAATGCCTACCCCTTTGAACTCAGCAGTCCAACCCGCGTCACCTTCGATTTGCAATCGAGCGACATTGATACCTATCTGTATTTGTTTGATGCCGAGGGCAATCTCGTCGAAGAAAATGATGATCGCTCCGAAAGTGATTTCAATGCTCTGCTGCAAGTCAGCCTTGAGCCAGGTCGCTACGTCGTTCTCACCTCTTCCTACTCAGTGCTAGAGCAGGGAAGCTATGACCTAGAGGCTCGGGGCGTGACTCTAACAGGCACAGTGCCCCTTACCGAGGTTGCCTTTGCCGGAGATCTGCGACCCCTAGAGATTGATGTCGCGATCGCGAGATTGCAAGAGCCTCTCAATGGCCCTTGGCGGAGTGTTTTGCAGGTCTATCGCGGGGGCGCAACCGGCTCGGCGACAGTCTTGAATGCGGGCGGGCTCCTCCTTACCAACTACCACGTTATCGAAGATGAAGCGGGTGATGAACCGCCCGTGTATGTGGGGGTGGCTCTCGATATTGACCGCCCCGTAACACCTCTCTTTGAAGCCAGCATTGAGCGCACCTCACCCGATGATGATTTGGCCCTGTTGCAAATCCGCTCGAGCCTGCTAGGCGGTGACCTGCCGAATACCTTGGCCTTTGCCCCCCTCACCTTGGGGAATGTCAACGATCTCAGTCTGGGTGATCCAGTGACGGTACTGGGCTTTCCGGGCACAACCGCGATTCAGGGGCAGGGGGCCTCGTATTTGACCCTGACCCAAGGCGTTGTCAGTGCCATGATCTCCCGCTTTAGCAAGCGCTACGACCTAATCTCTGATGTCTCAGTGAACTCTGGCAACTCTGGGGG
>CAZAGN010000129.1:0-4321 GCA_964484905.1 uncultured bacterium | reverse complement strand
AGGCGTTCGACCAGTTGCAGCAGCTCCAGACGAATGGCGCGAATCTCCGCTTGAATTAGATCGCGGCTAGCTTGGGCATCCAGGCTGGTCTCAGCTGGACTGGGCTCGGGTGTAGCTGTGTCGGCTGAATCGGGGTCTCGTGATTCAGGATCGGCTGTTGATGCGGGTTCAGCTGCAGTTTCTGCCTGGGGTGCCAGCGTCGTTGGTGAAACATTTGGGCTTGGCGCTGGGCTGGCGAAGGGGGTCGGCGTTGTCCCGGGCGGGCGGGTGGGCAAAGGCTGCGATTGACCGGGGGCAATAAACCAGGCCAAAACACCCACAATCAAGCGTGCGAGGAGTTCGCTAGCCATAGCCCCTGAAGAATGCTGTCTTTATGCTAGGCAGTTGGGTGACTCAACCCAAGGTGGCAAGGCGCAAGGGTGTGAGCGCCTCGACGTTGGTATAAACCTGATCGGCACCCTGCTGACGCAACAGCGTACTGTAACGACCCACCTGATCGGCGGTCACATGGGGCGGTACAAGGCCCACACCCAACCAGTCGCGATCGCGATCAAGAGGCCGAGCCCGCTGGATGACCTGCATATCGGCGACTGTATCGCCACAATAAACGATCCGCTGATAAAAGCAGTGATCGCGGCTCTCCAGACGATGCACCACCTGAAACAAACCCGTCGGGTCAGGCTTCTCGGGACCATCCTCCATGGCATACAACACGGGTTCAGCGATACCCAGGCGCTGCTGCACGGTAAATAACGCCGAAGCGCGGGTCGCGCCACTAAAAAAGCCCCAGGCAAAACCCGCTGCTGTGAGGGTTTCAAAATAGGCTTGGGTAACAAGCAGGGGCTCTTGGCTAATGTAGCCATCCCACTCGGTCGGTCGGCTGCCCTGACCTCGATAGCGCGCCTGAAAAAAGGACACAATTGTGGCATAGTCGAGGTCTAAATCGCGACGCTGGCCGCCGTCCTGCTCGTAAGCGCGGTAGATCAACTCCTGTGAGCCCTGCCAATCGTTATTCCATTGCCCCTCTTGTTTGAGGGCGTCAATTGCGGCCATGTCCGGTCGCCACGGCACGGCACACACCTGGGCGGTGAAGTGTTCGACCGTGTCGGCGAGGGCGCGGCGGTACGATCGCGAGACATCGCGCAGAACGCCATCAATATCAAAAACAATCGCCGTGTGCATAAGCGACCCGTTAAGATGGAGGATGCTCTTGATATCTTACGTAGCTGGGAGACAGATCCTTGACCCAATTTTCTCTGAAAGTTGTTTGGCTTGATGAAAATATCGCGATCGCCGTCGATCAACTGGTGAGCCAAAGCCGCAGCCCCCTCACCAAATATTACTTCTGGCCCCGCGATGATGCCTGGGAACAACTCAAAACCGAACTCGAAGCCAAAACCTGGATCGGTGAAATCCAGCGCGTTGAGTTGCTGAACCAAGCCACGGCTGTGATCAACTACTGGCAAGAAGGCGGCAAGCGCAAGCCCCTCGACGAAGCCCGCTCGCAGTTCCCCGAAGTGTTAATTGCTGGGAATGCCTAGCCCCAAAACCCCGCCTAAGACCATCGTCATCACAGGCGTCAGTCGGGGTCTGGGATATGCCCTTGCCCAGGTATGGCAGGGGCATTCGGTATGGGGGTGCGCGCGTCGTCTGCCCTCACCAGACCACGCCCAGTTCACCGCCCTGGATGTCCGTGATCGCGCTGCCGTTACAGCCTGGGCTGAGCAGATTATCGAAACCAGCGGCGCGCCCGATTTACTGATTAACAATGCAGCGGTGATTAACCAGCCCGCCCCCCTTTGGCAGGTACCCGCCGCCGAATTTGATGCCCTGATCGACATTAATATCAAGGGCGTAACGAACGTACTGCGTGCCTTTTTACCCGCTATGGTTGCCCGCCAAAGCGGCGTCATCGTCAACCTCAGCTCGGGTTGGGGACGATCCACTTCACCCGCAGTCGCTCCTTACTGTGCTAGTAAGTGGGCCATCGAAGGCCTGACTCAAGCTCTTGCCCAAGAACTCCCCGCCGGTATGGCCGCCATCCCCCTCAGCCCCGGCGTCATTCATACCGAGATGCTGGATACTTGCTATGGTGCAGCCGCCGCAGGCTACGAAACCGCCGACCAGTGGGCGAAACGGGCGGCCCCTTTTCTCCTGAGCTTGGGTGCCCGGCATAATGGTCAGGCCCTAACGGTGCCCTAATGCCGCGTATTTTTGCCTATGGTACGTTGCTGGCAGGCGAGTCTAACGCTCACTTCCTGACAAAGGCTACCTACGGTGGCGTTGATGCCCTCTGGGATAGTCAGCTCTTCAATGAAGGCCCCTATCCGTACCTTGTTGCGGGGCAGGGGCTCGTTTATGGCGAATGCTATGACGTTGATGCGGCGACCTTCGCCGCCCTCGATGAACTGGAAGATCATCCCCATACCTATCGTCGTCAAGAGCGCCAGCTCCTCAGTGGCCGGATCGCCTGGGTCTATGTTGGCCAACTACCAACGATCACCGCTCTGCCAGCCATTCCTAGTGGTCGCTGGCGCTGGCGAGATTACCCCGTAGACACCCTGGCTGACGGCGTATTTGTCTATGGCTCTAATCTGGATCCCGAACGGCTGCGGCAGCGTGCCCCGAGCTGGGATGGCCGAGGTATACCAGCATTGCTGCCAGGATTTGAGCGCTGCTATCGCAAAGTCTCAGTCGCCTACGGTGTCGCCGCAACGGTGCTACCGCAGGCAAACAGCCAGACTTGGGGGGTGATTGTGCAGCTCACAGAGCGCGACCGCGAAGCTCTTGATCGCTACGAAGGCATTACTAGCCAGCAATACCTACGCCAGTGGCTAACGGTACGCTGCACCCTACATGGTAAGGACAGCTACGTCAGCGTCCAAACCTATGTCGCCCATCCCGATCGCCTCACCGAGGCCCAAGCGCCGACGCCAGACTACCGCGCCTATATTGAGCAGGGCTTAGTCTACTGGGGGCTTTTCTGACGTTTTTCACCTGCGGGGCCGCTACGTTCTTTAGCTTTGGGGTCAATTTTCTCAAGCATATAGTCATAAATTTCGCGAAACTTGGGTACCGAGCGCATTTCTAGACGGCTACCATCTTTGAGAGTTAGCACCATATCGCCCCACGTACCCAGACCTCGGGGCACAATCACAATTTTGGTAATTTCCTTGTAGATAATATCGGTGCGCTCTTTGCCACCCCAGCCACCCGTGACGATCACGCGCCGGTTGGTAATGCGATAGCGAACCCAAAGACGGCGCACCAAGGCTTGAGCAAACAATGGCAAGCCAAAAATGGTTGCGCCAACGGCGGTGTTGATAATCAAATCACCGACGTGCGGCCCCCCCTCATAAATTACTTCTTCGGTAATCGCCATTCACGCTGCCTGAGAATTCTTTATCTATCGTAATAGACACAGGGATCAAGGATGGCGCTCAAAGTGTCCGTCCCACTGACAGCACCTCGTTGGGTGGCGATAGCTGCGCCAAACGCTCAAGATCAGAGTGGGAGCCGATAACCACAATCAGATCGCCCTGGTTAATGCGGTCATTGGGCAATGGGTTCACGTTCAGTTTGTCGTCGTGCCGGATCGCCAGCACACTGATACCAAAGCGGGGCCGTAGTTGCAGCTCAGCCAGGGTATGCCCCGTTAGCGGGTGCGGTGCAATCATCTCCACCACACTGTGGTCGGTATCCAGCAGCATCGAGTGGAGAAAGCCCGTTTTCATCAGTTGTTGGGCAACAATCCGCCCCATCTCTTTTTCGGGGTAAACCACGTGGTCGGCCCCGATTTGAGTCAGGACTTCGCCATGGACATCCGATACAGCTTTGGCAATCACCTCGGGGCAGCCGATTTTTTTGAGGTTCAGAGTCGTGAGAACGCTGGCTTCAAAGTAGTGGCCGATCGCGACGATGACGGTCGGAAATTGGTCGATCCCCGCTTGGCGCAGGGCGTTTTGATCGACAGAGTCGAGGTTGAGGGCTTGGGTCGCGATCGCCTCGCCATTTTCATCACTCAGGGCCGTATTTACCAGTTCTTCGTTACGGTCAACCACCAGCACCTCATGACCCGCCGCATGGAGTGTCCGTGCAACCGAGCGACCAAAGCGCCCCATGCCAATCACCGCGACCGGCTGATTGCGACTACCACTGCGGCGATGAAAGAGGCTTGACCAGGGAGAAGACATAAGTGAAACGACGCAAAATGAGTAACTATCAGTGTAGCGAACGGACATACGCCTAAACGGATCGCCATAGCCAGGCACAGCCTGCTGTCACCTATACCTGGCCTAACTCATTTGACTGTAAAAATATG
>CAZAGN010000128.1:1695-4395 GCA_964484905.1 uncultured bacterium | reverse complement strand
GCCTAGAACTCGCTGATGCGTGATTCCATGTGCGTTTCGATGGTGCAGTCAGATGTTGGACGGCCAATGCACAGCAGGCGCAGCCCGGCACTCCGCTGATTTTTGTTGAAGAACATATCTGGGCTGCCTGATGAGTCGTTAATCTCGCCGCTTGTGACGCGACCCGTACAGGCTGAGCACATGCCTGAGCGGCAGCTGAAGGGCAGGGCAATTTCTTCGTATTCTGCAGCATCCAAGACGGATTCGTCTTCATCAACCTCAATCGTGACGTCGAGACCTTCGGCGGCATTGATTAAACGCACTTGATAGACGGCCATGGACTACTCCTGTGGATGTGGCTTAATCGTAAGGGGGTTTGGTGGGGCGTTGGGAGGTTTTCGTTAAATTTTAAATTAAATTTTAAGTCTTCTGGGCGAATTGGGGTGTTTTTCTCAGAAAGGCTTGCGGTCAGTGAGAGGTATGCTGTCAACCCAAACTTTAGTGATAAAGATCGGCTTTGCTGCCAGATTAAGCGCTATATCTAGTATGGTTAGGCGCACAAGGATTACGGCTGTTCCCCTCGACGCCGTGGATCGAGGCGCATTAAGCTATCGAGTATGCAATGTGTGTTGAGTCTGTTGTCTCTAGGAGTAGGTTGGCTATGTTGAAGCGGTTAAGTGGCTGGGTTGCAGGTGCGTGGCTTGCCAGTATGCCCGTGGTGATGGCGGCACCGCTCTCGCAGGCTGAGGTGACAGAACGTTTGGATGCTGTGCCTGTGTTCGCGATCGTCTCGCAGGACGGTACGCCGGTTTTGGCCAATATTGACCAAGAGGGTCAAAATATTCAGGTGGCGACCTTCTGGTTAAACCAGCAAGAGGCTCTGAGCACGATTGAGCAAATTCGTCAGAGCAATCCAGATGTAGCCGGTCAAGCTCAGGTCATGCCGCTGTCGTTGGGCTATGCCTTTCAGGTAGCTGAAGAGCAACAGGGCACAGATATTCGTTTTCAGGTGCTGCCGGATGCTCAGGTATCGCAGGAAGCACTGACTATTGCCCGCGCCACACCTGAGGGAGCAGAACTGACTGAATTTCCGGGTGTACCGCTGTTTTATGGTGAGTCTGACCAAGGGGTGCTGACGGTTGAGGCTGAGGGTGGTGAAGTCGTGCCCTTTTTCTTTAGTCAAACTGATCTGCGAGCAGCACTCGAACGCGCGGCGGCAGACAATCCAACGGCCTCAACGACGCGCATTGAGGTGACAACCCTAGAGCAAGTTGTGGGTGCGATGCTCGATCCGGCGGCGGAAGAAGATGTGACCAAGATTGCCTTTGTGCCGTCACGCGCAGCACTTGAGTTTGTTCAATCGATGGAGCAAGCCGCCCCGGCAGATCCGGCGGCTCCAGCCCTAGCAGATCCAGCCGCCCCCTAGGTGTGACAGCTCTGGCGCAGTGGCGATCGCGATCGCGACAGTCGGCTCTCGGTGCGGGTGTTGATCCAGCCGAGGTCGATTGGTTAATCAAAGCGACTACGGGCGTCTGGGGGAAACCGCAGGCGCTTTCTGAATTAGAACTGCTGGCGCAGTTAGAGCCGCTTTGGCAGCGACGCCTTAGCGAACGGTGTCCGGTGCAGTATCTGCTGGGCAAAGCCTATTGGCGTGAGTATGAGCTGGTTGTGAGTCCGGCGGTGTTGATTCCGCGCCCCGAAACTGAGCTGATGGTCGAGATTGTGGCGGCAACGGGGCTGACGACAGGGCTATGGGCAGATTTGGGCACGGGCAGTGGGGCGTTGGCGCTGGGCCTGAGTGAGGTTGTGCCCCAGGTGATTGCGGTGGATCTGAGTGAGGCGGCGATCGCGATCGCGAAAACGAATAGTGAACGCTACCAAAAACAAGCCCAAATCGAGCTGCGTCAGGGCAGTTGGTTTCAGCCCCTCGTTGGCTGTCGCTTGCAAGGCATGGTTTCAAACCCGCCCTATATCCCGACAGCGGTGTGGGCGACACTGGAGCCGGAGGTGCATGAGCATGAGCCGCGTTTGGCCCTTGATGGGGGGAAAGATGGCCTGCTCGCGATCGCGACTTTGATGGCCCAAGCGCCGGATTACATCGTGAGCGGTGGCTTTTGGCTGGTTGAGGTGATGCAAGGCCAAGCCGTAGTCGTCGCCGAGCGCTTGGCTGCCGATGGGCGCTACGACCAGATTGAGATTCATCGCGATCTGGCGGGCATTGAGCGTTTTGTGGCCGCGCGAGTGGGGTAATGGCTCGCTGATATAAACCCAGTTAGAGTTTCTTCAGCTGCGCTTGAGACAATGACGACTAGGAATTTAGATGGCGCGTCAGCATCGAGGACGGATACAAGCTCAGGGAGAGCAACTCGAAGTATCCGTTGATTGGAATCAAGACACTCCACTCACTGTTGATGAGGGTTTAGCTCTTTTAGTCAAGCTCGAAGCTCAGCTAACCAGAGCTGACAGAGCGCAACGACGCACCGGACTAGAGCAAGCACGCCGATGATCCGTGTTCGTCAGGCTCAGGGCATTGAAGCGCTCATAAAAAAGTCGTTTCCCCAGCCCAATAACAGCCGCTGGGGGATACGTATCGACATCGAGATTCTGAGTGGAGCGGCATTTATTGAATGAGCTATTTATGATTGAGCTATGGCAAAAATTAAGCGCTACGAACTTTGGCAAGACTCTTACGGGGCATTAACGCTCTTCCCCGCAGATAAT
>CAZAGN010000128.1:0-1595 GCA_964484905.1 uncultured bacterium | reverse complement strand
CTAGACTCTGAGGCAAAGCAATTAGCCGTTTTTGAAGCTGATAGCTGGGAAGCTGCTTGCCAGATGGAGCATGATTTTATGGGCTGGGAACCTTATGTCAGCGAAACAGCTCTGGCACCCTAAGTACACGACGGAGCGGCTAATCCATAGGAGCGGCCACGATCACCAACGGCAAGCTCCAGCCATCGTAAATAAGCCACTGTAGATAACCAGAGACTTACTCATTACGCGGAAATTGATGCTGCACCCACTGTCGGGCGGCCTCAGATGTAGGCTCAAGCTGCTGGTCTAATTGCGCCGCCAATAAACGGCTCAGAATTTCACTGTATAAGCGCCCGCGAGGGTAGCCCAACGCGACCAAATCATGACCACTCAGGATCGGTTTTGTGTGCCGCCAAGTGCGTAAATACTGCCAGCACAACCAACGCTCGGCCCGACTGGCTCGACTGGCAAACAAAACAATCGCTGCCGGATCAACGGCTCGCCACTGTGCCACCAACTCACTCACGTGATTGGGGGGGGCTGGGATCTGAAAGTCGATGTTGGGTAGGAGCGCTTGCTGCACAACCGGATCGCAATGCTGTAAAACAGCGGCTAAATCAGGATAGGTGTCCAGACCGCGTTGTTGCCAATAGCGCCGCCCCTGCCGATAGCGCCGCAGCGTCGTGATCACGGCCTCTGCTGTTACCGCACTGCCGAAATATCTCAGGCCGCCCCAGCTTTCTAAGGTTATCAGCGCTTGCGGCCAAGCGTCTGCGGCCAATAACGCCGCCCATTCATGCTTGAGGCGATCATCCTGGCGGGGATAACTAACCTGCCAAATGTGTTGATGCAAGCTCGCGATGGCGACTGTGACCTCGATCTGGCAATGCTCGAGCAGTTGCAAGTTAAAGCGGGCAGCAAAGCGAGCCCCGCGTACCAGACGGGTGGGATCTTCATAAAAACTATTGGCATGGAGGGTGCGCAAACAGCCCGCCTCTAAATCGGCCAAGCCACCAAAGGGGTCAATCAAACAGCCCGCTTGATCACCACTCAGCCCCAGGGCCAGGGCATTTATCGTAAAATCGCGCCGACTGAGATCGGCCATGAGTGTTGCCGGAACCACCTGGGGATGCGCTGCCGCCGCTGCGTAGGTTTCCTGGCGGGCTGTCACCACATCAATGACCGTGCCATCGGGCCAGGTCAGGACGGCTGTGTAGTAGCGATCGTGCCGCTGAATCTGAACCTCGTCGATCGCGATGGTCTCCAGAGCCGTTGTTAGATCTGCGGCTGTGCCTTGATCAACAACTAAATCGAGATCGCTGGTGTCTTGATGCAGCAGTAAATCCCGGACAGCGCCACCCACCAAATACAGCCGCAACGGCAGTGTTGCCGCCACATCACGCAAAAGCGCCAACTTAGCGCCTAAATCGGGTCGGAGTCGCGCCAATAAGTTGCTGTAACCTGTCAGAACCTGGGGCGGTGGCAGCGGGGGACGCTCGAGAATAGCCACTGATTCTTGACCACGCCCGTAGTGCATCGCGAGGGCAATCGCGGCTGGGTCGATACCTGGGATGTCTAGATTGCACGCATAGGCTTCGGCAATATCCATTGCA
>CAZAGN010000127.1:0-4542 GCA_964484905.1 uncultured bacterium | reverse complement strand
CTAGCCAGGGGATGGGGCCGCATAACCAGTCTGTGCGGCCACTAATCTTCGAGATAGCCCAAATCCCGCAGGCGTTGTTGCACTTCTGGATCATCAAAGTTGCTGGCATAGTCGCCCGAGCTCGCGATCGGTGTGAGCATTGCCTGCAGATGGGCTTGAAGCGCCTCAACGTGCTCCGGTAGCATCGCGCTGAGATCGAGGCTTTCGCTCGGATCATCAAGGCTGTATAACTCCAGAGTGGCATCGCCGCTTTCAATCAGTTTGTGGTGTCGACTCCAGACGGCCCGACGGGGTTTATCACAGTCGCGATCGCGAATGAGATCCGGTCGCCGTTGTCGTAAGAGGTTCACGACATTTTGGGGCGGTACCGCCTCGGAGAGCACCCACGGGTCAGTTTGAGGTGCTGTCAAACTCAGGGCCTGCTCAGCTTCGGTTGCTAGCCCTGCCGCCGTCAGCACCGTATGAAAGAGCCGCCGCGTCGAAATGGCTGCTTCAACTACCTGGCCTTGGGGTTGGTGCGGATTATAAATCAGCAGTGGTACCCGGACTAGCTCGTTATAGACCGTGAGGGTATGACCGATAAACTGCTTCTCCCCAAGGTGCTCGCCGTGGTCGGCACAGACCACAATCAGCGTCGTGTCGAGGGCACCACTGGCACGCAGGCGCTCTATAAAAATACCGACCTGCTCATCCTGAGCGGCCACCTCGGCATCGTACATACCATCGAGTACCTGCTTTTGCTCTGGGTCAAGATCGCGAGCTAGCGGTGCTAACCAGCCATAAATGTCACTGTTAAATTGCCCGAGAAAACGCTGCGCACTTTTAGTCTTGAGCACCTCTGGGGCAAACTGCTCTGTAAAGCGTCGGGGCGGGTGATAGGGCATGTGGGTGCCCATAAGGTTAATAAACGTAAAAATCGGCTGCTCAGGCGCAACCCCCTGCCGGGCAATAAGAAGTTCGGCAGCATCAGCCAAAGATTTTGCTGTGTTGCCCTTAAAGCTGAGGGCCGTTTGCCAGAGGGGAACCATCAGAGGTGTAAAGGACAGTGCCAGCAGCCACTCAGAACGGGCAAAGGCATCTTGAACCTTTTGTAAACCTGTTGCCAACCATCGCTTAAACCCCTGCCGATAACGGTCTAGCCAGCCCGAGCCAGCCGCCGCTTGATTCGGTTTTGCGTTCATCAGGCCGCTGTAGTTCAGAAAACTCTGGAAACCTCGCCGCAAGCCATTATTGATCACGCCCACTAGGGGGTTGTTGCAAAAGCCCGCCGTGTAGTAGCCACCTGCTTGCAGGCGTTCGGCGAGGGTCGGTATGGATGCAGGTAGGGCCGAGTAGGACTGCACCAAGCCGTGAGCCGAAGGGTAAAGGCCCGTAAACATTGAGGCATGACTGGGTAGCGTCCACTGCGCGGCGGCGATGGCCTGGGTGTAGCGGGTAGCCCGAGCTGCGAGGGCGTCGAGGTGTGGCGAGGTCGGTCGTGGATAGCCATAGCACGACAACCGATCAGCACGCTGGGTATCTAAGACGAGGAACACGATATCCATTACAGTCTTATGACTCACATGCCATACCCCATGATAAAGGCTACACTTCACCATAGACTGGAGCGCACCCCATGAAAACGCCTCAGGAAATAGCGGCTAGCGATGTGCGCCTTTCGATCGTCACCTGGGCTGTGATGGAGGCTGTCTGCTTTGGCCTCATTCCGCTGACGGCGGTGTATGCCTTTGAGGATGTTGAAGCCTGGTTTGTGCCCAGTATTCTTTTGGGGGTTATTGGTGCGTGCATTCTCGGCGGCTCCTCGTGGTTGGTGGCCGTTGCCGACACCCTTTATGATCCCAAAAAGCAACTGCTCTATCGTTGGCTGGGTCGGCTTTCAAGCATCGTTGGGTTTGTGGCTATTGCCTTCCCCCTCGCGTTAGGTGTGGTCACCTTTGGCCTGAATATTTTTGATGTCAGCCGTAACTAAAATCCTGAAGACGTGGGTTGAGACGTGGGTGTTGCAGGGATACTAGGGGGTAGGCAGCTCAGCCCTCGCACAGGTGGATTTGATGAAAGTTTTACTGGTTGAGGATGATCCGGGTTTTGCGGCTGTGGTCGCAACCAGTCTGCGGCGGCAAAACTACACGGTCGAGCTGGCCGAAGATGGTGAGGTGGGCTGGTCATTTCTGGAGTCAATGCCGCCAGATGTCGCCATTATTGATATTGATTTGCCGAAGCTCGATGGCATTAGTTTGTGCCAGCGCTTGCGGCGTCACGGGATTACGACGCCCGTGTTATTGCTAACAGCCCATGAGGCTGATCAAGAAAAGGTACGTGGTCTTGATTCGGGGGCCGATGATTATCTAGTTAAGCCCTGCAGCCTTAGCGAGCTCTCGGCGCGGCTGCGAGCTTTGTTACGGCGGCAGCAGCAGACACCGGCCGAAACGATCCTGACGTGGGGTGATCTCAGCCTAGATCCGGCGCGCTGTGAAGTAGTTTATGCAGGGCGAACGGTTAATCTACGCCCCAAGGAGTACAGCATTCTCGAGTTGCTGATTCGCAATGGTCAGCGAGTATTCAGCCGCACGGCGATTTTGGATCATGTTTGGACGATTGATGATTCGCCCAATGAGAACACGATCAAGGCGCACATTAAGGGACTGCGGCGAAATTTGCAGGCGACAGCAGCACCAGCTGACATTATCGAATCGGTGTATGGCTTGGGCTATCGGATGAACCCGGCCTTCGCCCAGGCGCACATGGCTGAAGCCGGGACGATCGCGACAACTGCTGCACCCGACGAGGCTGATCTTTGGGCATTGGTACAGCTACAGGTGGATGCCCAGCATCAGGTGTTGACCACGGCGATCGCGACTTTGAATCAAAGTAGTCTGTCGCAAACCCTGCGCGAATCGGCCCGTCAGGCCGCCCATAAGCTGGCGGGCTCGTTGGGTACTGCCGGTCGGCCGGAGGGGACGGAAGCGGCCCGCTATCTGGAGCGCTTTTTTGACGGCAAAGAAAACGATATGACGGCGGCGGAACAGGCGGTAGCTGATTTGGGCCGCTTGATTAGCTTGCCAGAGGGAGAAGCGAGCACGACGATTTATATTTTGGGTGCGGCTGATTGGGCGGCACCCCTGTACGACAACAAACCGCGTGCAGTGCAGGTTGTCCAAACGGAGTCGGTGACACCGATTATTTTGGCCGAGCCCAGTCAGACGGTTGTCTTGGTAAGTGAGGCCGCAACCCTCGCAAGCTTGCCCCAGCCCCTGCCGCCGACCCTGATTGTGCAGGCCCAGAGCAGCCTGAACGATACCCTGGCCGCCAAACGTGCGGGTGCTTTGGGGGTGTTGGTGCCGCCCTTGAGTGTGGCGAAGGTCTTGGCGACAGTGCAACGCAGCCAGCAAGCCCAGCAACCCGGCGATCTGCACCTGTTGATGGTTGATGATGACCCGGTATTTTTGATGGCGGTTAGCTCGATGTTGCAACCCTGGGGTTTCCGGCTGACGTTGCTGGATCATCCGCGTCAAGCCTGGGAGGTGTTGGCCGAGCAGAAACCCGATGGCATTTTGCTGGATGTAGATATGCCGGAGTTTAGTGGCATTGAGTTGTGCGAGGCGATTCGCAACGATGATCGCTACTGGGAAATCCCAATTTGGATTTTGACCTCTCACCGCGATTCCGAAACGATCCAGGCGGTGTTTGAGGCGGGGGCCGATGACTATATTGCGAAGCCGGTGTTTGCGCCGGAGTTGCTGGCGCGGATTCTCAATCGACTGACACGCTATGCCCGCCTGCGGGCTGCCAGTGATAAATCTCGCTAATTACCTCCGCCCAGCAATCAGCCAGCGACTGCCAAAGCTGCTCACCCTTGGCGGCGGTGGCGGTGGTCGCATCGCCAATCAGGCCGGTAGCACTCAGATCTTGAGTGAGCCAGGCGACGGGCAGTTGATTTTCCCAACCGATAAGATTTCCTGGGGCGGCGGGATAGTGGCGCTGCGCGTTCGCCATATTGACGGTCTCGGGCAGCATCGCCAAGAGCAGGCTGGTTTCGGCATCGCCAGCGTGCATGCCCTCGCGCAGTTCTTGGGGCGTCAGTAGGTCGGCGGCATTATGATCAACCCGCCAGACGAAATGGGGCAAGACCCAAAAATCGGGATAGCGCTGGTGCAAATCACGCGCCACCAAATCAAGAATTTGGGGCTGGCCACCGTGGGCATTAACCAACAGCCACTTGCGCCAACCGCTGCGATAAAGGCTCTCACCCATATCCATGAGCAGCGCCGTGAGGGTCGCGGTCGAGAGGGTAATTGTGCCCGCAAAGGCGTCATGCTCGCTCGATTTGCCATAGCACAGCGGCGGCAGGGCAAAGGCAGTAACGCCAGGCTCAAGCTGGCTGAGCGCCCGCCCAACAACAGCCGCGGCAATCGCACTATCGACAATCAGGGGCAGGTGGTGGCCGTGTTGTTCGACGGTACCGAGGGGCAAAATGATGACCGCTTGGTCGCGATCGCGAGCCGTAGCCACAGTCTGCCAACTTTGGTAAGCAAGGTAGCGTTC
>CAZAGN010000126.1:0-4583 GCA_964484905.1 uncultured bacterium | reverse complement strand
GAATCAGCTAAGTTCTCGCAGGCAGGTGTAGGTGTTTCGACAATCGTTTCGCCATACACATCAACCAAAGCATTCAGCAACCCTTCCAGGCGGTTAAATTCCGATGTTAGGGCAATAATGGCTTGTGTATCGCCACTGGCGGCGGCACGTTGCCCCAGGGTATCTACCCGTTGCAGGCTACTGGTCACCTCGTCCGTAAGTGCGTCGGGCTCAAAACAGCCTTCTGTGAGGGAATCGACAGTGCGGGGGGCGAGCTCGGCGGTAAGCTGCGGAAACTGCGGTGCCAAGCCCGGATTAAACTCAGCCCGTGGCGGTAAAGGCACATTTGGCGTAATGGGTGCGGTATTGATATCAACAATCACGACAACCTGGGCCTGGGCCGCGAGGGTGAAGCTAGAAATGAAACCGGCAACCGCTAGCGTTAGAAGGTTCATGAGTTCAGTATCCTTAGAAACTAAAGGTAACGCCAGCACCCAGCGTAAAGCGGGGGTCGCGATCGCTACCCGTAATATCGCGCACAGCGGGCGTAATCACCAGCGGAAAGCGGGGGAACGGCGCAACCGATACACCCAGTGCCAAATCCTGACCTGTCCATTCGGCAATCGCACTCCAGGCAGGGCCAATCCGCAGAGCCGCACTGGCAAAAACTCCCACAGTATCGTTACCGGCCAAAATATCGCTGTCGCGTCGATAGCGACCGCCCCCCAAACCCACAGTCAGCGCCAGACGACTAAAGCTTTCAGCAACCGAGGGCCGCAGCTTAAATATGACGGTTGTTGAGCCATACAATGAGGAGCTGATATCAAATGAGCTGCTGTCGGCGGCAAAGTCATCCCAGCCCACGGCCACAGACCAGCCAAGCGCCTCTGTATTCGTAAGCACTCGGTGAACTTTGGCGCTTATGCTAAAAGTCTGGGTCGAAGTATCGAGAGAAGCCAATGTAACCTGCGCACCAACTAAGTTGGCCGCATCACCCAAGCCAATACCCACACCCAGGCCCGTTGCACCACCGGTGCCAAAACTACCACCTACACCAAAAAACGCCGTCCCCCAACTTGCGCCATAGCCCGTTGGGTTGGCGATGCTAAACGCAGGTGAACTGAAGCGCAGATTACGAGAATCTTCTAATGACTGCCGAAGCTGAACCCCTTGCTCTTGCAAATCTTGAAAATCGAGTGTCGGGGCAGACACCTGTGCCGCTACTGCCGAGCATAGGCTAGCAAGCAGAAAACTGCAGCCTGCTAAGGCTTTGTGCAAAACCATAATGTAGTCCTCAGCACCAAAGTTTGCGTGAAAACGCAGATGCCCCAACTGTACCCACAAATTTTATAGGTGTCAACATTTAGCAAAGTAGATGTCAAGCATAACAAGGTAGATGTCAAGCATAGGTTGTGACCTGCCCTCCAGCCAACGCCGCCAACTCAGCGCCCTTGAGCGTTGATCCAAACGTGTAGGTGCTTCCCCTCAGTTAGACGCTCTTGATAAGATAAGAACGCTTAACAGAAATTAGCACCGTGTAACTACGGCGCATTAATTGCAGGAGTGGTGGGTCATGCAGGCGGCACAAAAGCCTACGACGATTTCATACGAGCTGCTTGGGCCACCGTCACAGTTTTGGAATTGGAACGTTGTTCTGTTCCTAGCTTCCTTGGCTCTGGCTGTCTGCGACTTTTTGGGGTACGCCGTTTGGGGCTGGCCACGCTGGTTGGTGTTTTGGCTCAACTTTATCTCGTTATATGTATTGGGCACCGTCATTCACGATGCCTCCCACGGTTCCGCTCATAGCGTGCCCTGGATCAATACCACCCTCGGTCACGGTTCGGCCCTGTTGCAGGGGTTTGTCTACCCCGTCTTCAAGCGGGTGCATATGCAGCACCACGCTAACGTTAACGATCCCGAAAACGATCCCGACCATTATGTTTCTACTGGGGGGCCACTCTGGCTCATTCCGGTACGCTTTTTCTATCACGAAATCTTTTTCTTTAAGAGGCAGCTCTGGAAAAAGGGCAAATACGACCTGCTTGAGTGGGCCCTTAGCCGCGCCTTTGTGATCGTCTTTTTCACCTACGCAGTCCTTTCGGGCTACAGCGACTACTTGCTCAATTACTGGCTGCCACCCGCCTTCATCATGGGCTTGCTCTTGGGTTTGTTCTTCGACTATCTGCCGCACCGCCCGTTTAAAGAAACAGCTCGCTGGTACAACGCCCGCGTTTATCCAGGCCCGATCGCGAACATCCTTTTGTTGGGTCAGAACTATCACCTGGTGCATCACCTGTGGCCCACAGTGCCCTGGTACAAGTACGCCGCCGCCTACCGTGAGGCCAAGCCCCAGCTTGATGCCAAAGAATGCGACCAATCCCTCGATATTTGGCGCGGACGCGAATTCTGGGGCTTTTTGTACGATTGCTTTATTGGTATTCGCCGCCACCCCCACGCCTAACGATGGCCATTCCTGACCTACTAATCTTTGCGACGGCTATCGAGGCTTTGGCAGCTCAGGTACCCGAGCAGGTCGAGTTATTGCAGGCAACTCAGGCCCGGACAGAACCTCTGCTGGCTGAGCTGGTCTATCCAGAGGCGCTGCGCCAAGCCTTGCGTGAGTGGTTGGGGACACAATCGCCCACTGCACTGCTGGAGACAATTCAGCGGCTGATGGCTCAGTCGGGTGCAACCGATATTGATTATTTTCTGGAAGCCGTTGGTGAGCGGGTGACGCCGATTCCCTCTTTGCAGGCAGACATTACTGCTGCTGCCACGCATGACCCGGAAACCTGGGCGGCGGTGTTGGCCTACCTCGAACGTCCGCTACCCGAGCCACCTGTGACGATCGTCGGGCCGTTGTTGGTGCTAGGAATTGCCAAGCGTCTTCTGGATGAGCCTGCCCTTGAGCCCGAACAACGCCTAGATTTGCAACTGTACTGCAACGATGCCGAACAAAAACTAGGGGCGATGCGCCGCCTGGGCAAAATTGATGATGAAGCTGCCCAGCAGAGCCTGATTGAGCAGCTCCTGACGGAAACCCCCGATCTGTGGCAACTGCTGGACAGCGTACTGGATGAGGCGGCCTGAACCGCCGCCCCCTTAGGTTGATTTGCCTTACTGCTCGAATTCCCGCACAAACAGCTCTTGGACTAGATAGACAAAGCGTGGCGACAAGGGCGGTAGATTCTCAGCGCGACGGAAGCGTGTATCAAAGGCCCAAAGACGGTTAGGTGGCGCGTAAAAGCCAGTGCCACGTGTGCCCAGCAACGTATCTTTTGTCGTTGGGTTGTCTAAACTCACGATTGAGCCCCGATAGCGCATCTGAACGGTGTTACCCCACCTTTCAAGAAAGCGCGGGAAGTTCTCAAATCCGCCATTGTAGGGGCCATTACAAGTCACGAGTTCAGCATTACATGAGCTTTCAGTACCAGCTAAAATTGCTATATTAAATTCAGTATCTTCTGCTCCTCTACCACCAGCACCCCAAGTAGCTCCTCCAAATGGATTTGAACCATTATTATTGTTGATATTTTCGTTGAAGGAACGGCGGTCGTCCCAGCGTGCTGACAGGATTGAAACCGTATCAGCGATGACAGAGGCTGGGATCCGGTTCGGTTGGCCACCAACGGGATCCCAGGCGATTGCCATTTCATCCGTAGGCGCGTTGTAGTTCCCTTGCACATACACCGACTGGTCGCTGACGACGGTTAGGCCACAGGGTTCACCGGTCGCTGCGCAATTACCCCCAGCTGTACCACCCGTTGTTGTTAGTTGCTCACCGTTGACTAAGCGAATGCCGTAATTATTCAGGCCGCCCGAGTTAGGGCCATCGACTGAAATATGAAAGACGAGGCCGCCTTCGTCCGTTCCGTTAAGTGGCTCACCACCAATAAGCGCATTGTTTGCATCAATGCAATCTAACAGCCCCTGAACATTAACATTAAACATCTCAATGAAGCGGCGTTCACGGTGGTCATAAAACGGCGGAAAACGGTTGATATTTGGATTGGTGGTATCGCCTCCAACAAAATTCCAGTTTCGGATGAATGTATTAAGTTGACCCTGGTTGGTAGTTGGAGATTCGTTCGAAGGCGAATTTTTCCAAGCATCTGGTGGCGGCAAGTAACTGACAGCACTGCGTTCGTATTGAGGAGTGTAGTTTGCATCTCTAGGGTCAGTATTCGGTGCGGCTGTTGCTGTGCAGGATGTGTTCAGGATCGTTGTCAATGAAGCGTCGACTGTATTGGCAGCAGTGCGAACTTCGATAGCAGGGGTTGTTCCATTAAGGTTCAGGGCAAGGCGCAGATCAGCGAGCGCAAAGTATTCATTACCGGCCACTGGGGCAAAGTTGTTATTGCCTGGCACCTCAAGAGGGTCGCGACGAGGCGTAATGAGGTTGGTTGCACCAGTATTGTCAATATTGGTGTCGTTGTATTGCACCCGAGTGCCATTACACAAAAGGGCAGTGTTATTTCCCACTAAATTTACCGTCCGACCTGGTGCAGGCGGGTTAAACGTGTTGGTACCACAGATACCGCCATCACTGTTGCGGTGTTTGCGGCCCATAAAAAAGTCGAGACCTGATGTGATACTGCCGTCTA
>CAZAGN010000125.1:3397-4591 GCA_964484905.1 uncultured bacterium | reverse complement strand
AAACCAGACACATGCTGCTGCTGCACCATCGCTTGGGCGCGACAGTCATAAACCACCAGAGCCCCATCCGAGCGGACAGCACGATATTCCCAGTAGTTTTTGGCGCTGCGTTGAATATTATTAAAGCAAACACCCGCCGGACACCACGTCGCCACCAGCAACACCATGGCCAGCCAGGCCCGCATTAGCTAAACAATCCCCGCAAGAAGCTGTAGACCAGTGCCTGGGCAATCGCGCCAAAGACAGCACTCCAAATGCCATTACGGAGCCGGAAGCCCGACACAAAGGCGGCGGCTAGGGCAAAGATTATGGCATTAAGAACAAAGATAAACAGCCCAAAGGTAATAACCGTTATCGGAAAGGTAAAGAAAGCCAAAATAGGCCGCACAAACGCATTGAGAATGCCAAAAACAGCCGCCGAAGTCAGGGCTGTCTCAAAGCGGTCAATCTCGACACCCAAAATCGGTATCTTTGAAATAATAAAAAGGCTGAGGCTCATGACGAGCCACGCCACAATGAGTTGCGTCAGATTCATGGGATATCCTTACCGGATTGCTCCCCTACTCTAGCAATCGAAACCAGCCTCTTCCCAAAGCCTTAAAGTTAGAGAGCTAAAAGCAAATCTGGTTTTTGCGAATACGGCCCGGGCATTAGTTACAACAACAGCTCTCGCCCCGCATGCCGTACAACTTAAGTAGTGAAGAATGGTCACAATGACACTTTAGACATTGACACCATGGTCGTCGTTTCATTAAGTACCCAAGCACGGGATTGATACGGCACCACATACGTGTTTGATTGACTACTCACTTCGAGAACACTTGTCGTTAATATGTTGTGATTTACACAGACTTTTAGTCCGCCCACGGCAACTTTTCGTTATCTACCGAGCGCGGCTAATGTTTGGAAAGCGATTTCTCTGATGCCACGACGGCAGAAGTTCATTTGCAAAAGCTTATGGCTACAGTCGTCTCTGGCGTAGGATAGCAAAGTTGGCTCAGGAGTTTAGGGATGATCTACGCGCCGTTGCTCGAAGCTGCTGCCTACCCACACCCCGTCACCCAGCCAATCCAGACGCTACAAACCCATATTTCCACGATCTACCTGACAGGTGAATTTGCCTACAAAGTCAAGAAGCCCGTGAACTTTGGCTTTCTCGATTTCTCAACCCTCGATAAGCGGCTGTTTTTTTGC
>CAZAGN010000125.1:0-3297 GCA_964484905.1 uncultured bacterium | reverse complement strand
GCCACAATTAAGCAAACCGCCGACGATAACTATGCCCACACCACCCAATACGTAGGTCTGGCGCAAACCGAGCCACAGCTCGCCGCTACCCGTGCCTACAGCGACCAGATTTTTGGCGAGCAGGCGGCTTGGTTTAGTGAACGCCAAGCGCAGGGCAAAATCAAGGAATGCCACGGCGATTTGCACCTTGGCAATATTTGCCTGTTTGAAGGGTCAATTCAGCTTTTTGATTGCATCGAGTTCAACCAAGAATTTCGCAATATCGATGTCATTTACGATGCTGCTTTTCTGGTGATGGATCTAAGCTTCCGGGGACGACCTGATTTAGCCAATCGCTTTTTGAATACATACCTCGAACGCACCAACGACTATCTCGCGGCCCGGCTCTTGCCGGTATATTTGAGTATGCGCGCCTATGTTCGGGCCAAGGTCACGTCTTTTCTGCTGGATGATCCGGGTATTGATGCCGCCACCCGCGATAAGGCCCAAGAAACTGCCCGCGCTTACTACACCCTGGCCTATCGCTATACCCAGCCTAAGCCGCCGCAAATTATCCTGATCTGTGGTCTTTCCGGTTCTGGCAAATCAACTTTAGGGCGGCGGGTAGCGGCTGAGCTGGATGCCATTCAGATTCGCTCGGATGCTGTGCGCAAACATTTGGGTGGCGTTGCCCTCGACCAGCGCGGTGATGCGAGCCTATATAGCACCGAGATGACAGAGAAGACTTACCAACGGCTGTGTGATTTGGCAATGGCCCTCACGCAGGCCGGACAGTCGGTCGTGCTTGATGCCAAATATGACCGTGTTGCGTGGCGGCAACAGATACTAGAAGCGGCGGCGGCTCAAGGCATACCGTTACGGATTCTCCACTGTCAGGCCGATGAGGCTACGTTGCGCTCGCGCCTCGAACAGCGCCAGGGCGATATTGCCGATGCCACCGCCGATTTGGTGGGCAGCCAACAGGCGCAGTGGGAAGCGCTCACAGAGGCAGAACAGAGTCTCGCAATCGCGATCAACACAGAGCACGGCCTCGATAACTTCAGTCTGCTTTAAGCAACTGCGGCCAGAGGGCAGGCACCGGCTCATGAATCACCAGTCGATTGCCATCGGGGTCTCGCAACTCCACCTCACGCCCATGGCTGGCGGTTTTAATGACATAATCTTGGTCGGGGGGTAGCCAGTCTTCGAGCCGTTCAACCTGCACACAAATACTGACCGCCCCAGCCATAGCAGCAAACTCGGGCTTATCGCTGCCATACACACCCAACCGTAGGCCAGGTAACTGATACTCGCAGTAGTGATCACCCAGCCGCATCGTCGGCTCTTGCTGCAACAGCGCGGTGTAGAACTCCTCAAGGCGCTGGTGATCAGGCGTGGCAATACTCACTAAGCCCGCTAGTAGTTGCGACACCGTTTACACCTCTAATCTCATTACCTGCATTCTCATCAAGATACAGCGGGATTTAAAGTCACTTGCGTTTGGCTTCGCGGTCGTTGGTGGTGCTTTGATTGCACTTTTGCTGTTCTTACTCTGAGACGATGATAAAGAATCTTAGGCCGTGGTCGTAGTAAAGCGATCAAGCTCGGGGCTGGTGTCGCCATAACGATCGCGAATGTGCTCTTCACAACAGGCAATCGCAAACTCATCAAACTCCGCCTCAGGAATGCCGTAGCGCTCATCAAAGGCGGTAACCGAAACGACACAAAAATCAGGCCGACTTTCATAGACACTACAGCGCCGTTGGATCTGATCAAAATAGACACACCAGCCATCGGCACCGACCATCGCCGCAAAAGCTGCCTGCTCGGGCAAGGTTAATACATCCTCAATGTGCTCGCGGTTTGCCAAATAACAGCAGGCACCACAGTTCTCCACACAACGCCACGTCATAGAGTCGTTCTCCTGTACCTGAATGGCTGCTGCGAGTGCTCGTTAATTATTCTGCGCCGCCATTTCTGCCAGCAGTTCTTTTTGATAGACACCAATACAAGACTGGATCACGTTTTCGAGATCGCCGGTGAGAACTTGTCTCAGGTCAAAGTTTTCGTTGAGGCGATGATCGGTAACGCGGTTGTCTTTGTAGTTGTAGGTACGGATTTTTTCGGAGCGATCACCCGTACCAACTTGCATGCGGCGCTGGCTACTGATGGCGTCTTGCTGCTCGCGAATTTTGATCTCGTAAAGCTTGGCCCGCAAAATTTGGAAAGCTCGTTCGCGGTTTTTGAGCTGGGAACGCTCTTCGGTACAGAATACCCGAATGCCTGTAGGTTTATGGAACAAGTCAACGGCTGTTTCAACCTTGTTGACGTTTTGGCCACCAGCACCGCCCGAACGAGCCGTTTTGACTTCAATATCGCTGGGGTTGATCTCAACCTCAACCTCGGTCACCTCGGGCATAATCGCCACGGTCGCGGTCGAGGTATGTACACGGCCCTGCGATTCGGTAGCCGGGACACGTTGCACCCGATGCACACCGGCTTCAAATTTGAGGTTGCTATAGACCAGATCGCCCTGGATTTCGAGCACAGCTTCTTTGACGCCGCCCATATCTGCTTCTGACATGCTGACCAAACGCACCGACCAGCCGCGTGCTTCGCCATAGCGGGTATACATCCGCATCAAATCACCGGCCCAGATGGCAGCTTCGTCACCACCGGCCCCAGCCCGAATTTCAAGCATGATGTTTTTGTCATCATTGGGGTCGCGTGGCAACAGCAGGACAGTCAAGCGTTCTTCGAGGGCTTCTTGGCGAGCGTAGAGTTCTTCCAACTCCAGGTCAGCCATGGCAATGAGATCGGTGTCGCCGTTGGCCGTACGCTTAATGTCTTCGGCACCCTTAATTTCTTCGCTGACCGTCTGCCATTCCTCGTAGGTCTGCACAGTTTGTTCAAGGGCTGCCCGCGCCCGCGCCACTCGCTGCATTTCATCCGGGTCGGTGGCAACCGCCGGATCAGCCATACGATAGGTGAGCTCTTGAAACGTAGACTCCACATCGCGGAGTTTACGCAACATGTGCGCGGGGGCAGCCATACAGGGTTATTCCTGGTCTTGCTGTTTCGACTTCATGCCATACTTCCGCATGAACCGTTCCACCCGACCTTCGGTGTCAATAATCTTGCTTTGACCCGTAAAGAAGGGGTGATTACCCGACCACACATCAACCCGCATTTCGGGCACTGTCGAACCCACGGTCATGACGACTTCACCGTTGCAGATTACCTTGGCTTCAGGAAACCACTTCGGATGCACATCTTTAGGCATTGTTTAACCTCCGAACACAAACACACTAAACTTTT
>CAZAGN010000124.1:0-4757 GCA_964484905.1 uncultured bacterium | reverse complement strand
GTATTCTGGTCAGACAAATCAGACACTGATGCACTTCAGATTTGAATTGGCGTTTTGATATGGGCAGTTAGCTTTAACTGGCCTGCGCAGACCTTCTGAGGCTACTGCTAGCCAACAGGCGCAATTCTTGCCTAGAATGAGAACCGTTATCATTTTCGGGTTCAGTTGAGCCCGAATTGTAGTCTCACACTGGGGTAAGAGCGTAATGCGAGTTTCGTCTGTTTGGGCTGCGTTGGCATCGTTAGCATTAGTGGGTTGCGCCAGCCAACCCCAAGCCTCCCAGGGTGAGGCTGTAGCCAGCGAGGTTGAACAAACGGTGGTTGCTCAGGCAGATGTGACTACTCCCCCTGAGTCCGTGTTAACGGTCGTGACAACGATTCTGCCCATGACCCAATTCACCAATGCTGTCGCAGGTGAGCGCGCCACGGTTGTACCGCTGATGCCAGCTAATGCCTCCCCGCACGATTTTCAGGCGCGGCCTGGCGATATTGCAACACTGGCGCAGGCTGATGCGTTGGTGATTAATGGTCTGGAGATGGAGCTGTTTCTCGATGATCTGATTGCTAATGCTGAAAACCCCAGTTTGACGATTATTGATAGCAGTCGCGGTATTGAGGCCGTTGCCTTCGATGCTCGGAGTGGCCATAGTGATCACGGCGATGACCATGATCACGGTGATGATCACGACCATAGCCATAGCTCCTTAGGGAATATGGGCCTGGTAGCGAGTGTCGATCTAGGTGTTGTTAATGGGCTGTTGCTGGCGCATGGTGACCATAGCCACGAGCATGGAGATGATCACAGTCATGATCACGACGCTCACAGTCACGATCATGACCACGGGCATGTTCACGGTGAGTTTGACCCCCATGTATGGCTGGATCCGCAACGGGCAATGCAGCAGGTCGAGAATATTCGGGATAGCTTGATTGAGCTTGATCCCGAGGGTGCGGATATTTACACGGCGAATGCAGCAGCGTTTTTGGCGGAACTGAATGCGCTTGATCAAGAGATTGAAACCCTACTTTCGCCCTTTGCGGGGCAGGAATTTGTGGTCTTTCATGACTTTGCTTTTTACTTTGCTGATCGCTACAGCCTCGATGCTGAGTTTCTTGTGTCTTTGCCGGAAGATAATCCGACACCCGAAGATGTCCAGCGGGTGATGGAAACGGTTACAGCAGCGGGGATGAATACGATTTTGACGGAGCCTCAAGCAGGTGGCAGCAACCCCTTTGCGGCGCTGGCGGGTGATTTGTCGGTGGGTGTTGGTGTCTTTGACCCGCTCGAGACAGCGAGCAGCGAAATGGGCTTTACGCCGGAGTACTATCTGATGATGATGCGTGAAAATGCAAATTCTTTGGCGGCAGCGCTAACACCAACAACGGCTTCTATTGCGCCTGCTCTGATTACCGGACGCTAAATGGTGCCGCCAATTGTTGCCGTTGAGGATCTCTGTGTTTATCGGGGACAGCAGCTTGTCCTCGATCAGATTTCGTTTACTGTTGCCCCAGGTACGGATACGGCGATCATTGGCCCTAATGGTGCGGGCAAGAGTTCGCTGATTCAAGCGCTACTGGGGATTTTTCCGTGTCAGCAGGGACGGGTCGAAATTCTGGGGCAGGTGGTATCGCGATCGGGCTATCTCTCGCCCGAGATACGTCAGTATGTTGCCTATTTGCCTCAGAGTTTGGTTTTTAATGCGGCCCTGCCGATGACAGTGGCAGAGTTCGTTGGCTTGGGCTGGGGGAAGCTGCAACCCCAACTGCCCTGGCACGGACAGCGGGAGCGCGCCCAGGCGGTGACGGTGGCCCTAGAGCGGGTGAAGGCGTTGCATTTAAAGTCGCGATCGTTGGCTGACCTCAGTGGTGGTGAGACGAAGCGAGTATTGCTGGCCTATTGCCTAGTGTGGCCGCGCAAGCTGCTGGTTTTGGATGAAGCACCAGCGGGCTTAGATGCTCACGGCAATGATGAATTTTACGAGCTCCTGATAGAGCTGAAGCAAAGCCTGGGCTGGACGATTATTCAGGTGTCTCATGATCTGGATATGGTGAGCCGCCACTGTGATCGGGTGATTTGCCTCAATCGACAGCTTATTTGTGAGGGCGCACCGAGCCAAGCCCTCACAGTGCCGCATTTGCAGCGTGCCTATGGCAAAACCTTCACCCGCTACTTTCATCATCATTAGGGATACTGAAGCTTGATGACTGGGATCTTTATGCGGCTGGCAAACATGATACGGATCAGAGGTTAAGCGGCGATGTCTGAGCGGGTGTGGGCACTGTTGCAACTGCCGTTTATGCAGCGGGCTTTGTTGGGTGGCATGTTGATGGGGTTGACGGGCGGCTTTTTGGGCAGCTTCGCCATTTTGAGGCAGCTAGCATTCTTCAGTGATGCCCTGGGGCACTCAGCTCTACTCGGGATTGTGCTCGCAGTGGCCCTTGATCAAGAGCCAACCTGGGTTTTGTTGCCCTACGGTATTGTGTTTGCCCTGGGGGTGACGTTTGTGCTGGAGCGAACCGCACTAGCAGTCGATGCCGTGTTGAATATTGTCTACTCTTCTTCGTTAGCCCTGGCTGTGATTAGTTTGACGTTTGTGCGGGCCTATCGGGGTAACCTTAACCAGCTCTTGTTTGGTGATATTTTGGGGGTGAACGAGCGTACCTTATGGCTGACGACAGGGCTTTTGTGTGTTTGTGTGATCACGCTGGGGCTAACGTGGCGTTCGCAGCTGCTGCTAACGTTGCATCCACCGTTGGCAAAGGCGCAGGGGGTAAGCCTAAAGCTGCAAAAGCTGGGCTTTATTATTCTGCTGTCGTTGGTGGTTGCCCTCTCGATTCGGGCGGTGGGCGTGCTGCTGGTGAGTGCCTTTATTGTAATTCCGGCATCAACGGCGCGACTGTTGAGTAGGCGGTTTGGCTTGTATACCCTGTTGGCAATGGGCTTGGGGCTGGCGAGTGCGGTGACGGGGATCCTCCTTTCGGCGGCGGCTAATTTACCCTCTGGCCCCAGTATTGTCGTTGTGCAACTAGGCTTTTTTCTGCTGGCGCTATTGGGTGAGAGTCTGCGGCGCTGGCGATTTGCTGGCTAGGGTTATCGTAAAAGCATGTGGCAGGTAGCTGAGTCATGTCTGAAATGTTGGAGTTTGTGATTCATCCTGATGGGCGTGTTGAAGAGACAGTCCATGGTGTTAAGGGTGATCAGTGTCTGGCTTTGACGGAGTTGCTGGAAGAGAAGTTGGGTAAGGTTGTTCAGCGTCAGGCGACGACTGAGCAGTATGAACAGCCGGTGCAGACAGAGCAGCAAACGTGGGGGTAAGGCTTGAGTGCTGGCGGTAGGAAGTCAGCATCTTGGATTGTTGAACCTTTGATGGTGGGCTAGAGCCTGACAGTCTTTGGGTTGGCCATGAGCAGTGGTTTACAGCGCTGGTAACGATGCTGCGCGAGATGTAGTTGTGCTGCAAGATTGTGAGATGTGGCTTAGGAGTAGTAATGACGCAGCATGTGTTGATTACAGGCGGGACGGGTGGTTTAGGTCTGGGGGTCACGCCAGCGGTGCTGAATGAGGGTGCCTATGTGATGTTGGCGGTACGAGAGGCAGCCTCGGTAGAACGCCTTAAGGGTCGCTTGTCGCCCAATGCCCAAACGCGCTTGCGATGGCAGGTGTGTGATTTGTTGCAAGAGGCGGCGGTTGAGGAGCTGGTGGATAGTATGGATCGCCTTGATGCGGTCGTGCATTTGGTGGGTGGGTTTAGCATGGGGCCGACGGCAACCTATGGACTGAGTCAATGGCAGGCTGATTTTGACTTGAATTTGACGACGACGTTTTTGGTGTGCAAGTACGCGCTGCGACGAATGCAGGCGACGGGGTATGGCCGAATTGTCACGCTCGGGTCGCGAGGGGCAGTGCAGCCCGGCGGACAGTTGGCCAGTTACTGCGCGAGTAAGGCGGGGGTGGTGGCGCTGACCCAGGCGATTGCGGCGGAGACCCAGGGAACAGACATTACGGCCAATTGCATTTTGCCCAGCATTATCGACACATCAGCCAACCGAGCTGCTATGGGCAATAACGCCAGTTGGGTATCGCCTGAGGATATTGCGGGCTTGGTGACATATTTGATCTCGCCAGCAGCACGCTCTCTGCGTGGGGCGGTGATTCCGATGTATGGCAATGCCTAGATGTCAGATGCTGGTAGGCGAGGGCGGACTTGGCCCTATTGGTACCCTCGGCTTCATCAAGCTCCATTGAGGGTGATGCTTAAGGCAAATGGTACGTTGCACAAGATTTGAGAGCTTCTTGGGAGGGGGTTTGGGCACCGTACTGTCACTAGGAGTACATTTACTCCAAATCCAGAAGATCGCGTTATTCGTCAAATTGTGTGATGTTCAATTCACATACAGCGAATTTCATGCCGGTGGAGCGTAGTAGCAAGCGTGAGTAAACCAGTATGTGATACCAAATGCTTAAATTTGAGCGACACAAAGGGCATCAATAATCCAGGGCCAGCCAGTGAGAGAGCGTACCATTTGGGCAGAGAGTTGCTGACACCAGCGTGAAATCGCAAGCTGAAGCGCCTGAACATCGCTGAAGAGTGTCCAGGCAAGGGACGTTTTGAAATCAAGCCAGAGTCGCTCAATCGGATTCACCTCCGGACAATAAGGGGGCTGGGTAGAGCTAAAGAA
This sequence comes from uncultured bacterium, assembly GCA_964484905.1. Lineage (GTDB taxonomy): Bacteria > Cyanobacteriota > Cyanobacteriia > Thermostichales > PCC-7336 > CAZAGN01. Next base: position 78 of record CAZAGN010000124.1, on the reverse strand, counting down.
GTAATGAAGAGTTGTAGTGATGGACGAAGAACCAGATAGCGCCAATGTGATTATCAAGGGATTTCGAGAAGGACAAAG
>CAZAGN010000123.1:0-4789 GCA_964484905.1 uncultured bacterium | reverse complement strand
GCCGTCCGTAATTTTGCCTATCAGCAGACGTCACACAATCTAGGCGGCGGCACACTCAGATTCAACGCGGATGATGCCTGACTGCAAGCCCTTGAGGAGGAGTTCAAGCATGGTAAGGTCAGTGCGTGAGCATTGCTCAGACCACATCAATGTTTCGATGCGTTGCTCTTGATCGCGGGTGATGATGCCAGTGCGCTTGGCGGTGGCGACAATTTCGAGAATGTTCATGCGATGTACGTTTTGATCTGATGTTCTTATCCTATCTACACGTACGTGTATCTGTCTAGGTGTCAGGAGACTCAGCTGGCAACTCTGCGCATATACGGAGACGCTACTGAGGGATCACGTAGTTTTGTTGAGATATCCTGACGTGCTTAGCGTCCGAGGGCGACGGCGGCAACGATGCAGCCCCAGCCCACCAGAAAGGCAACGCCCCCGAGGGGGGTAATTGCACCAAGAGCCCGCACATCACTGAGGCTGAGGGCATAGAGGGAGCCCGAAAAGAGGATGATGCCGAGGCAGAAGGCATAGCCTGAAACCAGTAGCGGCCAACTGGCAATTTCGCTTTGGCGCAGCAGCAGCCCCACAAACAACAAAGCCAGGGCGTGATACATCTGGTAGCGCACGCCAGTCTCGAAGATGCCGAGGGCTTTCTCGCTGAGTTGGGCTTTGAGGGCATGGCTGGCAAAAGCGCCACCGGCAACGGCCAAGCCAGCCAAGAGGGCACCCACGATCATAAACAAGCGGCTGAGGGCCATGGTGTTATCCTCCTAACTGCCGCCGCCACTGGGGGTGGCGATGCCGACTACTTCACCAGGATAAACGGTAAAGCTGGTTCGGCTTGGCAGCTCGATTAATTGGCCGTCCTGGCGCTCGAGCCAGTTGCAGCCGCATTGACCCGGGTGGGCGGCGCTGAGGCCGGGGGGTGGGACGCGGCGGTGATTTGTGATTAGGCTGACGGCCATGGTTTCTTGAAAGCGGAGGCGGCGAATGAGACCCGCGCCACCGTTATGATCTGGGTGCTCGCGCAGGCGAAACTCCAAAACTTCGACGGGATAGCGACTTTCGAGAATTTCGATGTCGGTGAGGCGGGAGTTGGTCATATGCACTTGGACGGCGCTGGCCCCCTGAAAATATGGGCTGCCGCTCATGCCCCCCGCGAGGGTTTCGTAGTACTGGTAGCGATCGTTGCCAAAGCTGAGGTTATTCATGGTGCCTTGGCTCGCACCACAAACGCCTAAGGCCAGTAGCAAGGTGTTGGCGAGGATTTGGGAGGTTTCGACATTGCCAGCGGCGACGGCAGCCGGAGCCGTGGGATTGAGGACGCTGCCGGCTGGCACCCCGATCGCGATCGCGTCTAGGAGGCCATCGTTGAGAGGAATATCGTCGCCAATGAGTACGCGCAACACATAAAGGATCACGGCCTGGGTGACGGCGAGGGGTGCATTGAGATTATTGGCTTGTTGGGGGGCGCTGCCGCTGAAATCGAGGCAGAGACGGTTATTAAAGGCGCTCAGTTGGACGTGCAGGTTGAGGTCATCGGCCTGATAGGTGAGGCTGTGGCCCATGGGAATGTCGCGATCGTAGCCCTCAATGCCGTTGATTTGGCGGAGGTGCCAGGTGTTGCCCTCGCGCCGAAAAAAGCGCTGGACGCGTTGGCGACTGTAGCTGAGGAGAGTATCGGCATAGGCGGCAAGGGGGGTGCTGGCAATAAAGGCATTCATGAGCTGGAGGCCGCGCTGGTTGGCGGCAATTTGGGCTTGGAGGTCGGCGCGGTTTTGCGGGGGGTTGCGGGCACTGGCAAGGTGTTGGCTGAGAATCGCCTCTTGCCAGATGCCGTTTTGGACAATCGCGACCGTATCGAAAACAATGCCTTCGTCGGCAATGGTTTGGCTGTGGGCGGGCATCGAGCCAGGTGTGAGGCCACCGACATCGGCATGATGGCCACGCGAGGCGACAAGATAGGCTAACTCGCCCTGGGCATCGAAACCAGGACTGATCACGGTGATGTCGGGCAGGTGGGTGCCACCGCTGTAGGGGCTATTGTGGGCATAGACATCGCCGGGCTGGAGGGGGGTGGTTGCCAGTAGATGGCGCACACAAGCACTCATGGAGCCAAGGTGGACAGGAATATGGGGCGCGTTGGCAAGCAACCGACCTTGGGCATCAAAAATAGCGCAGGAAAAGTCGAGGCGTTCTTTGATGTTGACGGAGCTGGCGGTGTTTTGGAGCACGATCCCCATCGTGGTCGCGATCGAGCGCAGACGGTTGTGTAAGAGCTCGAAGGTGATTGGGTCAAAGGTGGTGTCATTGAGGGGTTGCGGTGATGCTTCGGCGAGCGCCAGCAATTCCAGATGGCCACTCTCGAGGCGGCGTACCTGCCACTGAGGCGCGATCGCGATCGTGGTGGTCGGGGTTGCCAGCAAGACGGGGCCAACGCGGCATTCACCAAAGGCCAGATCGCGATAGACAGGTGTGTCTTGCCAGTGATCAGCCCAGTAGACTGAGACGTTTGCCAGTGGCTCGGTGTGGTAGAGCGGTGCCTGGAGTGTGGGGTGGGTGGGTGGGCTGAGGCGCTCACGGGTGAGGCTGGCGATGATCATGGGTGCATCACGCTCAAAGCCGTAGAATTGGCGATGGGTTTCGCGAAAGGCCGCCGCCAGCTCAGCAACGTTACTGGGCCAAGGGGTCGGTACAGCGAGGGCCGTATCACTACCTTGGTAGCGCAAGTTTAGGGTGATTCGGTCGCCAGGTTGGATCTGTTTGGCCAGTTCAGCAAGGATAGTGGCTTCAAGCGGTCGCTCAACGCCGAGGGTTTCGACCTGGCGCTGGTCGGCAAGGCCAATACCGTAGGCCGAAAGAACGCTGGCGTAGGGATGGATGAGCACCCGCCGGATGCCGAGGGCGGTGGCGACGGCGCAGACATGCTGACCAGCGGCACCACCAAAGCCATAGAGGGTGTAGTCGCTGAGGTCGTAGCCGCGCCGCAAGGAAATTTGGCTGATCGCTTGGGCCATTGTTTCAATCGCGATCGCGATCGCACCTTGGGCAATTTGTTCGGGGGGGAGCTGCATCTGTGTGGCGAGGGCTTGAAACTGCTGGCTGACTGGTTCGCGATTAAGCGCCTGCTGGCCATCGGCCCCAAACATGGGTGGCACCAAGTGGGGCTGGAGGCGACCCAAAAAGACATTGGCATCAGTAACAGTCAGTGGCCCCCCGCGACCATAGGCAGCAGGCCCCGGTATTGATCCGGCAGAAGTTGGCCCGACCCGGAGGCGGCCTGCGTCGTAACGCAAACAAGAACCACCCCCCGCCGCCACGGTATGAATCGCTAGCAGAGGTGCCCGCAAAGTCAGACCCTCCAGCTCAAACTGTTCGAGGCGTTCGTACTGGGGTTGCGTCGGATCGCCGCGAAAATGGCAGACATCCGTTGAGGTGCCACCCATATCAAAGCCAATCAGACGCTCGCACTGAGCTGTTTTGATGGCGCCAATCATGCCGCCCGCTGGCCCCGACAGCAGGCTATCTTTACCGGTGACGGCGGCGAGGGGTACCAACCCACCGTGAGATTGCATGATCAGCGGCGGCACAGGCAGCTGCAACTGCGATAGGGTCGCTTGTAGGACGGGGGCTAGATAGGCTTCGGCAACCGTAGTTTGCGTCCGTAACGTAAAGCCCATGAGCGGGCTGACTTGATGCGAACAAAAGACCGCCTTAAAGCCGACCGTTTGCGCCAGCTCGGCAAGGCGTAGTTCCTGGGCCGGATAGCGATCGCCATGTACCAAGCTGATCGCAACACTGCGACAGCCCGCTGAGTAGGCCGCTTCTAGGGCTTTCAACGCGGCGGCTTCGTTGAGAGCTTGGCGGACAGTGCCATCAGCAGCGACCCGAGCACTCACTTCAATCACCTGCTGCGGCAGTTGCGGCCGGGGCGGAATCGCGAGGGCAAAGAGATCGGGGCGGCGTTGATCGCCAATCGCCAAGACATCGCCCAAACCTTTATTGGTAACCAACACAGTCGGGCAGCCACGCCGTTCGAGGAGAGCATTGGTCGCGATCGTCGTGCCAATTTTGATGGCATCAATTTCGTCGGCAGGCACACCAAACTGCGCTACCGCTGTCGCGATTGTCGTCTGAGCGGCCTGTGATAACACCTTCGCGATCGCGACGTGCCCCGTCGGGTCAACCGCCACCACATCGGTAAACGTGCCCCCTTGATCGAGCCAGAACTGCCAACCCATCGCGACCCTAACCGTAGCGTTACGATAATGGTGCCAGTCAAGGGGACGGCTATGGTCACAACACCGCAATCATCACCGCAATCCGCCAGTACAGCCCGCATCGCTGCGGCCGATTATCTTGAGCGCGAGGTGCAATCCGAAACCCGTCACGAATTTATTGCTGGAGAGGTCATTCCCATGGCTGGCGGTAAACCCAATCACAATCAGGTCGCACTAAATTTGGCGGGCACGTTGAACATGAGTCTGCGGAAACAGCCCTACCGTGTCTTTATCACCGACCAACGACTTTGGATTCCTGAACACGAAGTCTATACCTACCCCGATGTGATGATTACGCCCAAACCCGTGGAATTGCAGACAGGGCGGCAAGACACAGTCCTGAACCCCGTCGCGATCGCCGAAGTGCTCTCCAGCTCGACCCGTAACTACGATTTGGGCGATAAGTTCAGCTACTACCGCAGCCTGAGCAGCCTTAGTGATTACCTGACACTCGACCCCGATACACCCTGGGTTTTGCATCATCAACGCCAGAGCCCTAGCCAGTGGAC
>CAZAGN010000122.1:0-4846 GCA_964484905.1 uncultured bacterium | reverse complement strand
ACTGGCAGATTGAACTATCTACGGGTGAGTCACTGACCGCAAATTGGCTCTGGCTTGCCACAGGTACCCATACGGGCCTCAGCCATGAGCCCCTACTACGGCCATTTCTCTCTGATTTGGCTGGTGATACCGTTGGTGATCTGCCCATCCTCAACGACACCAACCTCCAATGGCCCGGCAAACCCCTCTACATCATGGGCCGTCTGGCCGGTCTGCATCTCGGCCCCACGGCGGGGAATTTGGCAGGGGCACGACGAGCAGCGCAGCGGATTATGCCGTCCTTGCTGAGTTCACCCCCTAGCCTTAGGTTGGCCCAAACCGCTAATCTAGGCCCATGAATACCCTTTTTGCCCTGTCACTATTTCCCTATTTGGCGTTTCTGTGGTGGCTCGGCAAAGCACCAGGCATGCCCAAATTGGCCCTGCGGGGGTTTTATCTCTTGCTTGTGTTCGTCGCGATCTCAATTCCGGCAGGCCTGTACGCCCTTAATCACTACGGCACATCCCTCGCCAACGTTGATTGGTTGCACGGCGGTGCCGAAGCCTTTCTGACGCTCTCAAATATTGTGGTTGTCTTGGGGTTCAAACGTGCCCTCGATCAAGTCAAGCCCGTCTCAGCCCCTGAGGGTGATGACGCTGAGTCCTAGAGGTTTGTGCCTCTGCAAACCCACCCTACATACACAGCACGTTGAGCCCATTCACTAACTCCAAGCGAAAGTTGGGCGTAACAGCCCTCACGGTATAGTAAAAAGGTCTCTGCCAACGCCCGTGTCATGACTGTACGCCCTCTGATTTTTGCTGCTGGTGGCCTCATTCTGTGGCAGTGGATTATTGCTCAAATTACTAGTTTTCACGCGGCTTTACCGATACCGCTGGTAGGCGACCTTTTAACACTGGTTGTGGCCTTGCTGTTGATCGGTACAGCTGGAGCTGGGAGTTGGTGGGCCTGGCAGGTGACTAGCCCTGAGGCGGACAGCCAGTCGCCGCTGCTGCAGAAAAAAGTAAAACGAAACGCCAAGATAGGCAGAAAGCCCTCTGCAACAGCAATCACGCGGACAGCAGCCAGTTCGCCGCCAACCCAACGTCGGGTTCAGTTAAGTTTGCAGGCCATCGAAGCCCGACTAGACGCTGTGCATGAAGAAGCGACTCGGCGGGCTTTGCAGCAGCAGATGAGCGAGATTGTTGAGGTACTCGATCGCGACCAGTTCCGGGTCGTTGTCATTGGCACAACCTCAACGGGCAAAACGGCCCTGATCAATGCCCTCCTGGGCGAGCCTGTCGGTACCGTGGCCGTAACCCATGCCACGACTGAACAGGAGGCTGTCCATACCTACCGCCTTGAAGGGGTTGAGGGCTGTCTGGAGTTGGTGGATACACCTGGCTTTCAAACCCTGAATCCAGCGCATCAAAATCTGGCAGTGCAATTAGCCCACACGGCTGATCTTGTGGTCTTTACCGTCGCTAACGATCTCGATGCGGCGGAATATGCCCTCCTGCGTCAGTTGGCTAGCAAGCGGGTGGTTGTCGCCTTCAATAAAACTGATTGGTACTTGCCCGAGGAAGTCGCTAGCTTACAGACAATTATCAGCGAGCGCTGTCAGGCGATTGCGCCCATCCCCGTCTTCACGGTAGCGGCAGCACCTCAGGCTGCCCAACCTCAAACGACTGCCCTCAGTCGTCACCTCAGCCAAGTTTTGCAAGCCGAAGGGCGGCAACTCCGGCTGGCGAATGCCCTCACCCAAGCCGAAACGTTGCAACGCGCCGTCGAAGTCGCGATCGCGACTAAACAACGCCAAGATGCGCAGGCAGTTGTGGCGCGGATGCAGTGGGCGACCGCCGGTGCTGTGGCGGTCACACCCTTGCCGCTGCTCGATTTAGTGGCGGCGGCGGCAATCAATGCCCGGATGCTGGTCGAAATTAACGCGGCCTACGGACGTTCCCTGAGTCTCGATCAAGCCCAACCGATCGCGAAAACCCTCGTCGAACTACTCGTAAAATTGGGGGCTGTCGAAGTCGCAACCCAAACCGCCGGTGCTGTCCTCAAAGCCTCACCTTTTGCCGCCGTGGGTGCCCCCCTCCAAGCCGCCAGCGCCGCCTATTTGACACGGGTGGCGGGCTACAGCTACTGCGATTGGCTGGCCCATAACGAAAGTGACCCGAGCACACTGATCGATTACCTGAAGCATCACCTGGGCCGCCAGCGGGGGGTTGTGCCCGAAGTCGTCGCCTTTTTGGCCCAGCGGTTCCGGGTGCCCGCACTCGGATGAACCCGATCACGCTGCATGAGCTGCAAACCCTCATCGTTACCTGGCCCGATCGCGAGCGGCCCGAACTGAAGCAATTGCAACGCCTGATTACCAAACTCAAGACCGCTCAGGTACAGGTTGCCGCCTTTGGGATGGTCGGTCGCGGTAAATCATCGTTGATCAACGCCCTGATGGGGGCGGCCGTCTGTACCGTCGGTCTGCGGCATGGCACCACCCAAGCCCTGCACAGTGCAGGTCTGGATCTAGACTTAGCCTCCGTACGCCTTAGTTTTATCGATACCCCTGGCATTCATGCCATCGAGGGCGAAGCACGTGCCCGGCTGGCTCACTACGCAGCGCGGCGGGCCGATGTGATTGTGTTTGTCGTTGCCGGCGACCTGCTCGCCGTCGAAGTCGATGCCTTGCAGCAGTTACAGCACTATGGCAAACCGCTCATCCTGGTTTGCAACAAGCTTGATTTGTACAACGATCGCGATCGCGAGCTGTTGCACCACCGCCTCGAGCAGTACCACCAACCACTCGTCTGGGTCGCCGCCGACCCTAAACAGGGCGAACGCACCGTCAACATTTCCGCCCTCCAAACCCAGCTCTACGACCTGCTGCAAGCTCAGGGGCGGGCCCTAGTCTTACGCACCGTTCAGCAGCGGGGCAGCCAGCTACGCGAGCGCCTCTGGCAGGCCCGTCTCGATCAGGTGCGACAACCGGCAGAACGCCTGATTCAGGTTGCGACCCTCGCAAAATTAGGCTTGCTCTGGCTGTTGCCAGGGGCTTGGCTCAGCAGCCTCGTCAGCCTGGGGCTTGATATCGGTCTGATTCTGCGTTTAGAGGCGTTGTACGGCTTCAAGCGCCCAGCAGCGGCGTGGCTAACCCTCTGGCAAACTATTGGCCGCAATGCCGCCATTGTCACCGGCCTCGAGCTCCTTGGCTTACTGCCCTTTCACAGTGGCCTCGCGAGCCTTGCCGCCGCGATCTTGCTCTACGACCTGGGGCAACGCTACCAAAGGAGCGTCCCTCGCGATCGCCTCAGCCCATCAACTCTCGATATTTAGTGACAAAGCCATCCGGATCAAGGCTCTTGAAGACTCGACTCTGGCTGATGCAAACTGAGTCAAGTGACTTACTGCCGTTGCGCTACTACTTGTTGTTAAAAAACCTAGGTAGGGCATACGAAGAGTTGTTACATCTTCTCTCAACTTAGACACAGCCGCCAACAGATTAAAACCAACGATCTAGCATGTATTCATTGCACCTAATCTAAGTTCAAAAATAAGGCTTATATTCTCAGTGCAGTCTTGATCCCCTACCTTCGGGCGGCCGTGTAATATCTTCAGGAAAGCCATCTTTAGAATGCTTTAATTATTTTCAAACATGAAAACAACCTTAGGATTTTGATAGATCGATCCACTTAAGATTTTAGATTCTCTCCAGAATTAACGCAGACGTTACCCACGAGCCTTTAGCGTTGTCTAGTTTCAACTTTTCTTCCCTCGATTCAGCCCTGTGTCGTGATACTCCTCAAAACATGATTGATTATGAGCTTGTCCTGAATCGTCTTGGGCTTGGCTTGGTGGGTACCTCCGCCCAGCACAGTATTACGTACTGGAACGAGGTCATGACCACCCTGACCCACCTCACCGCTAGCGAAGTGTTGGGGCAAAAGCTGCACCACATTTTGCCCCACCTCGAGATGTTGCCATCCGCAGGGCAAGTCGTTTATCTGCCGGCTGACCAGCCTCACCAAGTTGATCTGCGCCTCGAGGTGCATGCGATCGCGAGCGAGGCCATGGCTTGGCTCTGGGTCTTTCAGCCCTATCAACGCTCCCTCGAACAAATTCAGACCCAGTTTGTCGCCACCGTCAGCCACGAACTACGCACCCCCCTCACCAGCATCAAAGGCTTTGTGGATACCCTGCTACAGACCACCGTCAGCCCCGATCAACAGCAGCGCTTCCTCGGCATTGTCAAAGACGAAACCGAGCGCCTCGCCCAGATGGTCGAAGACTTACTGCTAGTGGCTGGCTTACAGTCAGGCTCGATGGCCAACACCACCCAGGCCGTTGCCCTCAGCTCAATTGTCGATCAAGTCACCGTGCGCTGGCCCCAAGTTTGTCGCGATCGCGTTCAGGTCTTGATTCCACCCGAACTGCCCCTCCTCAAAGCCGATGCTGGCCACCTTGTGCAGATCATGTATCAACTGCTCGATAACGGCCTCAAATATTCCAACGGTACCGTCGTCCTTCAAGCCGGCATCCTCGACAACGCCCAGCGTATCCAGATCCAAATTCGCGATCAGGGTTTGGGCATTCCTGCCGAACGCCTCCCCAATATTTTTCATCGCTTTCAACCCCGCTTTCGCGCCCAGGATGGCACTGGCCTGGGGCTTTACATTGCCAAATCCCTCACCGAAGCCATGGGCGGTAGCCTCCATCTCGATAGCCAAGAAGCCCACGGCACAACGTGCTGGCTGACGTTACCCACCGCTCAGCCCAGCCAACCCCGGTTGCACTGCTGATAGGGCATTGCACTCTGGCCTAGAGCTCGTCGAAATGAGTCTGCGCGTGCTTTTTGCGGGGATGCTGC
>CAZAGN010000121.1:0-4968 GCA_964484905.1 uncultured bacterium | reverse complement strand
CGCCTGATGAACGGAGAGATCACCGTATGACTTGGCCCCTCTCCCCCACCGAAACCCAAACCATCGATAAAAAATCTCTGCGGGTGGTGACGGGGAAAAATCCACCCTGGGCAGATCTGGCCCAAGATTGCGTGTGTTTTGCCAACAGTCGGGGCGGCAGCATTTTGATCGGCATTGAAGACGAAGCCGACAGCCCAGACCCAACTCAACACATCCCCACCGACCTGCTCGACAAAATCCGTAAGCGCGTTGGCGAACTTACCGTAAACGTCAACGTGTCGCCCCGCATTGAAACCGCTGCCAACGGCGGGCAATATATTTACCTTGCCATTGCTCGCTCGCTCAGTGTGGCCTCCACTAGCGATGGCCGCTTTTACCTCCGCATCGCCGACACCTGCAAACCTGTGCTGGGCGACGACATCCTTCACCTAATCAACGAACGCGCTACCCTGCCCTGGGAAACCCTCACCACCCTAGGCATCGCCAGAGATCAGGTTGACGCTGGCAAAGTGCAGACATTTCGCGATCGTATACGCGCCTCCGACCGGGTGAAAGCCTCCGTCAAAGAAAAAACCGATGCCGAACTGCTCGATCACTACTACCTGGCCCAGGGCGATACGCTCACCAACCTCGGTGTGTTGTGCATTGGCCAACGGGGCGATCGGGCCAGGCTCGGTACCGCTCCGGTGATTCAGTTTCTCAAGTACGACGAGGGCGACCGCAAAATCAATAAGCTTGTGTGGGATGACTACAGCCTTTCCCCTGTTGAGATGGTAGAAGCTGTCTGGCACGAGATTCCTGACTTTCGCGAGCATTACGAACTTCCCGATGGTCTCTTTCGCCAGTCGCTCCCCCTCTACGACGAGGCCGTCGTTCGAGAACTGTTGGTCAATGCCCTGGTGCATCGCCCCTACACCCAGCGCGGTGATATTTTCCTCAACCTGTACCCAGACCGATTAGAAGTGGTTAACCCTGGCCCCCTACCCTTTGGTGTTACCCCCCAAAACATTCTCCACACCACCGTGCGGCGCAACGAAAACCTGGCGCGAATTTTTCATGACCTCAAACTCATGGAGCGAGAAGGCAGCGGCTTCGACCGCATGTACGAAGTGCTGCTGTCCCAGGGGCGATCGCTGCCCAAGCTAAAGGAAGGCAGCGATCGGGTTGAAGTCACCATCTACCGCCAGGTGCTTAGCCAGGCCGTAATTGACGTCTTGGCGATTTGTGATCGGCAATATCAGCTTTCCCAGCGCGAAAAAATTACCCTCGGGATTTTGGCCCAATCCGAAAGCCTCAATGCCCGCGATCTGGCCCAGCAGCTCACCCTTGCTGAAACCTCAGCGGTGACCGCCTGGTTAGGTCGCCTGCCTGATCTGGGGCTGGTCAGGCAAACAGGACGCACGCAAGGAACTCGGTATTACGTGAATCCAGATATTCTCCGTGCTGTCGTTGAGGGTCGCCGCACTACATTGCAACTGATTGAGCCTCATCGGCTTCATGCTCTCATTTTGGAAGACTTACGCCGTCACCCTCAGTCAAGCGTTGGTGAAATTCACAACCGCACTGCACCGGAATTGCCCCGTAGCCAAATTCGGCGAAGCCTTAAAGTCTTGATCGAACAGGGCCAAATAGAGCCGACCGGTCAAAATCGAGGGCGTAGATACACCCTCAGCGGTTAAAACAATTGATCGGAATTAGGGCAATCTTGATCAATATCGTGCTCAATACAGGCAGCGTAATATAACTGAAGGAAGCGATAAACCCTTTATGCCACAGTGCTTTTAGCCTCGCAAGACTTAATTGATCAGGTGAACGATAGCTCTCACAGACGACTTGATTCTGATCAATATCCTGACACCTAGCGGTATACCACCATGAGCCCCTACACCGAAGACACTCTCGTCCAAACCACCACCGCCCATTACCTACGCGACAACCTCGGCTGGGACGTTATCTACGCCTTCAATGAAACCTTCGGTGAAAACGACCTCCTGGGTCGCCGTAATGATCGCGAAGTTGTCCTCAGTCGCTACCTGCGCGCCAAACTCGAAGCCTTCAACCCAGGTCTGCCTAACGAAGCCTACCGCGAAGCCATTCGCCAAATCAGCGAATACAGCAGCAGTCAGACTCTCCTCGCCACCAACGCAGACAAGTACAACCTGCTCAAAGATGGGGTACAGGTCTCCTTCCACAACCACCAAGGCGAACTGATCAAACAACGGCTTCGCGTCTTTGATTTCGACGAGCCTACCCATAACCACTTCCTCGCCGTGCGGGAGTTTTGGGTACGGGGCATACTCTACCGCCGTCGAGCCGACATTGTGGGCTTTGTTAACGGCATTCCACTGCTGTTTATGGAGCTTAAAAACGTCAATAAAGATATCCGAGCCGCCTATGATCACAACCTCTCCGACTACCGCGATACGATCCCCCACCTCTTTCACCACAATGCCTTTATCATCCTGGCTAACGGCATAGATGCTCTGATTGGTGCCTCCCCCCAGACCCGGTTTGAGTACTTTCACGAGTGGAAACGCCTCGCCGAGAATGAAAAGGGGCAAGTAGATATGGAAACTCTGTTGATGGGGGTCTGTAACAAGCACACCTTGATGGATCTCTTTGAGAACTTTATTCTCTTTGATCAGTCCTCAGGCAGCATAACCAAGATCATGGCCCGAAACCATCAATATCTGGGTGTTAACCGCGCTATCGAAGCTGTAGAGCAGCGCCAAGCACGGGACGGAAAACTCGGCGTTTTCTGGCATACCCAAGGCTCGGGCAAGAGTTATTCCATCGTATTTTTTACTCGCAAAATAAAGCGTAAGTTGGGTGGTAATTTTACGTTTCTAATTTGTACTGATCGAGAAGATCTCGACACACAAATTTATAAAACCTTCGCAGGTTGTAGCTTGGTTGACAACGAACGTGATCCCTGTCGAGCGAGTAGTGGCGATCACCTCAGACTCCTGCTTGATGCGCATAAAGCCTACATCTTCACACTGATTCAGAAATTCAACCAGGATGTAGACCCCAACGAGCCCTACAGTCGCCGCGACGATATTATCGTCATCACCGATGAAGCCCACCGCACCCAATATGGTCGCCTCTCACTCAATATGCGTAATGCTCTGCCCCAAGCTGGCTACATTGGCTTTACAGGAACGCCGCTCGTTAAAGACGACCACATCACTCGCCGCGTCTTCGGTGACTATATCTCTACTTATGATTTCCAGCGTGCGGTCGAAGACAAAGCTACTGTCCCGCTCTACTACGATGCTCGGGGCGAAAAACTTGAGGTAGCCACCAATAATGTCAATGAACGTATTGCTCAAAAGCTCGAAGTGCTCGAAGCGGCTGACAAAACAAATGACATCGACACGCAACAACGCCTCGAGCAAGATACTAAGCGCGAGTACCACATCATCACGGCTGAGAAGCGTTTAGACCAGGTTGCCAAAGACTTTGTCGAACACTATGCCACCGCCTGGGAATCAGGCAAGGCTATGTTTGTCTGTCTTGATAAACTTACTTGCGTTAAGATGCACTCTCTCATCCTGACCCACTGGCAAACACACACTCGGGAGCTAGAGACCGCCCTCGCTAAAGCTGCTGATGAACAGGATGTAGTCTACCGCAGGCGACAGATTGCTTGGATGCACGAAACAATTGCTGCTGTTGTGGTGAGCGAAGAACAGGGTGAAGTTGAAAAGTTCCGCCACTGGGGCTTTACTATCGAACCTCACCGAAAACTGCTTAAAGAGGGCTTAGAATTAGCAGACGGTGGACGCATTGACCTAGAAACAGCTTTCAAACAGCAGGATCATCCCTTCCGCATTGCCATTGTCTGTGCCATGTGGCTCACTGGCTTTGATGTCCCAAGCTTAGCTAATCTCTATCTCGATAAGCCCCTCAAAGCGCATACTCTGATGCAGGCAATCGCGCGGGCTAATCGGGTCTTTGAGGGTAAAGTCAATGGCCTCATTATTGACTACTGCGGCATTCTAAAAAACTTACGACATGCTTTAGCGACTTTCGCCAGCCACACAGATGAGGGTAATGGGGGAAGTAGCGGCACTCAAACCACAGAACCGGCACAACCACAAGAAGAACTGCTCGCTTTATTGGCGGACGCGATCGCCGCTACTAAACACTTTTTGAGTGAGCACTGCGTCACCTTAGACAGTATTCTCGAAAGTACTGGATTTGCTCAGATTGCTGCTATTGCTGCGGCCAAAGAAGCGGCTAATGAGAATGATGAGACCCGAAAGCGGTTTGAGATTATGTGCCGCGAGGTTTTCAAGATCTTCAAAGCCTGTCTGACACAAAAAGAAGGTGTCAATCCTTACCGAAGAGACTACGATGCAATCGCTATTATCTACAAGTCAATTCAACAAGACCGTGAGAAGGCAGACATTAGTGATGTCATTCAGCAACTGCGCCTCATCATCGACGAGGCTATTACGGTAAGGTCTAGCCGTGTCGCCGAACATAGCGGAGTTTACGATATTAGCCGTATTGATTTTGATCGACTCAGAGTCGAATTTGAACGTAGCAAAACACAACGTTCCACAGTTCAGACCCTCAAGCAGATTATTGAACGTAAGCTTCAGAAACTGATAGAGCAAAATCCTACCCGCACCGATTTTCAACGCCGCTATGAGGATATTGTTGCTGAGTATAATCGCGAGAAAGATCGCGCCACTATTGAGGCAACTTTTGAGGCACTCCTCACGTTCTACCAAAACCTTAATACCGAAGATGACCGAGCTATGCGTGAGGGGCTTGATCAAGAATCTCTTGCTGTCTTCGACCTTCTCAGCAAGCCTAATCTCACTGCCGCTGAAATTAAACGGATTAAGGCGATCGCGATCGCGCTTCTCAAGCGACTCAAGGCTGAAAAACTGAAGATTGACCACTGGAGTGAAAAAGAGTCTACGCGTGATGCGGTGAAGCTAACAATCAGAGATT
>CAZAGN010000120.1:0-5132 GCA_964484905.1 uncultured bacterium | reverse complement strand
CCTAGCCCTGTGGCGTAAAAAAACTATTGCTCAGCGGGCGGCATGGCCACCTTCTGGGGCTGGCTGGGGCTGGTGGGCTCCACAGAGCATATGAATCACCGACTGACCGAATCTACGAAGGCTTGAATAATGTTGACAGCGCGGTTGACACCATCCTCAGCACGAATGGTTTCTCCTAGGGCTTTGGCTTTTGCGGTCATAGCTGGGCTGCTCAATACCTGCGTGATCGCAGCGGCCAAATTTTGTGCCGTCAGGTTTTGAATAGGGATGGGCGGCGGCGCAACCCCGAGTTGATGGAGGCGGTTTGCCCAAGCGGGTTGGTCACCAAAAAAAGGCACTGTGACGGCGGGGATGCCAGCCCGAAGCCCGGCTGCGACGGTGCCTGAGCCACTGTGATGTACTACAGCCGATACCTGGGGAAACAGCCAGTTGTGGGGAATGGATGGGGCAGCGTAAACCAGGTCAGTTAACTGCCCCGTCTGGGTGAGCCCCCAGCCCGCCAGCAGCACCGCTCTAACATGGGCTCGATCTACTGCCTCCAGCAGCAGCTGAAGCATCGTCAGCTCATCGGCAACCGCCATGCTGCCAAAGCCAAGGGCAATCGTTGGCATAGAGCCTGCTTCTGGCTGGGCGAGAAAGCTTTGCAAGTCGGGGGGCGGTGTATAGGGTTGGGGCGACTGAGGAAAGCAGTAGCCAGTCACATGCACCGGATGGGACGACTGAGCCCAATCAACGGGGCAGGGAATAACGGCTTCGCTGTAGAGGTGCAAAATCGGCACCTGCTGCAACTGCTTAGGATGGTCAGCACGGTACTGAGGGCCAAGCAGCGGCAGCACTGGCAGCTGATGTTTCGCCCGAAAGGCTTCGAGGATCGGGCGATCGCGAACCCAGCCCAAAATATCTACCAGTCGATAGCTGGCCCAATTCAGTGCTGACTGTACCGGATTGACGCTTGTGGGTATGTCGCCAAACCCAAGAAACGGAAACAGCCCGGTCTCGACGATGGGCAGACTGGCCTCAACAATCAATGGCAGATTCAGCGTTTCAGCGACGTGATAGGCCCACAGCGCCAGTGGCCCCGCGATGATGGCCCGAGAGCCCTGGGCTGCCGCCAAAACCTGCTCTAGCTGCCTGGGCAAATTCTCGGCAAACTGGGGTACTGGTTCCCAGGGCATAAACTCACCCCTCAAAAACCGTTGTCCCTCCTGAGATCGAAAGAATGCCCGATAGTCTCCCGCCAAGGGCGCAGCCTCGACACCGTAAGATTCCACCAGATCCTTGAAACCCGCATGGGTGACAACTGTGGGCTGGTATCCGGCTTGCTGAAGGCCCTGAGCTAGGGCGAGCATGGGCATACAATCGCCCCTAGATCCGAGCGCAACCAAGGTGATTTTGGGGATAGGCATGGGGAGCCGACAACATAAGCGCCTACACTGTAGCAGCCGCCGAGTGCCAGCCATTGCCTCATTAGAAAAGAGGCCATGATGAAACCATCACTGCCCATGTGCGCGCCCTCGACCAACCCGAGCAAGCCCCGATTCCCTTCTTTACAAACCGTACAGGCCGCTTCGCGATCGACGAACGCTCTCCCGGTCGCTACGAAATGCGCTTTTTCAACCTCAGCCATACAGTGTTAATCCTGGAGTTTAGTGACCAAGACGAAGGCTTAATTGATCTCGGAACCCTCCGTTTGGAACCCTAAGTGACCCTAGGATAAATAAGCCATACGGGAGACAAGAGTTGCTGCGGCTCGAACAGATCAGTAAGCGCTTCGGCGAGAGTGCCGCGCTACAGTCGATTTCTCTGTCGCTTGCCGCAGGTGAGTTGCTGGTATTGGTAGGGCCATCGGGCTGCGGTAAAAGCACGCTCCTACGCTTAATTGCCGGTTTAGAAGCGCCGAGTGCCGGCAGCATCTATCTGAAGACCACTGGTGGAGATGAACGTGAAATCACCCACCTCTCACCCGCTCAGCGTCAGCGTGATATCGCCATGGTTTTTCAAAACTATGCACTTTACCCGCATCTGACGGTTTACGGCAATTTGGCTTTTGGTTTGCGCCGTCGATGGTCTTCGACCGGCCTTCGGCCATCGCGACCCAGCCTCAACCTCATCACTGCCCGAAGCCGCCGCCAGCAGATCGACCAGCAAGTGCGCCAGACCGCGCAGCACCTACAACTAGACAGTCTCCTGCACCGCTACCCCAACCAACTCTCCGGTGGGCAAAAGCAGCGGGTTGCGCTTGGGCGGGCGATCGCGAGACAACCCCAAGTCTTCTTGCTCGATGAGCCCCTCTCCAATCTTGATGCCCAACTGCGCACCGAAACGCGGCGCTATATCCTCAACCTGCAGCGCGAACTCGGCATCGCCATGATCTACGTTACCCACGACCAAGTGGAGGCTATGACCATGGGTGATCGGGTGGCTGTGCTCAAGGCCGGTCAACTGCAGCAGCTTGCCAGCCCCCTCGATATTTATGATCGACCTGCCAATCAATTTGTCGCTCAGTTTATGGGTGCCCTCAACATTCTGCCCCGTCACGCTATCCAAACGTGGTGGCCCAGCCAACCCTGCCCCGCTAGCATCGGCATCCGTCCCGAGCATCTTCAACCCCGCGACAACGCCCCCCTCAGCGGCGAGGTGATCCGTGTCGAAATCCTCGGTGCCTACAGCCTCGTCACCAGCCGGGGTGATACGGGCGAGATCACCGCGCAAGTGCCGGCCCATTGGCGCTATCGAATTGGCGAACCCGTCAGCTGGCAACCGAGCCAAGCTCTACTCTTTGACGCGGCCGGAGAAACTGTGGGGGAGCATCGCCTAAGCTAAGTTACGACAATCGCAACAGCTTGCCCCAATGGCCTCGACCTACACCACCACTGGCATCAGTCTCAAAACCTTTCCTTTGGGTGAGGCCGATCGCATTATTACGATCCTCACCCCCGACCAGGGCCTGATTCGGGCGGTGGCCAGTGGTGCCCGCAAATCCAAATCGAACCTCAGTGCCCGCACCGATTTGTTTGTGATCAACGAGTGGCTTCTCTCACCGGGGCGGCGGCAGGGCGAATCCTTAGAGCGCGTACAACAGGTCATGAGTGTGCAAACCTTCAATCGTCTGCGCACCAGCTTTAGCAAACTGACCATTGCCCAGTACTGGGCCGAGTTGGTTTTGCAACATGCCCTGGTTAATCATCCCCAAGAGACACTGTATTTGATGCTGATCGAGCATCTGCAACGTTTGGATACGGCCGAACGCAGTCATGAATGGGCAGAGCTGGCGCAGGGGATTTTTCATCTACTGGCTATTCTCGGCATTGCCCCTCAAGTGCAGCAGTGCTACCGCTGCCATAGTCAACTGACCAACGCCACCGAAATTCTCTTTAGTACCAGTGGCCTGCTTTGCGAAGCCTGTGCCACTGGTCGCCGCCCGCAACGCCTCCTGGGTGCTTCCTTGCAAACCCTGCCCTTGCTACGTGTCTTGCCCCTCGCTGAAGTGCCGCCCGATCTAGCCGCCCATCCCCTCTGGCTTCAGGTCGAGCGCCTCTTGCGACCGAACTGCGAACTGCACAGCCAACGCCCGATCCAAGCCGCTGCCCTACTCCCCGATAGCCTCTCGCAAGCGCTCTAACTCGTGTGCTGTTAAAGGCCGAGTCTGGCCGATCGCGAGATCACCTAACTCCAGTGGCCCAATCGCGACCCGGGCCAAGGTGCGTACCGGATGCCCTAGGAGATCAGCAATGTTGCGAATTTGGCGGTTACGCCCCTCATGCATCACAATCCGCAGTGTAGTTGTGTTGGCTCGCTGGCGCAGTACCCGTACTTTTGCGGGCAAAGTTGGCTTACCTTCCAGCTCGACCCCCTGCCGCCACTGGTCTAAAACCGCGTCGCTGGGCTGCCCCTGCACCTCAACCACGTAAACCTTAGCGAGGTGATAGCGCGGGTGGGTCAGCTTAAGCGTCAGATCGCCATCATTGGTCAACAACAGTGCGCCCGTACTCGCCGTATCCAGCCGCCCGACCGGATAGAGTCGCTGTGTCTGAAGCGCGGCCGTCAAGCAACTGAGCACCGTTGGCCGTCCTTCGGGATCATCACAGGTTGACACCACACCCTTAGGCTTGTTGAGTAGCAAGTAAAGCTTGGGTGCGGCTAGGCTCAGCACGGCGCCATCAACTGTTACAACATCGCGATCGGGATCCGCCGTCTGCCCCAACTGGGTCACCACCCGCCCATTAACCGTTACCCGCCCCGCCTCAATCAGTCGCTCAGCCTGTCGTCGTGAGGCCACCCCCGTGATCGCGATCAGCTTTTGCAACCGCAGTTCTGTCATGTCTCCGTTCCACGAATCACAATCAAATCTAGCTGGGCTCACAAGGCGCAGCACTTTATTTCGATGCTCAACTATACCAAGCTAGGCTCTCGGCACAGTGCCAGACTACAGTGAGAGTATTTGAGGGCACTATGTGTCGTTTGCTGGCGTACCTGGGTCGATCGCGATCGCTTAACGAACTCATCTGCCAGCCCGAGCACTCCCTCATCGTCCAGAGCTATCAACCGCGCGAAATGACGGCGGGGCTCTTGAATGCTGATGGCTTTGGTATTGCCTGGTATGGCGACCATGTGGCAACGCCGGGGCGCTATGTCAACACTGTACCCATTTGGAACGATCCGAATCTCGCGACCGTTTTACCGCATCTGCAATCACGACTTGTCTTGGCCAGCGTGCGCAGTGCCACCGCCGGTTTAGGTGTGGCGCTCAGCAATTGCCAGCCCTACAGCATCGGCAACTGGCTGGGGATGCACAACGGCTTTATCAAGGAGTTTCGCCAGACTCTCATGCGACCCCTCCAGCAACGTCTTGAGGATCGCTTTTACGCCGCCGTTCACGGAACCACCGATTCCGAACATATCGTCGCCCTCTGGGCGCAGCATTTGGCGGCCTGTGGCGATCCGGTGATCGCCTTGCAGGTGACGCTGCAACTGATTCAAGCCCTAGCTGCCCCCGCCCAAGTGCCCGTTTCCCTGAACCTGATTGTCAGTGATGGTCGCGGTCTTGTCGCCAGCCGCTTTGCCTGCGGGACGACAACGCCGACGCTCTACTGGAGTCGGGATGCCTTTAGTGAGGGACTCGCGATCGCCTC
>CAZAGN010000119.1:0-5141 GCA_964484905.1 uncultured bacterium | reverse complement strand
GCCGCCCCTCACGAATATACGGATAAAAACTCAGCCCCGACTCGGTCGGGATCGGTGCCCCCCGCCCCGCAAGATGTGCCAGCGGGAACTCTGGTGTGGCGTAGTTCTCGATCAGCCACTCCGAAAACAGCAGCGCTGTGTTTTCGCCTTCTTTGAGGGCGTCATAATTCAGGCCACCCAGCCAGTTTTGCCGCTGACCTGAGCTATCAATCTCAGCCTGCGACAAGATCAGGGTCGGATTCATCCAGTCCCAATCGTTGCCCCGATTCCAGTTGATCATCGCCATATCGCCATACTGCGGCCTGCGCGAGGGGTCGATGCCTTCACCCTGACTGACAACACGGCGGTAATTAAAAAAGCTCTGACCCAACATAAAAGGGAAACCCTCTAGGCTGTAGCGAGCCCGATGTTCGGCCTTACTAAAGCCGGTTTCGACTTGACTCAGCCAGGCTAATGATGCGCCCCCATCATTCGCGATCGCGAGAATAAACGGATAGGTAAACGCCTGCGTACAGGCGGGGTTGTCAAGGCGCGCATGCACCTCGCCCGTTGTCGCCTGACTTTCTGAGCCCTGCCGATGCGGAATATTCGCCCACCCCACCAACTCGCCGGTATCGGTTGCATCAATCACATAAAATGGACGACCCGGCACCGGCTCTAGTCGCAGCGGTGTTTTCAGATAGGTATCATCCGCCTCCCAGCTATACCAAAAGCGAATTTCTCGCCAAAGCCGCCCCAAGGGCAGATAATTAGCCGGATCACGGGGTCGCCGCTGCACCGCATGAACCGCTGTCACCTGGCTGCCATCAGCACTAAACTCCGCCCCCTTGAAGGCCGTTGCCGTCAGCCAACGACTGTTGGGCGAGCTGGTTTGGGCCGCTTCAAGCCATGCTTGGGCCGCCACTGCCCCTGCCTCGGGCGGAAAGCACAAATCACCGACCCAGCAGCGATTGACCCGCGCCACACTAACGGGCTCAGGGAATCCCAGCGCCGCCGGTAGTTGTACCTGCTGCGCTAACACAACATCCTTAAAGCGCTCCCAATCGGGCGAAAAATTCTGCTGCCGCCGCATCACCAACGACTCATCAAGCGCCGATACCGCCTGGGAGCTGATTTGGCCACCCAGCCAGGGTGTCAGCTCAATCAAACAGGTTTGGGCACCACTGCGCATGGCCTGGGCGGCCGCCGCCACCCCACCCAAAGAGCCACTAATGACGACAACTTCGCATTGCCAAACATCGGCAGCCTCGGGCGGTGCCGGATTGAGGTTGGGCCAGCCTTGGGCATTAAACAGGGGTAGATCGGTTGAGGTAGGTTCGCTCGGATCGGAATTTTCGGATGAGGCAGCCGTGCTCAGGTCGGGACTGGCTGCCTCAGGGCTGGGTGCCGCTATGGTCTCGGCCTCACGCAGATAATAGGCCGCCCCAGCGCCCACGCCCACCGCAAAGCCACAGGCCACCACCAACCAGCGCCACATATTTCGCACCGGCCTACCCACAACACCCCCATAGCCTAGCGAGTTTCGCTTGGCAAAGGTGCCACCAGCAGCGAACGAATCGCCTCCAGTACGTGGCGCAAAGGCAGCGGCTGATGGAGGCGGAGTGTTGCCTCGGGTAGGGTTTCGTCAGCGGTGAGCAGGCCAATTACCAGTACATGCTGCTGCTGCCAGATTGCTATCTGATCAGCTTGGGTTGCATCCAAGACCACAACATGGGGCTGGCCGTCGGGTGGTACTTGGGTTACTACCTGCAGCCTGCGTGCCGTCAGATAATCTAGCCAAGACTCATCACAGCGATCGCTGGCCAAATAAACCAGTGGTTTGCCTTCGTATCGCTCCTCAGAAAAAAGGGGTGTTGGGGCTGTGTAGGGCAGACGCACCTCAAAGCAACTGCCTTGACCCAGCTCGCTGCTGACGCTGATGGTGCCCTGATGCAGCTCTGTGAGATTTTTTACGAGCGCCAGACCCAGCCCCGTACCTTCATACCTGCGGTTGCGCGCCGCATCGAGTTGCGAAAACTTTTGAAAGAGCTTGGCGAGATCCTGGCGAGCAATGCCAATGCCCGTATCATGCACCCGAAAGATAACCTGGTGCTGAGGTGCATCAAGGTCAACTTCGAGGCTGACTTGACCCCCCGCCGGCGTAAATTTAACCGCATTCGATAAGAGGTTAAGTAAAATCTGCAAAAGACGCCGACTATCAGCCAGCACAAGTAAATCAGAATAGTCACAAACAAAGTTCAGTGTAATCTGCTTTTGTTGGGCTTTGTGGGTAAAGAAATCGAGGGCTTCTTAGCTAATAGCATTTACGGCAACGGGTGCAAGTTGTAGCACCTCCTGATTCGCTTCCATGCGCATCAAATCGAGAATATCGTTAATCAGACTTAGTAAGTGATGGGCACTATGCTCAATCATCGAAGCTGATTTCAGTTGCTTTGCATTGAGGCTGCCGTAATGCTGTGCTTGCAAAATTTCAGCCATACCCAAGATTGCATTAAGCGGTGTGCGCAGTTCGTGACTCATATTGGCCAAAAAGTCGTTTTTAAGTTCGAGTGCCCGACTCATTTCAGCGTTGGCCAGTCGCAGTTGCTCACGAATATATTCACGCTCGTCTTCAATCGCCCGCCGCTCAGTAATATCAATGGCCGAGCCAATATAACTGGATAACTTACCCTCCGAGTCAAACTGCGGCGCACCGACATCGAGCACCCAGCGGTAGGTAGCATCAGCATGGCGCAAACGATAATCCGTGGTAAACGGCTGCTGGGCTCGGAACGCAGTGATAAAGGTACCAAAGCACCGATCGCGATCGTCGGGATGCACCTCCTCTAGCCAGCCATCGCCATACTCCTGCTCGAATGTCCGCCCCGTAAACTGCAACCACGGCTCATTAAAATAAGTACACTTGCCTGTTGCATCTGTCATCCACACCAAGGCGGGCACATGGTTGGCCAGGTAGTGAAACTGCGCTTCACTTTGCTGCCGAGCGGCTTCGGCGTGTTTACGGGCTGTGACATCAATTCCGGTCGCTAGGACCTCGGTTACTTTACCTGTGGCATCTCTGATGACGGCATTACCCCAAGCAATCCAAACTAATGAGCCATCCTTACAACAGTTGATATTCTCATTAACGCGAAACCGTTCTGGGTGGGCAACAATATCACTAATCAACCTAGCGAGATCTTCTCCCTCTAAATCATGTTCAGGCAAAATAGTATCGACAATATTACGCCCCATCAGTTCCTCGGCAGTATAGCCAAACAGATCTAAGCCAAAGGAATTCATGTAAAGAATCGTGCCATCGGGTGCCCAGCGCAACACCACACAATTAACCGATTCCACTAATTCTCGATAGCGCGCCTC
This sequence comes from uncultured bacterium, assembly GCA_964484905.1. Classification (GTDB taxonomy): domain Bacteria; phylum Cyanobacteriota; class Cyanobacteriia; order Thermostichales; family PCC-7336; genus CAZAGN01. Next base: position 1,781 of record CAZAGN010000119.1, on the reverse strand, counting down.
AGTCGCTTGAATGACAAGCTGTGCCTGTCGTCGCTCGGTAATATCTAAGCAATTGCCAATAGTGTGCGTCACACGGCCACTAGCGTCGCGTTTGTACACTGTTTCAAGCGTCAAAAACCAATGCTCTTCGCCATTGGCGCAATACATGGGCAATTCTTCAACCGCAAGGAAATTCTCATCAAAATTATGGGCTTGCAACAGTTCAATCGATTGCTGCCACACTCCCGGCTTGAGAATACGGCTGTGAAAGCCTACCGTCATCGCTTCTGCGACTGTGTAGCCCATAATGGGCTCGATGTTAGGGCTGACAAAAATATTCCGTTCGGCCTCAATATCCAGCACATACAAAATGGCGGGTGAAGTTGTTACAAGATTGGTAATAAACTGCTCTTTCTGCTCGAGTTCGCGTGTGCGCTCGCTTACACGGTCCTCTAGGGCCTGATTGAGGCGGCGCAGCTCTGCCTTGGCTTGTTTTTCGGGGGTAATGTCGAGCAGGGTGACCAGCATGCAGTCGCGATCGTCGTAGCGTATCGGCTCCTCCAAACAGCGCACCCAACACAGGCTGTCATCGGGTGTGCGCAGTCGCAGTTGATCGCCATTGTGCTCGAGGATCAATTCGGCCCATAACGGCATGACCTCGGTTTCGAGGTCACAAGTACGCCTCAGCCATGGGTTTGCCAGCATAATCTGCTCGCGGTCGCGAACCAAAATGCCAGCGGCTGTTGCCTCAATCAACGCCCGAAAGTGCGCCTCACTCAGCGCCAGATCGGTCTGTGCCTGCTGCAAAGCCCCAAGACTATGCGACAGGCGGCGATTAATTTTATAAATCCAAAGCGCCGTCCACCCGACCGTCAACAAACCCACCGACGCGCCAATGCCATAGGCCAAAAACCAGCCTGGAATGAGGCCATTATCAGGCGGGCTATAAAGAAATCCTTGCAACGAGAAAGTGCGGGGCAACAATTCCGCTTGAATATAGGCATCCGCAATACTTTGCCAGCGCTCAGGATACATCTGCCCGACGCTCATCAGCTCAGAATGAATTAGCGTCACCAGTTGGTCATATTCATAGCGCAGGGCCTCAGCTTCTAGATCGCTACGAGCCACCAAGCTTTCTACCATCACCTCAGGATTTGCCATCGCATACTGCCATCCCTGCAAGCTCGCTGCGACAAATGCCTCAAGACGCCTGCGATCAGATAAGACTGCTTCCGAGGTAAACAGCACATCACCATAAAAATCCAGCCCCAGCATCCGAGGTGTATGCAGCAAATAGGGCCGTCCCAGTTGCCGCAAATCAAATAGCGCTTGGGGCAAATAAACCGAGGCTGCCTCACTCGAACCTTCTAGCAAGCGTGACCAGCTATCCGACGCCGCTGAGGTCTCAACTGCATTGGCCGAAATCCCCGCCCGCCGCAAAAAGACCTGGAGCTCTTGGGTACCCGGATCCAGAGCAATGCGCTCACTGGCTAAATCATGAATGGTTTCAACCGGCTGATCGGAGTCCAACCAGCTCGCAATGGCCAGCGGGGAATGTTGAAAAATCGCCGCCACCGCCACCACCGGCTGACCCGCGTAGCGATCAACTAACAAGCTGGTACTGCCCACGCCAAACTGCGCCTGCCCCGACGTGACCTCCGTCACAACACTCATGCCAGATTGGAAAGCTCGCAGCTCAACCTCAAGCCCCGCCGCCGCATAGTAGCCCTGATCCAGCGCTGCGTAGTAGCCCGCAAACCGATACGAAGGCTCGCCAGATAACTGCAACACAACAGGCGAGT
>CAZAGN010000118.1:0-5199 GCA_964484905.1 uncultured bacterium | reverse complement strand
CCTTGCGCTAGTTGATGGTTGTATCGGTATGGCTCAGCCAATCGAGGACGACTTCGCGCCAGCCCTCGGGGCCAGCCAAGGTCGCAATCTCGCCGGACCACGTGGCCAAATCGGGGAGCATCACACCCCGATCCATTGCGGTCAACCACTCGCAGTCAACAGCATTACTGCCAATACCCAGGCATGTTACGGCACCAACGTAGCGCTCGTAGCATTCAATAAGCATCGCGATCGCGAGGGCCCGGTTGCAATTACCCGTCAGCAGCCATTTACCTTTGAGGGGCTGGCGTTCGAGTTGGCGTAGTTGCAAATGGTGCTGGCTCACCAGGGTTTGCAACAGCTCTGGATCACCGCTGTAGGAAAACAGTTCGCTGGTCTGCCGCTGCCGCATCGCGATCGCGAGGGAGATTTCAACATTCAGAGCGGCGGCCAGTTCGCCATCAGTCCAATCACCAAAACCAATCAGGCCACCATGCAGGGAAGGCCGAATATCCTGCAAGACCTGCCGCAGGTGATCGTAGGGCAGCCCAAGGTGATACACCTGCCAGGTTGGAAATTCTGACGCTGGCCAATCGAGAATCGTACTGGGAAAATACCCCTGAGGCACGTAGATCGCGCCACCGTCTTCGGCGATAAAGGGATGTTCGAGGGGGAGTTGTTGACTGAGCAGCTCCGCCGCCGTAGACACCGATACGTAAATGAGGGGAATACTGCGACGACTTAGGGCTTGCAGCGCCGGTTGCGCCAGCGCCACAGTCCCTGCCGAAGGGTGAATGAGGGAGCCCTGAAGGGTTGTAAAAACCAGTCGCATAGCACCTACTGATCAAGATCGAGGGCCAGACGGGCAGCGCCTACCATGCCAGCTCTATTGCCCAATGATGCCGTCAATATCTGAAGCTGGCTACGGGAGCTGGGCAGCACCCGCCGCTCGACCTCGGCAATGGCACTGGGCATAAACCAGGCGCTGCAATGACTAACGCCACCGCCAATAATCAAGCGCTCGGGCGCAAAGATATAGATCAGGCTACTCAGCCCAATACCCAAATCACGACCAATCGCCTGCCAATGGGCTTGGGCTGTGGCATCGCCGAGGGCAGCTTTCTGCGCCAACGTTGGGCAGTCAAATCCTGTACGCCGCTGAATCGCTGTTGCCGATACATACTGCTCTAGGGAGCCCGTATTGCCGCTGTTGCAGGGCTGCCCCTCAGGATAAAGCGTCATCAAACCCAACTCGCCGCCCGCTGCCCCCATACCCGTATAGAGTTGCCCATCGAGAATAATTGCCCCGCCGACACCGGTGCCAAGGGTCAGCATTAGGACAACGGCAGCTCCTTGGCCAGCACCTCGCCAAGCTTCGCCCAAACCCGCACAGTTGGCATCATTACCCAAGACAACCGGCAACCCTGTCGCTGCACCGAGGGTCTGGGCGACAGGAATGTTGCGCCAGCCCGGCAGATTAATCGCATGAATCGCTGTGTACCCATCCGTGGGACCAGGTACACCAACCCCGATCGCGATCGTGGTGTGCTGCGGATCCAGTTGGCGAGTCAGAGTCACAAGAGCCGCTAGGACATCAGCAGGTGTTTGGGGTGTCGGCACTGAAATCTCAACGAGGCAGTCACCCTGCTCGCTAAACCGACCGCCTTTGATGGCATGGCCACCGATATCGAAGCCGAGAACATGGCGCATGAACGGAGTGTTACCTGTGAAGGATACTAACTTGACAGTGTTATGTTTTGTCACAATAATTAGAGATGTATAACACCCTGTAATCATTCATGTCTAGTTTCTCGCCGATGATATGGGTTTACACCGCCTTGATTGGTGCCATGATTTGGGGCATTTGGGGCCGTACAGACGACGACATCATGTTCTAAAGTGCCCAGAACTTAGTAATGGCCTTCTGGCTTGGTTTTGACTGCGGTACCTCAGGGATGCGGTGCTGTGCCATTGATGAAGCCTTAAGCCCTATTTTTGAAAAAGCATACCCATTTTCACCGGATCGTGCGTCTGAGCCAAAGCTTTGGCAGCAGGCGCTTTTTGATTGTTTGAGAGATTTACCCATAGCCATACGTGCAGGGCTTCAGGCGATCGCGATCGATGGCACTTCGGGCACCTTGCTGTTGTGTGATGCGGCGGGGCACCCCCTGCTAGCACCGCTGATGTACAACGATGGTCGCGGTCAACAGGTGCTCCAAACATATCTGGCTACGGCGGATGTACCGCTCGAGCATGTCGTTCGCAGTGCCACCTCAACCCTTGCCAAAGCGCTCTGGTTTGTCCAGCAACCCGAATGGTCCACCGCCCACTATCTGCTGCACCAAGCCGATTGGCTCGCAGCCCAACTGCATGGCCAGTGGGGCACTTCCGATTATCACAATGCGCTCAAGCTCGGTATCGATCCCCAAACCTGTATCTATCCAGCCTGGTTTCCGGCCCGACTACAGCCGCTCGCGCCGCAAATTGTTGCCCCCGGCACACCCATAGATCGACTGCGGCCCGAGATCGCCCAAGCCCTGGGCCTCAATCCTCGCTGTCTGGTGTGTGCAGGCACGACCGATAGCCTGGCCGCCTTTATAGCCACGGGGTCGCGATCGCGAGGCGAGGGTGTCACCTCTCTTGGCTCGACTCTCGCCCTCAAACTCCTTAGCGATCAGCCCCTAACCGACAGCAATGCTGGCATCTACAGCCACCGCTACGGCGATCTTTGGCTTGGGGGAGGTGCCTCAAACACAGGTGGCGCTGTCCTTGCCCACTTTTTTAACCCCGCCCAACTCGCAAGCCTAAGCCAGCAGCTTGACCCCCGCCAGCCCAGCCCCTTCCGCTATGTGCCTCTCCTCAAGCCAGGCGAACGTTTTCCCGTTAATGACCCTGATCTGTTGCCCTGCCTAGAGCCCCGCCCCGCCAGTGATCTTGATTTCTTACATGGCTTGCTCGAAAGCATCGCCCACACCGAAGCCGCAGGCTATCAGCGCTTAGCCGCGCTGGGTGCGCCAACCCTGACACGGGTATGGAGTCTGGGCGGCGGTGCCCAAAACCCAGCCTGGACGGCAATCCGAACGCGACTGCTGGGTGTGCCGGTGCAACAAGCGCGTTCACACTCTGCCGCCTATGGAACGGCTCTTTTGGCCTATCGTCAGGCTGTTTGAGTGCTACTGGTCTGAGCGCTGCTGGTCTGAACGCCACTAATGTAAGCGTTACTGAAGCGTGACCGACTGCGGCAGTTGGCTGGTGTTAAAGCTGCCGACACTGGCGCAATAGCCAACCTCAATCGCCTGCCCTGGCCCAATCGTGCTATTCCAGCCAATTGGGCTCACTGTCACTTGGTTGCCCGATCGCGAGAATTGGCCATTCCAACTCGAGCTAATCGTGGCTTCATTGAGGCCAAAGCGTAGTTGCCAGCCGCTGATAGGTGCTGTGCTGGTGTTACGGACGGTAAAAGCGCCGCAATAGCCGTTCTGCCATTGGCTTTGGGTCGCAAACGTTGCCGAAAGCTGCCCCGTAGGTGCAGGTGTAGCTGTGGGTGCGGGCGTCGGTGTTGCTGTAGGTGCAGGTGTAGCTGTGGGTGCGGGCGTCGGTGTTGCTGTAGGTGCAGGTGTCGGTGTCGGTGCGGGCGTGGGCGTTGCTGTAGGCACAGGGGTTGGTGTCGGTACGGGCGTGGGTGTTGCTGTGGGTACAGGTGTCGGTGTGGGTACGGGCGTAGGCGTTGCCGTAGGTACAGGTGTCGGTGTCGGTACGGGCGTAGGCGTCGCTGTGGGTACAGGTGTTGGCGTTGCTGTCGGTGCAGGGGCTGAACCAGCCGTAATGGCCAGACTCGCTGGCTGGGTCGCACCGTCAGCGCAGATCCCGACCTCAGTTTTCTGACCCGTTGCTAATTGGCGGTTCCAGGCCAGAGGTGTCACGCTGACGCTACTGCCAACGACTTGAAACTGGCCGCTCCAGCTCGAACTCAGGCTACCGGCGGGCAGACTAAATTGCAGTGTCCAATCGCTGACGCTAGCCAGAGCCGTAATTTCAAAAACGCCGCAATAGCCCCCATTCCATTGGTTATCCGTCCGGAAAATAACACTCAAGGACTGATCTGCCGCTGGTGGTACGGTCGTTACTGGCGTAGGCGTTACTGTAGGCACAGGTGTTGGCGTGGGTACAGGGGTTGGACTAACCGTTGGACTCGGCGATGGACTCGGTGTTGGAGCGCTACCACCCACCGGATTCGTGATGTACGACTGAATTACCGGCTCAAAATGGGCTGTTGGTTGCGGGGGTTGAATGACTGCGATCACGCCTGCTGCCGCTACCGCCTCGAGGTTGGCTCGGTTATCCCAGGCATACTGATACCCTGCCGAAAAACCACCTGCACCGTAGGTTGTATTGACAATAATTTGTTTACCCGTGGCCGCAAACATATCACTGTAGCGATTGGCATCAATGACGCTGTTGTTAGCCGGAAAGGTCTTACCGACCAAGCCGATATAGCTGACTTGGCTGAGGTTCATACCGCTAAACCAAGCGCTCAGATCAGGGTTCCACGGACTAACATCCAAGACAATATGGGCGTTGGGCAGCGTTGTCTTAATCGCGGCAATCCACTCATTCATAATGGCTTGGGCTTCGCTCAAGCTCAGAGGGTCTTGCTGCTGTGTATTAAAGGTCTGGGCGTACTGAAAAAAGTCTGGCTCGAGGTGAATGAGAATCGGCGCTTGAGTGCCCCATTCACTGGCGATTTGGCTGGCAACATCACGGTAGCGCTGCGTGATGAAAGCCCGATTTTGGCGCAGATAGTTGGCACCATTTTGACACAGGTTGGGTGTGCCAACGTTGCAATCTTGCAGGCCCAGCTCGGCTCTTGCTAAGCCACCCACGAGATAAAAATAGACGTAGGGTACGGTGCTAGCATTGCTACCGCCAGGCTTAAAGGTATCAAGCCAAGTCGAATGAAAGCCATTTTCCCAATGGGTCAACACCCAAGGGCCACTGGCGAACTGAGCACTGGCTGGCCCTGCCCCCAAGGGAAACGGGTTTTCTTGGAGGTGGGCAAAACCAAAGGAGAAGTTTTGGAATAAAGGCGCTGTCATCTGACCTTCACCGAGTCGTGTCATCGCGATCGGTGACCCTGGTCCCATAGCTGTTGGTACACCTCCATCTTGGCACCCTGCGAGGGCGAGGCCGCACAAAAGTCCAAACACATACCGTCTCATG
>CAZAGN010000117.1:3692-5379 GCA_964484905.1 uncultured bacterium | reverse complement strand
CGCTATCCTAGGGGGCAGTGACAGGGGTGAGCGCGGTGGTGCGGTTTTTGCATGTAGCGGATGTCCATCTGGGCTTTGATCGCTACGACAACCCTGAGCGGACACGCGATTTTTTTGAGTCGTTTTACGATGTGCTCTGGCGGTATGGAGTGCAGGCGCAGGTTGATTGTGTGGTGATTGCGGGTGATTTGTTCGAGCACCAGACGATTATGCCGAACATCCTCAATCAAGCGCAGCTGGCGCTGGAGTTGCTGAAAGAGGCGGGGATTCCGGTGGTCGCGATCGAGGGCAATCACGATAATCGTCCCTATGGTGTCAAGACAAGCTGGCTGCGTTATCTCTGCGAGCAAGGCTATCTGTATTTACTAGAGCCGGAGTCGAGTGAGGCGGGCTTGAGCTTGCCGCTGTGGACAGAGGGGCGCGGTGGCTATCTCGATTTGCCCTGTGGCGTGCGCCTGCTGGGTTCGCGGTGGTATGGCGCCTCAGCACCCGCCGCAATTCGGCAACTGGCGATCGCGATCGAAGCTCTACCGCCAACCACCGACCCAGTAGTGATGCTGTTTCATCATGGCCTGGAGGGGCAGATTGCCCGGTATGCAGGGGCACTGCGCTACACCGATTTACTGCCGTTGCGAGAGGCAGGCGTCGATTATCTGGCGCTGGGGCATATTCACAAAGCCTATTGCGTTGAAGGTTGGGTGTTTAATCCGGGCTCGATTTGTGCCAACAGCATGGCCGAGGTTGAGATCGAGCGGGGTGCCTACCTCGTTGAGATTGCCGCCGATAAAACGATACGCGCCGAGTTAGTGCAGGATTATCAGCAACGGGCGGCGGTGCGCTTGGCCTACAAAGCAAAGGCAGCCGAACCGGTGGAGGCTGTCCAGGCTGGCGTTCTTGCGCAGGTTAGGGCTCAGGCACTCGATCCGGCAGAACGGGTCTTGCTTGAGCTGAAAATTACGGGTGAGTTGGGCTTTGCTCGCTATGAGCTAGATGTAAAGGCACTGCAGCAGCAGATCCAGAGCCTGACGGGGGCCTTGGTGGTGCTCCTGAAACTGGAGGCCGATTCGGTGGATTACAGCCGCGCCTTGACGGCGACCGAGCAGGTACAGCGCAGCCAACTGGAGTTGGAGGTGTTTCGCGATTTATTGGCCAGCCATGCCCACTATCGACGGCGGAGCGAACCGTTGTCGCACCTAGTGCTGGATGTCAAAGGGCGCTTAGCCGAGCAGGTGACGGAAGCGGAGTTGTATGCCCTGATTGAAGCGGAATTGTTGGCAGGTGATTAGGCGATGCGAATTTTAAATGTGCATTTGAAGAACTTTAAGATCCATCGCGATCGTTTTTTTGAGTTTCAGGCGGGTACTAATGCGATTTGTGGTGAAAATGGCGCCGGAAAGTCCTCTATTTTGCAAGCAATTGCTTGGGTCTTGTTTGACTATTGCGCCAGCAGCAACCAGGAAGAGCTAATTAGTGAGGGCGCGACCAGTGGCGAGGTGACGGTATCGCTGGTATCGGTACTGGAAGGGCGTACCTACGCGGTAACGCGCAGCACGGCGACGGGCTACCGTTTGTACGATGCGGAGTTGAATGTGCGCCTAGAGCCCGCCAGGAAGGGCGATGTCCAGCAGTGGTTACGGCAGCATTTAGGCATTCCAGCCGGTGAGGATTTAACTTCGCTATTTGTGAA
>CAZAGN010000117.1:1544-3592 GCA_964484905.1 uncultured bacterium | reverse complement strand
GAAGCAACCCTGGCCACCCTCGAGCAGCACTGGCAAACCCGCCAGCAGCACCTGAGCGAGCGTCAGGCTCTGCAAAGCCAAGCCCAGCAACTGGGGCACGATCGCGATCGATTGCAAGAGAAGCTAAGTCAGCTTGCGACCCTCGCCGCCCAACTACCCAGCCTCGCGGCCCAAATCCAGCAGCAGCAAGAATTAGAAACTGAGCAAGCCCAACTGGTTGATCTCGCGGCGCAGTTGCAGGAGCTGCACAACGAGCTGGCGATTCAGCAAACCAAGCTTGCGGCCCAAACCGAGACCGTTGCCCAAGCTGAGGCGTTCGTCGCCGACGCCCGCGCCGCTCGGCAGCAGCAGCAAACCCTAGCCCCAGCTCACCAAGCCTATACCGCCGCTACGGCAGCCCTCAGCTCATTGCGGCAACGCCTTGAGCAACGCCAGACCCTCGTACGCGAGCAGCAACGCCTGCAAACGCGCCTGCATCAGCAGCAGTTGCAACAAGCCGAGGCACAGCAGGCTCTACGGCGGCGGCACGATATTGAAGCAACCCTAGAGCAACTGGCCCCTCAGGTTGAAGCCTTACGGCGTTGGGAAAGCCAATGGCAAGCGGCTCAAGCGGCCCAGATCACATGGCAACAGCAGCAACTGGAGCGCGACAGCCTTAGCCAACGTCTGCGTCAAGTGCAGACCGAGCTGCCCGAACGCCAACGCCAATGGCAGCAGCGCCAGCGCCAGCACGATCTGGTCGAGAAAATTCCTCACCTTGAAGCATACCTGCAAGCGGCCCAAACCCAGCAGGCCCAGGCGATCGCGATTTCAAGCCTCAGCCACGAACTGGATGATTTGCTGACGACGGGGCAGGAGCAGACCGCGCTCTACCACGAGCACGTGCAGCAGATGAGTCAGTATTGTCAGCAGCATTACAGTCAACTGTGGCCCCACCTGCAACCCCTCTTTGAGCAGGGTGTGACGCTACCCCAGGCATTGCTAGGCCAGCTTCAAGCCCTGCGCCAGCGCCTGCAACCCCTGCCCACAGATGAGATCGAACGCCTGCAGCAGCAGTTGCAACACGCCTATGCTTTGCAAGCGCAACCCCTCGAACCGCTCGCTGAAGCTGTGCAATCTCTCGAACGAGAGGCGGCCCATTTACAGATCGCGATCGCGAAGCTGGATCAAGCTGAGCCGGTCGATCTCAAAGCCCTCGAACAGCAGCGCCAACGCCTGGGCGATCCGCTTGCCCGCCAGACTCTTTTGCAAGAGGAATACGCCCGTCTCGGTGCCGTCCAACCCGCCGACCTCAGCCCCCTGGAGGCCGAACTGGCGCACCTCGAAACCGAACTGGCCGAATCGGCCGATTTGCCGCTCTTGATTCAACGCCAAGAGCAGCAGCAGACCGCCAACCAAGCCGCCTACGAACAATACCTGCAACTGAGTCCGTTGGTGGCGACCTTGCCCGACCGCGAGGAGCAGCGTCAGCAGGCCCAAACCAAAGCCCAAGCACTGGCCGCCAAAATGCAACAGTGGCAGCACACCATTGCCCAGATCGAAGCCGAGCATGGCAGCCTGCGGGCAATCCAGGCCTATCAAACGGAGTTGGCCCAAGCCCTCAAAACCCTCGGCAATCCGCGCCAACAGCAGCAGCAGATTGAGCAGCAACTGCACCAACAAACCCAGTGGGAAGTTGATTTGGCGACGATCCGGCAGAGTGAGGCCACTCTGCACACCCAGATCGCGACCCTGGAAGCGCAACTAGAAGCCACCGCCAGCCTTGATCGCGATCGGCAAACCCAGCAGCAACAGCGCGAGCAGCACCGCCCCGCCTACGAAGCCTATTTGCGCTATCAACCCCAAGCGGCCCAACTCGGCGAACTCCAAGCCCAGCAGCAAGCGCAGCAGCAGACCCGCCAGCACCACAGTGCCGAACAGGATCGCCTTGCGACCGAACAGGCCGCCATTAACTACGACCCCGAGCAGCACCAAGCCTTGCTAGGCGAGCGCCAAGAGGGTCGCGATCGGCAAACCCGCCTTGGGGTGCAGATCACCAACTACGAAGC
>CAZAGN010000117.1:0-1444 GCA_964484905.1 uncultured bacterium | reverse complement strand
GCTGCCTTGGCTGTCCGGTTGGCGCTGCTACGAACCCTCGCCAGCTTTGATGTCGCCTTTTTTGATGAGCCGACGACCAATATGGATATGGCACGGCGGCAGCGCCTGGCCGAAGCCATCGGTCAAATTCGTTCCTTTTCCCAGCTTTTTGTGATCAGCCACGATGACACCTTTACCCACCTGACTGAATCGACTTTACGGCTGGAGCGCTAGGCCAAAACTGCGCCCCCGCAAACACCAACTCAATCCAACTCTGAGCGGCGGCAACCCGGACAAACCAGGACATATCGCCATACTGGGCAACGCCACTGCCGCTGGAGTTGATTCCGGCGACGACCCAACCAGCCGTTGTCTCAATAAAAGCTGGCCCGCCACTATCACCCACACCCAACAAGCCGGCAAAACGGGTGATCGGGCGACGAGGCCCGCCGTTAGGGTTGCGCAGCGAGCCATTTTCGCGCGGCAAAAAGATCCCAAAATAGTCGCCTTCTTCCCGTGATTCGACTAACTGATCGATAAACCCCTGCGCCGCCGCTTTGGTCGGCAGACCATCGTGATAGTTGATGTCTTCCCCCACCGAGGCAATGCCGCGAATGCCATAGCCCACAAAGGTCACAACTTGCTCGTACTCGTCTGCACCGGCATAGAGGACGGCGGCGGCTAGTCCGCGTACAGGCTGATTGAGGGTCACGATCGCGAGGTCATAGCCCGGTGTTTCGCCAACATCGATATAGCGTGGATGAATCGCTAAATCGTAGCCAGTCATGACAGCGCCCGTGCTGGTGTGATAGAAGTAGCTGCTGCTGCCATAGCCATCATCAAAACAGTGAGCCGCCGTCAGAACATAGCCGCGCCGACGGTCGTTACCAAGCCAGACACCGGCGCACTCACCCACAGTTTTGCCATCACCCGACATCGCGATCGTCGCCGCAAACTGGGGTTGATTGGCCAGTTCAATATGTGCCCCAAAGCCCGCCGTCGGATTGTCGGCAGTACCACCCTCTTCGGCCCAAGTGCTATCTAAAATGACGACAGCAGCGCCGGGGAGTGCGCCCAACCAGCAACCCACGGCCACCACCACCCCGAAATGCCACTGCCCCATCGCGATCGTTAATCCAGCTTTATCACTGTGCCCAATCACCACTTTAGGACACTCTGTGATCTTGCCAGGATTTTTATGTGAGGGGCAGGGAGTAGTGCTGCTCTGCCAGATAGCCATTGAGATACTTTACTCAGCTTGAATTCCTTGGGAACTCCTTCAAGGCAACTTAGTTCTAGGACAGCGGCTAGGCTCACAGACTCATCGAGCTTCCCTCGTACACATCTGCCAGCACCAGCGTGACGCCGCACAGGCTTAGGCTGTCCTTCAGATCACGATATTCCGTCAATGTCCACTGGCTAGGGCTCTGGCGTTGATGATGCAAAACCCAGGGTGTATCGGGGT
>CAZAGN010000116.1:0-5425 GCA_964484905.1 uncultured bacterium | reverse complement strand
AGGTTTCTAATCTGTGTGAGCAGTCTTCAAGAAGTCGAAGAATTTATGATCCAAAAAATTGTAGTCACTGCCTTAGCTGCCACCTTAAGCTGGACTATCTCAGTCGCTCGTGCTGCAGAACCCCAAATCATTTCGCCTAATGCTCACAAAGTGTCCTACCTGGGTGTTGATGGCGCTTTTATTCTGGGCGGTGAGGAGAGCAGCGTCAATGACCCGCGCAATCCGGGGCGTGTGGTGTTTGAGCAGATGGAGTTCTTTTCTTTTTATGCAGATGTCGAGGGGACTCAGCCCATTGCGGAAGGCTGCCGTTATGTTTATCGTGGCGCAGCGGGCGATCCGTTCTTCTACCCTGAACGATCTTTAGGCTCGATCTGGGATTTGTTTGAACTGCGGACCGCTGACCAAGAAGAGTGCCAGGCATTTAAATATGTCGCGCTACGCTCCCCCCATGGCGAGCCCGTTCATATGCACATGCGTTACGGAGACGCCGCCAGCAGCTTTGAAGCGCTTTTAGCCAGTAGCACTCTCGAAGAAGATCCTGAAACCTTCAATCCTTGGTGGAGTTTGTACTGTGATGCCAGTACGCGACCAGAGGATTGCAACGAATAGGCAGGCTCAGCCCCGTACGCGCACGAGGGTCAAGCCGTCGGCAAGCGGTAGCAGCAGCATATCAACACCGGTGTCGGCATAAATGGTTTGATTAAGGGCTTGGATGGCTTGTGTCCGTGGATCGTGGCTGTCGGTATCCAAAACACGCCCTGACCAGAGTGTATTATCGATCGCGACCAAGCCGCCTGGACGCACCCAGCTGAGGCAGCGCTCGTAATACGTGGGCATAGCACGCTTATCAGCGTCGATATAGGCCAGATCAAAGGTATGCGGCGCAATATCGCTCAGGGTTTCAAGAGCTGGCCCTTGGCGAAATTCGATCCGGTCGCGAACCCTTGCCGCTTGCCAATAGCGCTCTGCGACGGGCACAGGCTGAAGATCGCAGGCAACAAGGCGACCTGTGGGTGGCAACGCTAGGGCCATGGCAAGGGAGCTGTAGCCCTGAAACACACCAATTTCGAGGACTTGGGTTGCACCGATAAGTCGCAGCAGCAAGGCCAGCAGTTGCGCCTGCTCGGGCGGAGTTTGCATCCGCGCTTGGGGGTGTTGGGCGGTTTCCTGGCGTAACTGTTGCAGGAGGGGGTGTTCGCGCAGACCCCAGCGCTGGATGTAGGCATACAGTTCTGGGCTCAGTGGCGTTTTCACGGTGCCGCCTTACATCAACGATTAAGCTAAGAACGGAAGTCTCCTCCCTACTCTGCCGTGCAACCCTTTGACCTGACAACACTGGTCGCTGTCTATAATGATGTGGTCGCCCACTGGTTGCCAGCGCGGATCGATAACGTGGTGCAAACCGATTTGAGTACGGTGCATCTCAGTCTGCGCACCCTCAACTCGCGTGAATGGCTGACCCTGTGCTGGCATCCTCAGGCAGCGCGGCTGCATCTGTCCGAGCAGGTCGCGATGTCGCGGGAGGTCTTTCAATTTCAGCAATTACTCCTACGCCTCAAGGGGTTGGCTTTAGTGGCGATTCAGCAACCCGACCCCTGGGAGCGGGTACTGGTGCTGGAGTTCGCTAGTCGTCCGGGTGAACTGATTCAGTGGCGGCTGTATTTAGAGGTGATGGGTAAGCATAGCAATTTAGTGCTGGTTGATGCCGATAACTGGATTGTCGGTGTTGGTAAGGGAGTTAGCGATCGGCAATCGCGGGTGCGCCCCTTACAACTGGGCTTGACCTATGAATTGCCGCCGCCCCTGACCCAGACGATCGCGAGCCGGAGCGAAACCTATGCCGAGTGGCGATCGCGAGTCGGGCCAGACCCGAGTCAGCTGGTGCGCTTATATCGCGGTGTCAGTCGAAGCCTGGTGCAGACTTGGCAGCAGCAAGTGGGCTGGGATGCGTCTGAAGCGAGCTGGCTGGCTCTGTTTGAGGCGTGGCAACAGTGGCTAGACCGCCTCGAAACACGGCAGTTTGCCCCCCAGCGCACCCCCCAGGGCTATGACTTGCTCTACGGCGATACGAACCGCGATCCGGCAGTTGATTTACATACCTTATTGGCTGATTACTACGGCGAATACGCTGCGCGTCTCTTTGCCCAGCGCGACCAACACGCCCTGAGCCAAACCTTGACCGCACGCCTGAGCAAGTTGCAGCAGCGTCTCAATGATTTTCAGGGGATGCTCGACCAAGCTGATCAGGCCGAGACCGCCAAGCAGGCCGCCGATCTGTTGATGGCCAACCTTGAAGCCTGGGAACCCGGGCTGAGCCAAATTACGTTGGGGGATTTTGAGCGTGATACCCCGATCGCGATTCGTTTAGACCCTGAAAAGAACGCGATCGCGAACGCCCAAGCCTATTACAAACAGCACCGCAAAGCCCGCCGCGCCCGCCAAGCTGTCGAACCACTCTGGCAAGCCGCCCAAGCAGACTATGCCTACACCGAAGGGGTACTGGCGGCAATTGAGCAGCTTGATCCGAACCAAGCGGGCGATCGCGAAGCCCTCAGCGAAATTAAGCAAGAGGTGCAACCCAGCCCAACCACAAGCCAGACACCAACTGCCGCCAGCTACCGCAGCTTTAGCAGTCCCAATGGTTATGAAATTTGGGTAGGTCGCAACAACCGCCAAAACGAACTGCTGACCTTCAAGCTGGCGCAGCCCTCCGACTGGTGGTTTCATGCCCAAGAAATTCCCGGCAGCCATGTGCTGTTGCGTCTACCGCCCGGTGCTGTCGCTGCTGCTGAAGATCTTCAAGCCGCTGCTGATTTTGCCGCCCACTACAGCAAAGGCCGTCATAGCGAGCAAGTCCCTGTGATTTATACCCGGCCAAAATCGGTTTACAAACTCAAAGGCGCTCAACCGGGCATGGTGGTCTACAAACACGAAACCGTGATCTGGGGCAAGCCCCACGCCATTCACCGCGAACCTGTGCTGGGTTGAGAGAGGCTGAGAGAGAACGTTAACTAGATTTCAGAGTTTGGAATCGCTGAGCTGTGCCGCCCCCAGGTAATGCTCTAATCGGGGCGAGAAAACTTCGTAGATCAGGGTTAGGGGTTTTTGATTGGCCCAAAGCATATAGTGCCGCCCCCAAAACGGGCCAGGCTGACCGAGGAGGTTGGCTATACGCTCGCTGGTGCCGAGATATACCGCCTGCAACTCCCGAAACAGCTCTTGCTGATCTTCACGGAGGCGCGTTCCGAGCGGGCGTTCATCGAGATAGTGCTTCGCTTGGCTTTGATTCCACCACGATATTCCTACCATCAGCGGTTCTTGGGCAGCATTGTGCAACACCACCTGACGCTGAATCAGCGGGGCAGACAGTTTTTGGGCAGACGGGGGGGCGACAAGGCTCGGGTCACGGCCCAGAACGGTCGCGGTAATCGGGCTGTTGCAGATAATTTGCAAATTGCGGGTCGTAAACCCGTCATTAAGTAGCAGTAAGCGCCAGGCGGGGGGCAGGGGTAGGGGCTCGGTCGGGCTGGCGTGCCAAAGGGGTGTTAGCGGGTTACTCATGGTGACGTTAGCAACCACGGGCCGCCCTTTACTTTGCTTAACATTACCCTTAGCTTAGCTCAGAATCGCTGGCAACGCTGAGCTGCGGAATCCGCAACGCGGGGGTGTAAAAGAGGCCATCCCATTCGCGCTCGGCATCCGGGCCAGCCGCGCCTAAGACGAGATCGCCTTTGAGAATGTCGTAGGCGTTGCCCGTAATAAGGGTGTCTTTAATGCGCCCAACAATCTCGCCTTTCTCGACGCGATAGCCAACATCGACATTCACGGCAAAATCACCCGAGAGTGAGTCGGCATCGCCCAACACCTGATCGACGATAATGCCACACTCAAGCGATTGCAACAGAGCCGCAAAATCGAGGCTTGGAGCCGGTGCAATCACATTAAATAAGCCCGGTGTGGCCGGACTGCCCAAGCGCCCCCGAAAGCCATTGCCCAAGGCGGGCTGGCCCAAGGCTTGCGCAACCTGACGATCACCATAAAAATGCTTAACCACACCGGCCTCAATTAGGGCAGCGGCTTGGGTGGGTGTGCCTTCATCGTCGGCGGGCACACCGTCATAGCCTTGTTGGGGATCTTGCACCAGGCTCAAGTGCTGAGCCATCACAGACTGGCCCAACTGCCACGGCGATGCCCCCAGCAAGACCTGGCGGCCATTAAGGGCAACAGCGGCTGTATCCCAAACCAAGCTGGCCACCTTGGGCAGCAGAATAACGGGCACTTGACCCGTAGGTGTGGCGGCGGCACGGCTGGCCCAGTGCAAGCGGCGGCAGAGCTCCTGCACAACGGGCTCGATTAAGTAGCTAGCCTGAAAAGTATCGCCCCGTGGTGCCCAGTCTTGATCGATCGCGATCGCGAGCAAGTCATCACCCCGCACCCAAGTAGCTTGCACACCACCACCCACGTCCCAATCAGCGCGGTCATAATCCAAGCCAGCACTGTTTAGCAACCGCACCTGCGCTTGGCTTTGCGACCAACTGCCCTCGCACAACACCTCCGGGAACTGATCGAGGATGCTCGCGGTCGTCTCCTTGCCCCAACTCACCAAATCTGCGGTCACGACCGTCGGCGCGGCATAGTCCCACTGGGGCGGCGGCGCACCATTCAGCAACGGCGGATCGCTAGGAGTCGCCATCGCCCAAGCCTTATCGACGAGGGTCTGGGGCTCGATCGAACCGTAGGCCACCGCCACACCGGCCTCCGTATCTGATGTCCAGAGACGTACCGCCACACCCTGGCTTTGGGTCGCCTCGATTTGCTTTGGGGCATTCGCTTCAAAGGTCACAGTTTGAGTTGTGCTGTCGAGGCTGTGTACTTCGACAGCCACCGCACCCGAACGGCGGGCGCAGTCAAGCAGATGTTCAGGATCAATAGGCATCCTTCTAAGATAGAGCGAGTTGTCGAGCGACCGCGATGCCCGAACCGATCGTCGAAATCTTAGATGTTGATGAGATGCGCCGCGTCCTCACTCGCCTCGCCTCCGAAATTGTCGAACATCACCCCACCAACGTTGTCTTGGTTGGCATTCGCACCCGAGGTGTCCCCCTCGCCCAACGCCTTGCCACCTACATTGCCCGCATCGAAGGCCATACGCCCCCCGTCGGTGCTCTCGATATTACTTTTTACCGCGATGATCTCCACCGCCTTAATCTGCGCACACCCCAACCCAGCGAGATCCCTGCCGATATTAGCGATCAGGTCGTTGTCTTGGTCGATGACGTTATCTACAGTGGCCGCACAATCCAAGCCGCTTTGGCTGCCCTACGCGAATTTGGCCGCCCGCATCTCGTACGCTTGGCTGTGTTGATCGATCGAGGCCACCGCGAACTGCCGATCCACCCCGATTTTGTCGGTAAAACCATCCCCA
>CAZAGN010000115.1:0-5528 GCA_964484905.1 uncultured bacterium | reverse complement strand
TAGAGATTAGGTAAAGAGACAGTGAAAGCTCCCTTAGCCTAGGTCTTAATGTTCAAGTACATCGACACAAGCAGCAGTCAGAAGATGAAACCTTTGACTTATAAAGCTGTGGTGGCCACTATGTAATCGTTGAGCAAATGATAAGGTTTGTCTATACTGCTGAGTATTAGATGTTAGATTCTGCTCAGGTTGCTTTTTTCGTCAGTGCTATTACCTTATGACTGAGTCGTCGCGTTCACACCAAGAGCAGGTAGCTGGCCTCAAAGAGCAGGTGATGCAGTTGCAGGCGGCTTTACTCGAGACTCAAAGAGAGGCGCAGGCGCGCATTGCGGAACTGGAGAATCAGATAGTTATTCGCAACACGTTGACAGAGCGGCAACGGGAGACTATCGAGACCTTACAGGCCGAGCTTGAAAACCAGCAGTTTGCCTTCAGCCAAGAACGGCGGCAGTTGGAGCTAAAACAACAGCAGCTTGAGGCAGATGTTTTAGACTGGCAAGCCACAGCACAAAAGCGAGCTGAATCGGTACAGCGTTTTAAGGCTGAGCTGTCTCTGGCCCGGACATCAATTACAGAGCTTGATAACGAGTTGCGGAATGTCCATAGTATTTTTGAGACTCAACAGGCTGAGTGGGAGCGGTGTCGGGAGACACTCCAGGCACGTTTGGACGGCTATGCTGAGACTGAGACTGAGGCACTGCAGCGTTGGCAGGCGGCGGAAGCAAGTTTGTGTGAGCAGCTCAATCAAGCTCAGGCCCAATTGCAGCGTCAATCAGAGCGCCTAGCTGCATATCAGGTTAATTTTGCTGAGCTTGAGCGAGCACATGGTGAGCTTTCACAACGCTCTTCGGCGCTCCAACAGGAAGCAGACCTTTGGCGATCGCGACAAGCGGAGTGGGATCACTGGCAGACCTATGGTGCGCAGATTGAGGATGAAGTGCAACGGTTGCGGCAAGAGGTGATCAACCGCGATCAACTAGAAGCCCAGATTACGGCGCTTACCCAGCACAATACCAACCTGACGCACCAGCTTGCCCAGAAGCAAACTCAGATCGAGAACCTGAGCGCTGAGGTTAATCTTTGGAAGGCGCGCCTTGAGGACCAAAACTTGCATATCTTGCGGTTAAAGAAAGCCCTAGAGCGTGATGATGAGCCCATGCCAGCGAAGAGTGAGTTGAAAACGCCCTCACCAAACCAACCACCCCCTGCTTTGGGGGATGAGCCACCCATTGACCTGCCACGCTTCATCCGCCGCACTTGAGATAGATTCTGCGCAACTAGGGTCAAGATCAGTGACCGGGGCTTGCAAGCTTGAGAAAGAGAATAGATTGAGGTAAACAATGGAACTGCACATACCCAAATTAGCCTGCGCAACCTGTGTCGCTAATGTCACGAAGGCTATCCAGGCTCTGGATTCTGGGGCTGTTGTGAGTGGTGAGCCGAAAACAAAGCAGGTGAGTATTCAAACCCAGGCTTCTGAATTAGCTGTGCGAGAAGCTCTGACGGCTGCAGGCTATCCCCCAAGTTAGAGGACAGGGTATTCGGTCGTAAGCAGAGCTCTGCAAGTAGAGCTAGCGGCGGTCAATATAACGATCACGATAGCCATCATCCTCATCTTCGTAATAGCGAATGCGGCGACACTTGCGGTTTTGCCACTGATCTTGAAGGCCACCCAAGGTGCGCATGAACTGGCCGTACAAGCGCTGCAAGACAAAATTGACATCTGTGCGGATGACCTCACGGCTAAAATAGAGCCATAGTGTCATCGCCAGATAGAGTGCGAACAGTATTTGCAGCATAACGACCTCCTGTCCCCATTATGGCTGGTTGCACTGGGGAATCGCTGGCTAGACAAAAGCTGCCACCCAGGAAGGCAGCAGCCGCGTGACTTGAACATCACCTAGCAATGACTAGGCAATATCAAGAGATTTGTGTGTTGAGAGCTACTTGTTATCGCTACTTTTACCTGTTGGTAGCTTCGGTGCTTCGCGGAAGAAAATCGCAAAAAACAGAAGGCCAACGGTCAAAAAGAGAATAAAAACGTAAGCGAGCGCTTCCATGGGGGGACTCCTTCAAAAACGTGAGCGGGTGGCATACTCCTAGCGTACCCCACCCCACAAACGGAACTAGACGTTAACTTCCTTCTTGGTGGTTTTGTCACCCAGTTTCTGGAAGGCGCCAAATTCGATCATCTCCTCATCGATATCAGGGTCGATACCTGCAAAGACATCGCGGAAGAGTGTCCGGGCACCGTGCCAGATGTGGCCAAAGAAGAAGAGCAACGCAAACACAGCGTGGCCGAAGGTAAACCAACCCCGAGGACTGGTGCGGAACACGCCATCAGCGCCAGTTGCTTCACGGTCAAACTCGTAGGCTTGACCCAACTGAGCCTTGCGGGCGTAACGCTTCACAGCCGGCGGATCGGTGAATTCTTGACCATCGAGCTTACCGCCAAAGAACTTGACTATAACACCCTGCTGCTCAAAGCTGTATTTCGACTCAGCCCGACGGAAGGGAATGTCCGCCCGAATGACACCGTCTCGATCACGCAGAATGACCGGGAAACTCTCGAAGAAGTTGGGCAAACGCTCAACCGAGAGTTCACGACCATCGCGATCAAAGAACACAGGCTGACCCAACCAAGCTGTTGCCAGACCATCACCCTTGTTCATGGGGCCTGCACGGAACAGACCACCTTTTGAGGGGTTGTTGCCGACATAATCGTAAAACAGCAGTTTGGGCGGTAACGAGCCATAGGCCTCACTACGGCTGATACCGTCGGCAACGCTGGTTTCGACGCGGCGGTTGATCTCTTGCTGGAAGTAGTTGGAATCCCACTGATAACGAGTCGGACCAAACAAATCGATGGGGGTGGTGGCATTGCCGTACCACATGGTGCCCGCGACGATAAATGCCGCAAAGAACACAGCCGCAATCGAGCTTGAGAGCACCGTTTCGATATTACCCATCCGCAAAGCCCGGTACAGCCGCTGCGGTGGCCGTACGGTTAGGTGGAACAGACCGGCAATAATACCGACGATCCCGGCTGCGATGTGGTGAGCAACAACACCACCCGGATTGAAGGGGTTAAAGCCACCGGGCCCCCATTCGGGTGCGACCGGCTGCACATGGCCGCCAATACCGTAGGGATCGGTGATCCACATACCGGGGCCAAAGACCCCCGTAAGGTGGAAAGCCCCAAAGCCGAAGCAGAGGAGACCCGACAAGAAAAGGTGAATACCAAACATTTTGGGCAAATCGAGGGCAGGCTCACCCGTGCGCGGGTCACGGAAAAGCTCAAGATCCCAATACACCCAGTGCCAGCAGGCTGCTAGGAACAGCAAACCGGCAAGAACGATGTGAGCCGTTGCCACACCTTCAAAGCTCCAGAAGCCCGCATCAATGACGGACTCACCGTAGAGATTCCAGCCACTCCAAGAGTTTTCGACACCCAAGCGGGCCATGAAGGGCATGACAAACATGCCTTGACGCCACATGGGGTTCAAAATGGGGTCAGTTGGGTCGTAAATAGCAGTTTCATATAACGCCATAGATCCGGCCCAACCTGCCACCAGCGCGGTGTGCATAAGGTGAACCGAAATCAGGCGACCGGGGTCATTTAAGACAACTGTGTGCACCCGGTACCAGGGCAATCCCATAGAGTGCAGTCCTCCAGATATTTTTCAGTGATCGTGTGTGAGCGAGGCAATGCCTGACTCATTGACATACTCCCGTATCCATTGGCTGGCTTCCGCGAAGCAATAGACATGAGATTCTGGATTCAAGCAGCAACAGCATGACAAGCATGACTTACATCACCTAGCCCACAGGTTGATGTCCCAACCTGGTTAAAGTACCTTAACTATCCGGGCTTGGTTGGCCTGGAAGCAAGGACTTGACGTTTCCAGGTGCATCAACCTGAATATTAGCTCCTAGTATAACGGAATGTATCGAAAGCGTTGCTTCGCCTCAGGTTCGCCACCCCTGTTGCGACTGTCAGCTAGACATCTATTCATATAACTTTACAGTTGTTAATATAGTTTCTGCTGGCGGCTGGGCCCGCACACGAAGCGACACGATGAGCGCTCGCTTGTTGGGTATCACGGCCTTTGCGGGCAGTCTAGGCGGATCTAAAGGAAGGTAAAGGAGGCCCGGATCGGATGCGAACGCAATCTCTTATGCTGAGGGGTGAACTTTAATATTTGAGGATAGTAAACCTATGTGGCAGTCACTTCGGTCGTGGTGCAGAACCTGGGTAACGGGTCTTCTTTTGGTGGTTGTTCTGGTGAGTGCTGGTTGCTCGAGTACCCCTGGCACGAACCTTTTGACCGGTAACTATCGCAGCGATGTGGAAACAGTGGTCTCGGTAGTTCGCCAGGCGATCGCGACGCCGACCGATGCCCCCGAGGCGGCGGCCATGCGGGAAGAAGTGCTGAGTGTGATGGATGCGTTCACCTCTCGCTACAGCATCAATAAGTTTGCTAACCGCGTGTCTTACACAACCCTGCGCTCGGTAATGAATACCGTTGCCTCGAACTACCGCAAGAGCCGCATCCGTCCGATTTCTCAGGCAAAGATTGACCGTGTGTTGGCAGAGCTGGATCGGGCCGAACAGTCGGTGAAGATCAACCGCTAGGGTCGGGCACTGAAATTATCTGTTCTGCAAGCGTGTGGCTGGACTGTTGCTTAGTATCGACATCATCAATACTTTTAAGCCTTGCCGCTGTGCAGGGCTTTTTTATGATGCTTGGGTTAAGTTTTGCCTGTTATCTTGGGGCCTAAGTTGAACTTATAAGTATTTCTGCTGATTATCAAATGTTTATTGTCATGCTAGCGTTGCGTGATGGCTGAGAACATGCAAGGCTGACAGGTCGCTGATATGACGGATTTTTTCAACCCCGAATCGTGCCGGAACGAAACCGAGGTTGAAAGTAAGTTTATTGTCAGCTATCTGCTGCCGACGCTGGGCTATGGCCCTAATGATTGGAGCCAAGAGCTGACGGTTGGGAAAATTCGCCTTGATTTTATGCTGTTTCCGGGGCCGGAACGGCGTATTCGTCTGGGTGGCCCCAATTCTCAGATTGTCATCGAAGCCAAAAGTCCGAGTACCGGCCTAGATAACCATGTGCGGAAGCTGCGGCGCTACCTCGATACGGTGCAAGTCGATTGTGGAATGCTCTGCAACGGTAAGTTTCTGCGCATTTATCAGCGGCAGGCCGATAACGAGTTCGCCATGGTGTTTGAGTGTCGTGGGCGCGAGGTGGAGGGTGCAATCGACACCATTCGCCAGTACCTAGGCCGCCAAACCCGTAGCGACGTTGCCCCTAGTCCCGATCCCAAACCCAAGGAACGAACCATGAAAAAGATTGCCGTGTATCACAACAAAGGCGGCGTGGGCAAAACCACAACCGTCACGAACCTCGCTGCCGCCCTCGCCAACATGGGGCATAGGGTGTTGATTGTTGATTTGGATGCCCAAGCCAATTCAACCTTCGCAGCAGGTCTGATTAAGTTTGAGAATGAAGAAG
>CAZAGN010000114.1:0-5636 GCA_964484905.1 uncultured bacterium | reverse complement strand
TGCCCAAAATAAGCCAATCAGTTGACCTTGCGGTGCCAACAAATCAGCAACTAGGCGGGCATAAGCAGAACGCAGAGCGGGTTCGAGGGCGCAAAAGCACGTGTGCTCGACGACATAATCAAACTGGCCTGTGTAAGTCGGAGCCAGCGCAAAAATATCACTCACAAGCCAGCGCACCTGTTGCTGTGGGTCTAAGGCTTGGGCCGCCGCAATTGCACTGGGGGCAAAGTCAACAGCGGTGACAGTATGCCCTTGAGCCGCCCAGTGGCGGGCATCATAGCCACGTCCACAGCCCAAAACAATGACATTACCAAGGGGTGGGGCAGTCTTACGGCTGAGGAGTTCCCTAAACGGTGGCGCAACAGCATGCAAATCCCAGGGGGTATCAGCAGTTTGATAGCGGGCTTCCCAGCGGGTGGCGTCAGGCATAGAGGTAACTCGCGAAGAGAGCTAGGGTTACTGACTATCCTAGCGAGTCGTGATGGTGTGCTCTGATCTGTGGACTGGGTGTCATCCTGATAGGCTCAAGGAGCAGCGTAGGAACAAACCTGTGGTGATTGCCGCCGTAATTTTTGACCTGGATGGTTTGACGGTCGATAGTGAGCCCGTCTATCGGCGGGCCTGGCAGCGGGCGGCGGCCTCGCTGGGTTTAGCGTTCAGTGATGCGATTTACGAGCAAGCCTTTGTGGGGCGCAGTAATGCCGATTGCGATCGCGAGGTGGCCAAACTCTACCCCGCGTGCGATCTGAGTGCCTTGCGCGCAGCCCGCGATCATTACTGGTACGACATCATGACCGCCGAGGGAATTCAGCTACGGCCAGGGGTCCTGCCGCTTTTGGCATGGCTAAAGACGGCTCAGATTCCGGTCGCGATCGCGACGGCCAGTTGCCGGGCCGAAGCTGAACTGAGCCTCAAAGCGGCTGGTGTGTGGCAGTGCTTCGACCGCATTTTCACAGCCGATGATGTTGACCAAACCAAACCTGCCTCTGATGTCTACCTCAAGGCCGTAGCCAGTTTTCAGGCTCAGCCCGCAGATTGTATCGCCCTCGAAGATTCAGTTAATGGGGCAACAGCCGCCCTAGCCGCAGGCTTGCGTACGATTGTGATTCCCGATCTTCAGCAACCCACAGCCACCATTGCGGCCCGTGCCTACGCCGTTCTGCCTAGCTTGACAGCCGCCCTGTCCCTACTCCAGGACCTAGCTCAAGCATCCAGCGCCGCACAGCCCTAGTCGCGATCGTCTTCAATTGACTAGAGGCCATCGCGCCGCAAAAATACGGCCTCAACGTCTTTGCAAGCCTTAGTGTTGCGGGTATGCTAATCCATAACCTGCGACCCTATCACTAGCGTATCTACCTTGGTTGATGTCATGACAAACCCCGTTTCGCGCCCCCGTTGGTCAGACCCTCAGGTTGAGGTTGTGCCCTTACCGCGTTCGACGGCAGAACAGGAACTTGCAGTGCTCAAGCGTCAACACCAAGATTTACAAGCACGTCATGCTCAGCTCGCTGCAACCCTGGCTCAGCTAAGTAAGCAATATGGCGCAACCCAGCCACTGCCAGCCGCGCCCCCCTTGACCCCACCAGCACTTCAGCCCCTAGCACCCAGCCTCACACCCGTTCCACCGCTACCCAGCCAGCCCGAGTCGCGTGCGGATCAGCGTTCAGATTTGAGCTTTTTGAGTGACCTGCGTCAACGCCAGGCCCCGCTAGCCACCCCGCAACCCAAACAGACCGTTCAGCCACAGATCGCCCAACCTATCCCCTACCCTGTTCAACCGCTTCAGCCACCGCAGCCATTGCCCCAATCAACACCACAATGGCAGGAAGCTCCTAAGGCCTGGCAAGATCTGCGTCACAGTCAGCCTCAGTCGCCAGCCCCGCAATCCCAGCCCACGTGGGGGACGACACCAACACCTGCTAGGGGACAGTCAGATACTCACCCTGACACCTATGACCAGCAACCCCAGTACGACAGCCTTTACGAAAAAGTGCGTCACCAGCAAGATGATCAATCCACACCGATGTGGATGTGGTTGGTTGCAGCCGTTGTTTTACTGACGATTTCCTTTGGTACGGGCTTCTTGATGGTGCGCCACTTTATTGGTCGTTCGGCGCCGCCGCCCCCCGTTGAGAATGCAAACTAGTCTCTGAAAACCGATTCAGCGAACTTGGCAGAACATCCGGTTAATCACATCGAGTTGAACGCAGCACCCTCAGCGGTGCTATATTAAAGAGCCAAGCAAGCGGCAATTGGGCGATTAGCACAGTGGTAGCGCACTTCCTTCACACGGAAGGGGTCACTGGTTCGAATCCAGTATCGCCCATAGGCAGGAAACCTAAGCACAGCAAGAATTTTAGGGACTCAGTCACGAACTGAGTCCATCGGCTTATTGACACAAACGTGCTCTAAATACGTTCATTAAGTCCCTATAGATGGCCTCAGTTCGTACGTTTTTCGTACGGAGTTCTGAGTCATGAAAATTTCTGTCGAAGTGCTGAAGTCAGGCCGCATCCGGCTGCGGTGGTACTACCAGGGCAAACAGGTGTGCATATCACTAGGGATGCGTGACAGTCCGTTAGCCCGTGCCCACGCCAATTGTCAGGCGGCCATTATTGAGGCCGATATTATCTCGGGCAACTATGACCCGACGCTGCTCAAATACAAACCACGCACCGGCAAACGTGGCACGGTCGTTAGTGCAGTCGAACTGTGGCAGCACTTCTACCCATTCAAGACACTGGCCATTAAGGCGTCTTGGCGCTATCTGGTTCTTCCTGCATCACTACAACTCTTCATTGCTTCCTTAGTTCTACCGTTTACTGCTCCTCATGAAGCTCAGACATAGAGTATGACCTTAAAGATGCTTGGAGATGTCTCACACTTATTCTGAGATGACCACGATGCCAGATGTTTTAGTCTATTTGGATAATCATTAGAGCTACAGATTTGGCAAATAGCTTTGCCATCACAGGTCGGAGCAAGCGTGCCCACCAAGGTAGGCGCTGGGGATGCTTTATAAACTCCTTCAGGGCGTATATAGTTTCTTGAATAGTGATGCCTTGATGCAACGCTTCCAAGTCGTGAGGATTATCAAGACCCCACTTAAACTCGGCTGTGGTCTTAGAAACAGTGTCATGGCGTTTGCTACTCTGGGCCATTTTTGTGCTGATTAGATCAAAGGCCATTGTTGCAGGGGCAAAGTTATCTCGAATCAGTTGCATTAAGGCCTGGTTTTCGGAGGCAGTTAGATACATGGAGACCCCTTCAAGAATAACCAGAACAGGCTGGCCAGGGCTCCTAGAGATATGTTGGGGCCATTGAGGGTCGAGAATGGAGCTAGAAATGAGATGATAGCGGTCACTTGTGGGCAGCAATTTGCGTTTTAAGGCCATTACGTTAGGAAAATCTACTTCATACCAGTTCACCTGACTGTTATCGATGCGGAAAAATCGGGTGCATAAGCCCGCACCAAGATTAATGACGAGAGCTTGAGGGTGAGTTTGGAGGAATTGATTCGTGAGACGATCATAAAGTTCTGCTCGGAGCACACATCCTAATTGGGATGCCCACCCTTTAGTATATTTACTGAAATCGTAATCAACCTGCTCGACAATCTCTACGGCTTTGGGGTCACGGAGAATAGCGTCAGGGCGCTGTGTCTCTGCATATCTCGCGTAGAGGGTAATCATTAGAGTTTCGGACACACCGGTTAGCGTGGCTGTCGATTCTGTTGGGTTTTGCATCGCGCTTGCCTTGTAAAGTCTCTAGGAGTGTTTGTTCTGACGGGGAAATGCTTACAGGGGCTATGCCGTATTTTTGAGAATGCTTTAGTCAATGGGTGGAGAAAAATGGCAGAGGCCTTGAGGGAAATGCACATAGTCACTGAGTTCTAACTGACATCACTCTCAATACGACCCTGTTAATATAGCAATAGTCAAAGATTTGTTGAGAATATCTTCATTAAGTTAGTTATCTAGCAATCCAATAAATAACTATAATTCCAAACGCTAAACCCCACAGCCATAGAGGTGTTGTCCGGGATGCTCGGGTTGGGCGGGGGAGAAGCTCCTGCTTGAGCTCGTGATACAGATCGCGGGCAGCTTTCAGAACGAGGTCATATTCAGCCCGGATGTGCTTGATGGCCGGAATAGCCTGCTGTGTTTCGATGAGGTGACGGAGTACAGAATCGGAACGGGGAATCATCACATTTCATAAAACGCTGCCACCTCTAGCATAGAGAGATGTTTGTCAAGCGCGAAAATATCGCTAAGCTTAGGGGTATGCCAAGTGTATCCACGCATACCTATAACGCTAATGGGTTGGTCAGAGCGAAGTAGTGATGACCCAGCGCGAGTAATGCTGCTCACGGATGATGTTGGCTGCGCTAATGCGTTGCTGACGCGCCTTGAGCAAGCTGGCCATACCGTCACTTGGCAGTCTAGTTTGGTGGATGTTGGGGTCGCGATAGCGAGCTTTGCACCCGATATTATTATTGCTGCCGAAGCCTTTCGTGATGGCAGTAGCATTGAAGCGCTAACGCCGCTGAAGCCGTCGGTGCCGGTAATTTTTCTTAGTGATGACCCGAGCATTCTGCTGAAATTGCGGGCAATTCGGGTGGGTGGGCGGGTCTGCCTGCCGCTTGATCCTGCGACTGTCTTAGATCATGTGCGCCGTTTGGTGGCGATGGAGCGCCAACTGGCGGGTCATGTCTTACTGATTGACCACCACGGTGAACGCCTCAATCAGTGGCGTACGGTGCTGACGGCTGCCGGGATCATTGTGAGTACGGTGCGCGAGCCGCTGAAAACTCTGGAAACCCTGACCAGCATCAGCCCTGATTTAATTTTAATTGCCTGGAATCTGCCGACTTTCAGTGGCTGGGAACTCGCCGCCCTCATTCGGCAGCAGTTCCCCAATTTACCGCTGCTGTTTTTGGTTGAGCCCACTGACCAAGCCGATGTGCGACGGCGCGGTGAGGATTATGTGCCCCTTGATTTGCCATGGTCGGAGTATGTGGCGATTGTGCAGGGTCGAATTTCGCGATCGCGACAGCTGCAGCAGTATATGGCGGAGGCACGGCAACTGGCGGCAGATAATTTGGCGCTGCAGGCGATGGTTGTGTGTGATCCGCTGACCGGCGCAGCGAACCGGCGCGGCTTTGATCAGTATTTGCTGGCGACCTGGAATCATCTGATGCGGGAGCAGGCACCCCTCGCGATCGTTATTATTGATATCGACTTTTTCAAACTCTTTAATGACACCTACGGTCATCTGGATGGGGATCGCTGTCTACAAGATTTGGTACGGGTGTTGCAAGAGGTGACCCGCCGCGCTAACGACCAAGTTGCCCGCTTGGGTGGTGAAGAATTTGCCCTCGTCCTTTCGAATACTGACGGTGCAGGCGCCTCAGAGGTGGCCACGCGGATGCAGCAGTTACTGGCTGAGTTGAAAATTCCCAACACAAAGTCACCCTTGGGCGGTATCCTCACAGTCAGTGCCGGTGTGGCTTGGATGATCCCCAATGCCGAAACACAACCCGAAGCGCTGCTGCTCAAGGCTGACCGTGCTCTATATGCCGCCAAAGCCGCCGGACGTAACCGTGTTGTTGTGATCGGCCCGGCGGAAACATCTGC
>CAZAGN010000113.1:0-5654 GCA_964484905.1 uncultured bacterium | reverse complement strand
CTAAAAATAGCCTGCCGGATCAACGGGTTGACCATTAATACGCACCTCAAAATGGACGTGGGGACCCGTCGAAAGCCCCGTTGAACCCGAGGCGGCAACGGGGGTGCCCCGTTCAACGGTCTGGCCTTCACCCACCAGAATCTGACTGTTGTGGGCATAGAGGGTGGTAACACCGCCACCGTGGTTCACAATCACCGTGACGCCATAACCACCGTACCAACCGGCAAAAATGACAGTGCCCCGATCGGCCGCATAGACTGTGGTGCCCGTTGCCACACCAAAATCAATACCGGCATGGAGGCGGGAGGTGCCATAGATCGGGTGAACCCGCCAGCCAAAGGGACTGGTGACGGGGCCATTGACCGGCATCATCAATTGACCGGTACCCTGGGGCGGATCATCCGGTACAGTTTGGCGGGCAATCAGGTCTTGAATCAGGCTTGAGAGTTGCTGCGAGTCGGCCTCCAGGCGTTGCTGCGCCGCTTCAAAGGCCGCCCGATCACTGCCAATGCGGGCAACGGTCTCGGCAGCACTGCTGGCCTGTACCTCCAGTTGGTCGCGCTGGGTCGCCAGCTCTTGGTTGATCAGGGCAATTTCGTTACGCTGCGCCTCGAGGGCAAAGCGCTCGGCCTCAATGCGGCGGGCCGTTTCCTGAATCTCCCGAATGAGCTGGCGATCCGAATCCCACAGCAGGGCCAAAAAATACTGCCGCTCCGCAAACTGATTAAAGTCATGACTATCGAGCAGCACCGCCCACCAACGCTCTTGACCCTGCTGCTGGAGATAGCGTAAACGCGCCCCTGCCTGGGCTTGTTGCCGCACCAAATGAGCCTCTGAGGCTTCCAGTTGAACCGCTAGGGCTTCCATTTCCCGTTCGGCCAAGTCTAGGCGATAAAGATTATCTTCAATGCGGGCATTCGTGACGTTGATGTTTTCGCGAATACGGTTGAGCTGGCCTTGAGCGTCTTGTTCCTGTTGGCGCAGGTTTTCCGCCTGTTGACGGGCATCTTCAAGCTGGCGCTGAATGCCCTGGCGCTGCTGCTCAAGTTCATCAATGCTTTGGGCCGCGACTTGGGGTGATTGGCGCAGCCAAGCCAAGATTGTGATCAGCACGAGGCCAAGCGCAAGCCTAGAGAACCAGAGGCGATGTCTGACCACAAACCCGAGCCCAAGCCTGGGGGCAAGTCTAGCACGCCGCTAGTGACGGACCCAGCGACTGGCACCGCCTCCCTGATCAATGACGGTGATGCCCGCCGCCAGTAGTTCAGCCCGAATGGTGTCGGCTTTGGCAAAGTCTTTAGCCTGACGCGCCGCCTGACGCGCCGCCAGAAGCGCTTCAATCGCCGGTTCATCAAGGCTAGGGGCAGCGGTTGGTATATCGTCAGGGGTGCAGGCCAGCCCTAACACGGTCGCGATCGTCCAAACGGTTTGCGCCAACTCATAGAAATCAGCGTCGCTCAAGATAATCGCAGCGCCGTGGGTACGCTGGTTATGCGCCTTGATGAGGTTTTTTGCCTGCTCAAAGAGTACTGCCACGGCACCGGGACTATTAAAGTCATCATCCATGGCGGCAACGACTTGTGCCAAAACGGCCGTTGTACCGGTCGGGTTTTGCAGACACGCAGCAAACTGCTCTTGATAAGTCTGGCTCGGATCGAGGTGGAGTAACTCACTCGCGATCGCGATCGCCTGCTTCAGGGTTTGCCAGCCATTAGCCGCCCCCTGCAAGCCGTCATCACTCAAATCAATTGGGCTGCGATAGTGGGTCTGCAAAAAAAACAGCCGCAATGCCAGCGGCTCATAGGTTTCGAGCAAGGTTCGGATCGTCGTGAAATTGCCCAACGACTTCGACATTTTGGTGCCGTTGATATTCAAAAAGCCGTTATGGAGCCAGTATTTGGCCAGCGGGCGACCAACCACTGGCTCCGACTGCGCTAACTCGTTCTCGTGGTGGGGAAAGATCAGATCAGCGCCGCCCGTATGAATATCAATGCGATCACCGAGGGTTTCACGCACCATCGCCGAGCACTCAATATGCCAGCCAGGCCGACCCCGCCCCCAGGGCGAGTCAAACCCTTCATCCTCAGGCATTACCGACTTCCAAAGGGCAAAATCAAAGGGATCGCGTTTGATCGTGGCCTCACCCTCAACCCGACCACTGGCGCCCGCCTGCAAATCGTCTAGACGCCGCCCCGACAACTGACCGTAGGGTGCAAAGGAGCGCACGGCAAAGTAAACATCTTCACCACCCCCTTGACCCGGCGTGCGATAGGCGTGCTGCCGGATTTCGAGGTCTTGAATCAGCCGAAAAATGGCCGGTAGCGACTGCGTCACCCGTGGATAAACATCCGCCGGCAGTACCTGTAAACGCGCCATATCTTCGCAATAGGTGGCAATGTAGCGTTCAGCCACTGCCGCCATCGTTGTTCCTTCTTGCTGAGCGCGGCGGACAATCTTGTCGTCAATATCCGTAAAATTTTGCACATAGCGCACACCATAGCCACGCCAGAGCAAGTAGCGACGCACCAGATCCCAGGTGATGTAGGTGCGGGCGTGGCCCAAATGGCAGTGGTCATAGACCGTCACGCCGCAGGTATACATCGACACCTGGGACGCCTGGATGGGGCTAAACGCCTCCTTTTGACGGGTCAGGGTGTTGTAGAGATACAGGGGCACGCGGCAAATCCTCAAAAAGTAGGTCGAAGTCCGTCAACCCAAA
The DNA here is from genome assembly GCA_964484905.1 of uncultured bacterium. Classification (GTDB taxonomy): domain Bacteria; phylum Cyanobacteriota; class Cyanobacteriia; order Thermostichales; family PCC-7336; genus CAZAGN01. The sequence continues at coordinate 2,935 of CAZAGN010000113.1, read as the reverse complement.
ACTATCGCGAGCAAAGCTTTGTTGACCGAGTCAGCCACAGATATTAGATATTTAGTAGCAGATTTACACACTTTAAGTGTGCCGGTAGATAGGCCAGAAACCCCTGATGTTGGCCGCAGCACTCAAGAACAGCCACTGCGCGTAAGACCTGAATGGTTGGTATCAAAAGCTACTGAGCCAGGGGCTGTACACAGATTCGCCTTTTGCAATGTAGTTTAGAGAACTTGTTAAGGGCTCCTTAACACTGTACCCTGCCTAGAGGTGTGCACCCGCGCGGTTCATCCCACCTCAAACCCCACTTCGACTTGCCCTATCTGGAGAAATCTCTTGGAGAAGCAGTCCTTACTCACCCGTGTCTCAACTGTCCGCAGCCTTCATCGCACCCGTCTGACCACAGGCACGGCCCTTTGGCTTGGCCTCCTGACAATGCTCTGGGCACAAAATTATCTTCAGCGTACAGCTCCTGCTCCTCGCATCGAGATGGTGCCACCTTCTAGCCAGACACTGACGGCTATTCTCCAGCAGAACTATGACCACAAGCTGGCGGCCATTACAGCCGCTTTGTCAGAAGGGACTCTTCTACCTACAGAGCAGGCGGGTATCATTCGCCATACCGTTCAGCCCGACGATACCCTCTGGCGGCTGACGCGGATGTATCAAGTCGATGCTGCCGCGATCACGATTTCGAACGGAATTGATAGTCAAACACCGTTGAATGCTGGCGATGTCCTGCTTGTACCCCGCCGCGAAGGCTTAGTACACCGTGTTGCCTCGGGTGAAACCCTTGAGGCGATCGCGAACCGCTATCAAGTCCGTCAGGCCGACATTATTCAGGCCACACCCCTAACTGATCGCGACTTTTTGCGTGCCGGTCAAACGATTCTGATTCCGGGCCCAATTCCGCGCCTGTTGGCCGCCCGCAATGGCGAGCCGCTGCCCCCTGTGACAGCACCCGCCACTGAAGCTGACCCAACTGATACAGCAACCGCCGCCAGTGAACGTCCTGCCGACGCAGCCACCGAAGCACCTAGCGAAACCGAAGCGGTCATTGCAGCCTTACCCGCGGCCGAATCAGCGCCCCGCGTTGCTGCAACTCTGCCCCCAACGGTGCATGTTGTGCGTACCGGCGACACCCTCGAAGAGATCGCGATCGCGAACAACCTCACCGTTGCCGAGCTCCGCAGCCTTAATCCCAACATTGACCCACGTACACTCCAACTTGGTCAAGAGCTAATCACCGCTGCTGGCAGTGCCCCGACCGCTGGCACCACGACCGTCGAAGCCGCCGTGAGTGTGGTTATTCCACCTGAGCGTCATGCTATTCAGTCGGGCGACACCCTTGAGGCGATCGCGATCGCCTATGGCATGACCATTGCCGAACTGCAACGTCTTAACCCCAACGCCAACCCGCGCAATCTGCAACTGGGTCAAGAGCTGATTGTGACTGGCACTCCCCAAGTAGCCGCTGCTGCCCCGATTGCCCCACCTGTGGTTATCGAAGCCCCACCGGCTCCCAGTGTGGAAGTGCCTGTGGTGGAAGTTCCCGCAGCAGAAGCCGAAACCCCCGTGGCGGAAACATCAGCTGTCGAGACAGTTGAGACACCGGTTGCGGCAACCGTCGTTGCTGAGCCTGAAGTATCAGCCCCGGCCATACCAGCACCTGAACCGCTTGCTGAAGTAGAAACATCACCCGCTACTGAAACACCGGTTATCGAAGTTCCCGCACCACCGGCAATCAGCCTCGCCGCGCTGCCCGAGCCGGAAATCGAAACCCGCGAAACCGAAGCAGCCATTGCCGCCGCCACACCCACAGAGCCCGTGGCTGAGCTTGAAATTGAGCCAGAACCAGAACCAATCGCTGCCGCCCTGCCACCGTTGGCTGTGCCGCTGCCTCCTCGCGATCCGAGTGCGCCGCCATTACCGCTGGTAGCTCCACTAGCCCGTCCCGAGGTTCTCCTGGAACCCGAAGCTGACGACCCAGCCGCCGAAGCCGTCCCTGAGGCGCCTGCCGCCGACCTACCACCCTTGGCGGTGCCCTTGCCTCCTCCTAACTCTGAGGCGACACCCCTGCCCCTCGTCGCTGCTCTGCCGCCGCCACCACCTACTCCCGATGTCAGCATTGAACCCCCACCCCCCGAAGTGCCGCCAATCTCGGAAGGTTTTGTCTGGCCTGTTGATGGCGTCATCACCTCGGGCTATGGCTGGCGCTGGGGCCGCATTCATGCCGGTGTCGATATTCCGGGCCCCATAGGCTCACCGATTGTCGCCGTCCAAAGCGGTACGGTCATTTTTGCGGGCTGGCACGATGGTGGCTATGGTCTGATGGTCGAGGTTCGCCATGATGATCGCATGGTCACCCGCTATGCCCATGGCAACGAGATTTTTGTCAGCGTCGGCCAAGCTGTCAACCAAGGCCACACAATCATGGCCCGTGGCAGCACTGGCTGGAGCACAGGCCCTCACCTGCACCTAGAGGTCTTGATCAACGGCGAAGCGGTTGACCCGGTCACCTTCCTGCCCTAGCGGGTGCGCGTCGGCTGACTTATCTCTTCGCAGTACCAGCACACTGACTGCCAGGCTCCCCCGGCGTCGTAGTGGCGTTCTAGGTGCTGTCGTTCTTGCGCACTGACCTGCCAACTCAGCCCCAGGCTAAAGGGTTGCTGTTTGGGCAACACCAAGGGTAAGGCACAGGCGCATTGATAGGTTGACATACTCCCACGGCTAAAGCCGGTGGGATTCTGGATTCAAGCGGCGACAGCATGACAAGCATGACTTACATCCCCTAGCTCACAGGTTGATGCCCCAACCTGTTTGATATTTAGAGAGGCATTACGATCTCGGTCAATGTGAGCAGTACCGCAACGGCTACATGTCCACTCGCGATCAGCCAATATAAGATCCTGATTGACGTACCCACAGTGCGAGCAAGTCTTAG
>CAZAGN010000112.1:0-5691 GCA_964484905.1 uncultured bacterium | reverse complement strand
TGCCAGTAGGGATGGTCTTGATCGAGGGGTTTAATCTTGCCCTGGACTATCCAGGAAATCGTTTGGCCGTCCACGACAACACTGATGCTGCCATACAGAGTTTGTTGAATGACCCAAAGACTCAGCCCCAGCAGCATCTGAAACAGACCGTGGGGGTCACTTGTGGCCTCAAGGATCACGCTGGGAACGGTATATTCAATGCCCCGATCGCGAGCGTGCAGGTGTGTCAAATCATAAATGGTCTGCACATCAAGCCGAACCGGTACGTGCTTTAGGGGCAGGATAGGGCTATCGGTTTTCGCGATCGCGATCGTTGTCTGCACCAACTCTAGGTGCTCGTGGGCCTTGCTGAGGGCTGCGGCTACATAGTCTTGGGCTTCCTCAATGCTGTCGCAGAGGTTACTCTTAATTAGCTCCAGCGCCCCAATCTGCGCATTGAGCGGTCCCCGCAATTCATGAGAAATTTTGACCAAGAACTCTGTCTTAAACAGCCGCAACATCTCCGAGCGCCAGTAGGCCAGCTCCCAATCCATGGCCATGTTCTCTATCCGTGCCTTCTCTAGCGTACTGATGCTCTGCCCTGTAAAGCTACCGTAGGCTATACCTACATTGACTCTGTACTCAGATAAGCCTCTCGAACTTTACTCAAGGGCAATAAAATCTAGCGGTAGTAGGGTGGTGATCGGCGAGGCAGCAAAATCAGATGTGTTCCGAGCCACAATAACATCTACCGCCGCTACCCGCGCTGCTTCACTCGTCACAGCATCTTCAAAATCTGACATGTCCGCTCGCAAGGCGGCCCTAATTACAGCATCCGTTAACGCCGCAACTTGGAGGTTTTGGAGGAGCGTTCCTAATAACTCGAGTGCTTCCTTTCTACCTACTTGACGTCGCAACAAATAAAACAAGTTTGTTACAGCATGGCCAGCAAGATAGCCCTGTACATTTGACTGGGTAGCCTTGTTGAGTGCTTGAGCCGAGGCCAGAAAAAATGGATGACGCTGGGCCAAAACATCAAGCAAGACATCGCTATCAAACAGCACTCGCCTCACTGATATTTACTCTGCAGATACGTGACGTAATCATCATCATCGTTTGCCGTCGAAATCACACCCACCAGACTTTGTAGCCAAGGGCTGAGGCCAGCCGAACCAGTTACCGCCGAGGCGTCAGATCCAGACGTTTCCGTTGTGATGGACTCCGGAAGCAATTGTGCTAACCGACGACGATCAGCAAGGGGCAATTGCATAGCTTGGGTCTGGATGTCGTTGAGAGTCATAACAACCTATTTCTCGAAACTGTATTTTCTGAATTCAGCGCGAATAGACAGCTCAAGTCACGGCATAAGTTAAGCCATCTACTTCCCTTTCTTGGCTCGGGTTTTTTCCCGCTTGGCCGCTGCCTTAGCCGCCTGCTGCGCCTCAAGGGCCTCTTTTTCTGCCGCCTGTTTCTCAGCACCAATTTTATCGAGATAGTAGTGATAGTCGCCGTTGTAAACCACCAGCTCACCATCCCGCAGTTCGACAATCTTTGTCGCCACCTGCGAGACAAAATAACGGTCGTGGGAGACAATCAGCGCCGTCCCTTCATAGGTCTTGAGTGCTTCTTCCAGCATCTCCTTGGCCGGAATATCGAGGTGGTTTGTCGGCTCATCCAGCACCAGTAAATTCGCGGGCTTCAAGAGCATTTTCGCCAAGGCAAGGCGGGCTTTTTCACCACCACTGAGGGCACCCACGGGCTTAAAGACTGTGTCGCCACTAAACAAGAACTGCCCCAAGAGCGAGCGCACCTCAATATCTTTCCAGGTGGGCACTTCGTCGTGCAGCGTCTGCATCACAGTCTTTTTGAGATCCAGGGCTTCGGCCTGGTTTTGCTCAAAATAGGCCGGAATCACTTGGTGGGGGCCAATAATTGTCTCCCCTTCAATAGGTTGCTCAATCCCCATAATCAGCCGCAGCAGCGTCGATTTACCGGCACCGTTCGGCCCCATAAAGGCGATCCGGTCGCCCCGCTCAACCAACAAATCCGCACCCAAAAACAGCACGCGGTCGTTGTAGGCATGGCTGAGCCCTTTGATGGTCACGACCTCGCGGCCACTGCGGGGCGCGGGTTGAAACTGAAAACGGAGGGTACGCACACTCGCGATCGGCGCATCGATACGCTCAATTTTTTCGAGTTGCTTTTCGCGGCTCTTAGCCTGGGTACTGCGGGTCGCACTAGCTCGGAAGCGCTCAACAAAGGCTTGTTGCTTCTCAATCTCTTTTTGCTGCCGCTCAAAAGCGCTCAACTGGGCATTAGCCACCTCGGCTTTTTGCGCCAGGTAAGCCGAATAGTTACCCAGGTAGGTTTGGGAAACGCCTCGCTCGGTTTCGACGATATTAGTACAAAGGCGGTCGAGTAACTCTCGGTCATGGGAGATAATCACCATCGGAATCGTCAATCCCTTGAGGTATTGCTCTAGCCACTCAATCGAGGCCAGATCAAGGTGGTTGGTCGGCTCATCCAGCAGCAGAATATCCGGCTCTTGCAGCAAAATCTTGCCGAGGTTAATCCGCATCTGCCAGCCACCGCTAAAGGCGCCAACCAGACGATCACCGTCATCGGGCTCAAAACCCAGCTCGGGCAGAATTTTGTCAATGCGGGCATCGAGCTCATAGCCATGAATCGCTTCAAACTGACGCTGCAGGCGATCCATTTTGTTCAAAAGCACATCCAGCTCATCAGCATCAGCTGTCTCAAGCTTGTGATGAATCTCGCTCAGACCTTGGTGAATCGCATTAGCTTCGGTAAAAACAGTCCACAGCTCTTCACGGACAGTGTGGGTTGTATCAACTTCAAATTCTTGAGAAAGGTAGGCTAAACGCAGGTTTGCTGGGCGGATCACCTCGCCCGCTGTCGGCTCGACAGCACCCATAATAATTTTGAGTTGAGTTGACTTGCCTGCACCGTTAACGCCGACAAGGCCAATGCGCTCGCTTGCTTTCACTTCCCAGTTAATGTCGCGCAGTACTTCGCCCGTGGGGTAGATTTTTTTGATGTGTTCAAGCCTTAGCATGGACAGTACCCGCGCAACACTCCAATCCTAACGGTTTACGACCGGTAAAGAAATGTCACACGCCACAGATATCAGTGGCACAGGGCCAAAATGCTATCCTAAGGGCGATCATCACAATCATTTATACAAAGTACGGATAGATACCGCTATGCAAGTTAACTTCCTGGGCCTGTTGGCTTTTATTCTCGTCGTCTTTATCCCTTCAATTTTTTTGGTCATTCTGTACGTCCAAACCGCTAGCCGCAACGACAGCTAGGTATGGAGCAGCAACGACAGCTAAGTATGGAGCAGCTGGGTATAGAAATTGTGCGTCTGCCCATTTTTCGCGATAACTATGTTTTTGTCGTCGTTGTCGCGGGGTCAGCCATCTGTGTTGATCCGGGCGAAGCCAAAGCGGTACAGCATTACCTGGCCACGCGCAGCCTCTCCCTCACAGGAATTTGGCTGACCCATCATCACCCTGACCATGTGGGTGGTGTCGCCGCCCTCAAGGCAGCCTACCCACACGCACAAGTGTATGGGGCGGCGACTGATCGCGATCGGCTACCCACGCTTGATGTTGAATTGACACCGCTGCAAACATTTCACTGGCAAGAGCTGGCCATATCGGTGTTGCCAGTGCCTGCCCATACCTCGGGGCATATCGCTTACAGCGTTGCCGGACAGCTCTTTTGTGGCGATGCCCTGTTTGCCGGTGGCTGTGGGCGTTTGTTTGAAGGAACCCCGGCGCAATTGCTCGATTCGCTTAATCGTCTGCGTCAATTACCCGAGGCGACACAGGTGTGGTGCGCCCACGAATATACCGAAAGTAATCTCCACTTTGCCCTGACAGTCGAGCCTGATAATCGGGCTCTGCAAGAACGCTACATGGCAGTCTGTGCAGCGCGAGCGGACAATCAACCCACGATTCCGACAACCATCGGCCTCGAAAAATTAACAAATCCTTTTTTGCGTTGGGAATCCGAAACGATCCAGCAGGCTGTGGGCAGTACCGATCCGGTGCGGATCATCTCGCGTCTGCGCGGTCGCAAAGATTTATTTTAGGGGGCTGTTGAGCTGCCTACGACCTGAATATTGGGCTCACAGAGCACAGGAAAGTTAACAGAATTGGCAATAAAGCAGGCAGCATGAGCCTCAGCGTGAAGTGCTTGAGCTTTTTGCACAGTGCTGGTCGCGATGGTTTCCGAACGGCCTTTGACGATCGCGACGGTGGGTTTAAGCGTGACCTGGCTAAAGTGGCCCCCAGTGGTGGTCTCTTGCATAATGCCAACCGGAGAGTCAGTGTAACGGACAACGATCACGCCAGCCTCAGCACAGAGATGGAGATACCAGAGCATGTGGCAAGCAGCCAATGCGCTTACAAATAGCTCTTCGGGGTTATGGTAGGTCGGATCACCGCGAAACGCCGGGTCGGCTGAGCCCAGAAGGAGGGGCTTACCTGGAATCTGAATGGTGTGATCACGGGAGTAGCTGCGATAAGTAGATGTGCCTTCGCCGAGGTTGCCTGTCCAGGTTAGGTTAAGCGTGTAGGTGTGATGGGACATCGGCGCGTTTGGGTACAGAGACGGAACGCTAGTTTAACGTGCATGACAGAGAGAAAAAGATCGCTCTTTCACACTTAGGCATGACTTATCGCAAAAGGGCTATCCTTCCTATGTTAGATGTTAGTCAGAATAGATCAGAGTGGGTACCTGTTCTCACTAATGTCAGTAAGTCTGGCTGCGAGACGTCATAAATAAGAAGCCAGTCTGGTTCAATATGGCATTCCCTTTTCGGCTGCCAATCTCCAATAAGCGCGTGATCTCTATAACGGGAGTCCAGCGGTTCATCCACTTGAAGTTTGTCGATGACAGAGGCTAACTTAGCCATACTTTTGCCACGAGCTTTAGCAATCTTTATATCTTTCTTGAATTGCTTGGTGACTTTTAGCTCACGCACTGGTTAGCCTTCATTAGCCATTAAAGGTCTCCCAGAAAGACGCGAATATCGTCAACGGTCTCCAAGGGCTCAGGATGTTCTGCCTCCGAGATCGCAGCCAATGTTATCTCATTTGGTATTTCTACGGCGAAAGGCAAGCCTTGGCGGAGTATCACCTGTTGATACAACATGCGGATCGCCTCGGTTGAACTGATTCCCAACTTAGCGAAAACATCCTCAGCCCCTGCTTTGAGGCTTGGGCTCATTCTTGCCTGAACTTTTACTGTTTTATTTGTCATAGATAATCCCTCTTAGAGAATCTGCAACCTTGATGCGGTTGTGCTTAAGAGAAAGCTTGAGGCAATGGCTTCTGTACTCCAAAAGTATCACAAAATAGCGTAAGGGCAAAAGTAAGGTCGTCGCCTGTCTCTGATTAAGGCTTGTAAAAGTCATAAAATATCAATATTTGTACATTCCATACAGTCAATTGCCATGTATTAAGTTGCAATAGAGGACTCAATCTTAGGAGCACCTGATTCGCTAGCAGATTTTGTAAACAAGCGAGGTGGCTAATGGTTTCGGTTCCTAACGAACACCTCACACCTTGACCTCTGCCCGCAACAGATCCAGTAGTTCCTCCTTTTGCTGCAAAAAGCTGAGGGTGCGTTTGCAGGTATAGTCGCGATCCGGTGAGAGTTGTACGGCTACCTCTTGCTTGA
>CAZAGN010000111.1:2061-5748 GCA_964484905.1 uncultured bacterium | reverse complement strand
TAAATCCCTGCGATACTCGAATACACCCTATACGAAGGTTCAACTACAAAGCCATGACGAGTCGGCGGCGCGTTGTCTTTGGGTTGGTTGCCCTAAGCGGATTTATCGCCACCGCTGCCCAAGCTACTGAGCCGCCTGCCCCTGATCTACCTGCGGCCCTAGTCCTCAGTTGCATCGATTTTCGCTTTGTCCGCCGCGAGCAAGCCTTTCTCGATCAGCTCAATCTTGGTGATCATTACGACTGGACAGCGCTTGCGGGCGCTTCCCTTGCTGTGGCTGGTTTTCCCCATCGCGAAGATGCCACCGCCTTTTGGGATCAGCTCGATATCGCCTACAGGTTGCACCAAGTGCGGCGAGTCCTGATTCTCGATCATCAAGACTGTGGTGCCTATGCCCTCAAACTCTCGCGATCGCTACTGACTGAGCCCGACGAAGAACGCAACCTTCACCAGCAGTATTTACGGCAGGCCACCCAAGCCATCCAAAGCCGCTACAGCACCATCACCGTCGAAACCTACTTCGCCCGCCTCGATGGCACAGTCGAGCCCCTAGCCTAGAAGGGCCTCACCAATGCGAACTAACCTTAGTTTCGATAGCAAAGCCAATGCTCCTGTGAGCCACGACAACACCTGCAAATACCTCGCCGAAACCTATCCCGAGCAGTTTGCGGCTTGGTTGCTGGGGCGGCCGCTGGTGTTGAGTGTGCTGGAGCCTGCCGAGTTACAAGCCGAACCGATCCGCGCTGACTCGCTCATCTTCTTACAAGCCAGTGATATGGCGTTTCCTAATCTAGAAAGGTATGGCAGGAACAAAGAGAGAACTGGCCTTGAATATCCTTGAGAGAAATCTGAGCAAAAGCTTTTTTGACCGCTTCAGCCAAGTCAGGATAGCTTCTAGTACCCATTGAACGTAGGATAGCTTTGAGCTTTGACCAACAGTTTTCAACAGGGGAGAAGTCTTGTGAGTAAGGTGGTGGATAAATCAGCTTAGCTCCAGTTCAGGTGATCAACGCTGTAATCTCATCTGACTTCTGAATAAAGGCATTATTCATAAACACACAAGCATCTGCTCACAACAGTGGCACCAGTCTCTGAGCAATAAATTAAGAGCTTTGAAATTATACTTTTCTCAGTGTTAGCCAGTTGAGTTTATATACTATCGACATATTGTTCTTTGCTGAATTGCTAGCTCCGATATAGACAAGCCATGAAATTTCTTACTTTTTTGTGCTGTGTTTAACCCAAAGTCAAGCATGGTGTCGGGGATTTTAGGCTTTGCTAAGCAGCCACAGAAACGCAACACCAGGCTACCAAAGTTCGTAAGCACCTCAGTCAAGGTGTAACAGATTGCCAGAAGTATCTACAGTGAGGCAGCTATGCCTTCACTGACTGCTCAAAAGTTTTATTAGTAAATTCAGAAGGTATTTATGCTGGGAAGTAATGTTCAGATTTGTGTATTAAACATATCCGGGCAGTTTTAAAATACCTTCCAAATCATTCTTTACTTTATGGCTGACTTAACTCAACGTCGATAGTAACGTCTTTATCGAGTTGAAATTTGACATTATCAAATCGAGGTGGGCCGCCACGAATTACTCCTCCCGACGAGCCAACTGGCTCTCGCGGAATACCGAGAAAGTTCGTCTCTGTCCGATCATCACTATTGAGATCATGCAGAACAGATACGGCATACTCGCCAGTAACCATATTAGGAAATGTGACCTCTGCTCTCTCGGTAGGCGGAACAACAACCCTCTGAACACCAATCGCATTATCAGAATTGCAATCGGGGAAGCCTCGCTCACTCCTCCACAGGCACACAATCAGTTGACCTTCACTTGAGTTCACATTCGAGACTTGCACTGTTAATTCATGGACTTCTGAGTTGGCCACAAGAAAGCCTGTAAGCAGCAGGCCAGAAAGATAGTTTTCCATCATTAGACTCCAAATAAATCCAGATGTATGAACTAAGTCTTAGCGAACAAGTATGGATAAATTAAGCTAAATGAATACATACTTTTTCTTGACCTGTTGATAGTTTAACTCGATCTAAAAATCAATTTGACTACTATTTTGAGATCTTTTTGTGGTGATTTGAGGCAGTAATTTTTTAATAGCCATATAAATAAGACATGGACAAAAGACTGATTCTTGAGAGATTTATTTTGCATGAGAAGAGGTAAAACCTCCTCTCGTGCTTACTTCTTTGATACAAAATTTAGCTTTGTTTCAGAGAATGCCCTAGTACAGGCTGGTTACTTTCATCATCAGCTAGAGCGTTAAATGCCTGATTTCTCGCGTTGAATGATCTGCGCTTAATCAACACATACACAGCCGGTACGTAATACAGCGCCAGCAGTGTTGCCCCGCCAATACCACCCGCGATCGCGAGGGAAAGAGGCTGCCAGAATACATCTCCCTCTAGCAACAGCGGCACAAAGCCGATGATCGTTGTTGCTGTAGTTGTCAAAACATGGCGCGTTGCCTTAAGCAGCACCGCTTGAACCGCAACTGGATCGCCCAGTTTTGCGGCCGGATCCTCATTAAAGGCCGTGAGCACCACAATCGAGTCGTTGAGCGCGATCCCAATCAACCCCATCGTGCCGACAATTGCCATAAAGCCCAGCACCGAGCCAAACAGCTTCAGCGACAGCAATGCCATGCCAATCGAGCCAACTGTGACCCCGCCCATAATGGCCGCTTGGCGAAATGAACCGAGGGAGAGCACCAAGGCAATCACCATACCCAACAGCAACAACGGCAAAAACAGCGCTAAATTCCCCAGCGCCGTTGCCTGTTGTTCGGCCTCACCACCCCACTCAGAGCGATAGCCCGGTGGCAGTTGAAACTGAGTCTGCTCTAGGCGGGCTTGAAGCGTCGAGAGCACTGTACTCGGCAGCACACCGGCCTGGAGAAACACCTGTACGGTATTGACGCGCTGTTCGTTACGGCGGCTGATTTGGCTGAGTTGCGGCTGTAGGCCAAAGGTTGCCAAAGATTCTAGGGGTTGGATACCCTGACCCGCCTGGAGATTCAGCGAGGCGAGTGCAGTCAAACTAGCGCGATCAGCATTACTTAGCCGCACCCGCACCGGCAGATTTTCGGTATCTTCGAGGATCGCACCACCCGTAATCCCCTCCGAGTAGGCAGCCATTTGAGCGGCAATATCGGTATTGGTCAGGCCCGCTTGACGCACCTGCTCCGGATCAAGGCTCAAGCTGAGTTGAGGTTGGGCCGCACTGAGGCTATCGCGCACATGAATCACCGCGGGTAAATCTAGCAATAATGTCCGCACCTCGGTACCCAAGCGGCGTAACTCGGCCAGATCATTGCCAAACAGACGCAGTTCAACGGGTGCATCAAAGCGCGGACCTTGCTGGAACTTTTGTACAATCACCCGCGCTGCCGGAAAAGCCGCGTCCAGCTCGGATTGCAGAGTCCGAATCAGGGGTTCAACACCGCGCTTGGTGTTCAGTTGTACCATCGCCTGGGCGTAGTAGGGCTGGTTGAGGCGATCACCCTGGAGGTTGTAGTAAAAACGGGGCGCACTTTGGCCCACAAACCAATGCACATCGCTGACCATGGCGTGAGCCATGACAACGTCGCGGGCCTGCTGTACCTGAGCCAAGGTCTCAGTGATTGCGGTCTGAGGCGCGAACTCCATTTCAATCTGAAATTGGTCGCGATC
>CAZAGN010000111.1:0-1961 GCA_964484905.1 uncultured bacterium | reverse complement strand
GTGCCGACAAATTCACCGGCACCACCCGGCAACAGATAAATGGGTAGAAAGGTCAGGATCGTGGTTGCGGTTGAGGCCAGAAGGGGTACCCGCAGGTAGGTAACGGTTTTGAGGGCGGCGGGCAAGGGCGCAACACCATGCTGAATCTCGGTTTGGATTTCATCGACAACAACGATTGCGTTGTCAATGAGTAAACCCATAGCAATAATCAAGCCCGTGACCGACATTTGATGGATCGGCACGCCCAGAACACTCATCAAACCCAGAACAACGCAGATTGTTAGGGGCAAAGCGGCACCAATCACCAAGGAGGCTCGCCAGCCCAAAGCAATAAAGGTGACGCCGATAACCAGTACCGCACTAAGCAGCAGATTCAGGACGAGACTGCTGATCCGGGTTTCGACGTAGCGACTTTGGTCAAAGATGACATTGAGACTGAGACCATCCGGTAAGCGTGTTTGGAATTCGGCGATGGTGGCCCGTGCTTGGCTGGCCCATTGGTCAATGCGTAAACCCGACTGCATCATCACGCCCAAGGCCACGGCAGGCTTGCCATTGACCAGGGCGGCGTGGGTCAGTGGGTCTTGAATGCCCCGGCTCACTTGGGCAAAGTCACCGAGGCGACTGAATTGAGTACCTGCTGCGGTGATCGGCAGTTGGCGGATCTGCTCAACAGATTGCAGTTCGCTGGTGGCTTCGATCGCGATCGATTGAGTGGCTGTTCGCAACTGACCGGCACTGGTTTTTGTGTCGCTGCGGCTAATCTGAGCGGCGAGGGCTTGGGGGGACAGGCCGACACTCACCAAGTCAGCAGCATTCACTTCAACCACAATTTCTTCGAGCGGTTCACCAAAAAAATCAACGGCTTCAACACCACCGACACCCCGCAAACTAACACCCAGTTCGCGGGCATAGCGTCGCAGCAGCGCGTAGTTAGGCGCATCGGGCACATCCCACTGGATGGCAGCAACAAAGGTATAGGCTTTCAGCAACACATCCGAAAGTTCGGGACTGCTTGTCCCTGCCGGAAAGCGTAAGGCCGCATCGTCCATTTTGTCCCGTACTCGCGCCCAGATCGGCTGCGCATTCTTGACCGAGTCGGCCAACTCTACCGAAATAGCCGCGAAACCAACCCGTGAGGTTGAGGCAAGGGTTTTGATTTCCTCAATTTCAGCGAGCTCTTCTTCGAGGACAGTGGTCACCAAGGCTTCGACACGCTCGGCACTCGCACCCGGAAAGGCCGTTGTTACCACCGCTACTCGTGATACGAGTTCCGGATCTTCTTGACGGGGTAAGGCTTGATAGGCCGACAGCCCCCAGCCGAGAATCAGGACAATCGTGAGAATAAGAAGACGAATATTTTTGAAGAATGGACGCACCATAGGACTACTCGCTGAGGTAAGTGAGAAAACGGTCTGAGATCTAGATTTGAGCGCTTGTAACGCGTCTAGTGGCTGAGGCTAATTACTGAGGCGGATCGGTTGCCCCGGAATCAGACGGTGAACACCGCGGGTAATCACTTGATCACCCGCTTGCAGGGTGCCCCGGACGAGTACACGATCACTTTCTTGGTGGAGGATTTCGACGCTGCGTGCCTCGGTGGTGTGGCCTTGCTCATTCGGCACAGCATGATAGACCCGCCACAGACCGCGAATGTCTTGACTGAGGGCTTCGGTGGGCAACCAAAAACCGTTGGTTTCGACAGTTTCGCTGAGGGCAACGCGGGCCGTTTGGCCGGAGGTGATACTTGCGAGGGCTGCCGATTCCAACTCAAAGACCACCTGCTGGGTGCGTGTTTCGCCTACCACCTCCGGCAGAATTGCTTTTACTTGGGCGCTAAACGGTACTTGGCCAACGGTTACAACGACGCTTTCGCCCAGTTGCAGTCGGGCTGCGACGGCTTCGGGCAGACCAATGCGGGCTTCGGGGGGACGGTCTTCAAACAGACGGGCAACTGGCTG
>CAZAGN010000110.1:0-5841 GCA_964484905.1 uncultured bacterium | reverse complement strand
CATGGACTGTTTTCAGAGTATGGACTGTTCGAGATATAAAATTTTTGGATACAAGAACTATAAACAGGTACGGGAGCAAATAGGTGCAGGCGCTACTAGGCCTTTGCGCGAAAACTGTGCCCTTGCGAGGAACTCGCAGTAAAATCTCGCAACGTAAAGTCTCCCAACACTAACTCCCAACACTAATGAGGTCAAAACAAGAGCAACGTAATGGTACGAGTGAGTGCTCCATACGCGATTTTGATCAAGATGCTGGTTTCTGAAACGGAGAGGGTGGGATTCGAACCCACGGAACCTTTCGGTTCAAACGATTTCAAGTCGTTCGCATTCGACCACTCTGCCACCTCTCCAGCAGAGCTTGATTATACGCGAATCGAGCTATCGTGAAAATCGGACAGTAAAGCGCGATGAACGGATCAGTACGGCCCCCACTATCAGCCCCCACACTATTGGCGCCTGCCGGTGACTGGGATTGTGCCCGGGCCGCGATCGCGAACGGGGCGGATGCAATCTATTTTGGCCTCGATCAGTTTAATGCGCGGATGCGGGCGGAGAACTTTACGCTGGCGATGCTGCCGGAGCTGATGCAGTGGCTGCATGAGCAGGGTGCTAAGGGCTATTTGACGCTGAATACGCTGATCTTTAGCCACGAGCTGAGTGATGTCGAAGCCTATTTGCGGCTCGCAATTGAAAGCGGTGTTGATGCGGTGATTGTCCAAGATGTGGGCCTGATGCGCCTGATCCGGCATCTCTCGCCCGATTTTCCGATTCATGCCTCAACGCAAATGACGGTGACCAGTAGTGCGGGCGTGGATTGGGCGCGCCAGTTGGGCTGCGATTTGGTGGTCTTGGCGCGGGAATGCTCGCTGAAGGATATTGAGGCGATCCAGGCGGAGTTGACGACACCGCTACCGCTGGAGATTTTTGTGCATGGGGCGCTCTGTGTCGCCTATTCGGGTCAGTGTCTGACGAGTGAGGCGCTGGGGGGTCGTTCAGCGAATCGGGGCGAATGTGCCCAAGCGTGTCGGATGCCCTATGACCTGATCGTTGATGGTCAGGTGAAGGATCTGGGTGAGCGGCGCTATGTGCTGAGCCCCCAAGACTTGGCGGGGGTGGAGCTGTTGCCGCAACTGATTAAGGCCGGGTTGGCCTGCTTTAAGATTGAAGGCCGCCTGAAGACACCCGAGTATGTGGCGAGTGTGACGCGCATTTACCGCCAAGCCCTCGATCAAGCCATCGCGACCGAAACGGTGCAGTTGAGCCCCGACGAGCGTTACGAGCTGGAGATGAGCTTTTCGCGGGGTCTGTATACCGGCTGGTTAGAAGGCATTGATAACCAAAAGCTGGTGCATGCGCGCTACGCCAAGAAACGCGGCGTTTATGTAGGGCAGGTGCTCGCGATCGCGACCGAGCAGGTACAACTGCAAACCCGTATTCCCCTCAACCCTGGCGATGGCGTTGTCTTTAGTGATGGCCGGCGTGAGATTGGCGGGCGCATTCATGCGGTCGAGCGCCAGGGTAAACGAGTTTGGTTGCGCTTTGGCCGCCATGATCTCGATGGCTCACAACTGCGCGTTGGCGATCACATTTGGAAAACTAGCGATCCGGCCCTCGAAAAAACAATCCGCCAAAGCCTCAAAAACACGCACACACAGCCCCTTACTATTCAGGTCAGCGGCAGTCTGGGTGAGCCACTTTGTTTGACGGCGAGCGATCCGCAAGGACACCAAGCCAGTCTGACTGCCGCAATTCCTTTGCAAGTAGCTCAGAATCAACCCCTCGATACGGCCAAACTGGCCGCGCAACTGGGTCGCCTCGGTAACACGCCCTTTCATTTAGGTGAACTGGATAATCAGCTGCCGCTGGGATTGATGCTGCCCGTGAGTGAGCTTAATCGCTTGCGTCGTGGTATTGTCGAGGCTCTGATTACCCAACGGCGACAGGGACACCCCTGGACGCTGAAACCGGCTGCTACGTGGCGTGAGCTTGTGCCGGCGCTACTCAGCCATTCCGCCCCAGCCGCCCAACTTTTGCCCCTAGTACGTTCCCTTGTCCAGCTCGAAGCGGTACTGGCCACCAATCTACCCCAGGTGTATGTAGAGCTGGCCGATCCGCGTGCCAACAAAGAAGCGATTAGCCGTGCCCGTAAGGCTGGCAAAGCAATTTGGATTGCGCCACCACGGATTACGAAGCCCAATGAGCAATGGACGCTCAAGCAGGTGCGGGATTTGGACGCCGATGGCTATTTAATTCGCAATTATGATCACCTGGCGTGGTGCGATGCAGTGCCCTGTGTGGGTGACTTTAGCCTGAATGTGGCGAATCCGCTCAGTGCGGCCCTCTATTTTGAACGGGGTCTGCCCCGTCTGACAGCTGCCTATGATTTGACGATTGATCAACTACTTGATTTGGCGGCGGCTTGTCCCGCTGGCAGCCTTGAGGTGACGTTGCACCAACATATGCCCATGTTCCATATGGAGCACTGCGTGTTTTGCGCCTTTTTATCGGATGGCACCGATTACACCAACTGTGGCCGCCCCTGCGAAACCCACGCGGTCAGCCTTCGCGATCGGGTTGGCAGCGAGCACGTTTTGAGCGCCGATATTGGCTGCCGCAACACCCTCTTTAATGCGACTGCCCAGACCGGAGCTGAGTATCTACCGAAACTGGTCGAAGCCGGTGTTAGTCACTTCCGCATCGAGTTTGTGCAAGAATCAGCAGCTGAAGTGAGTCGCACCCTGAAGCTCTATGACCAACTGCTGCGGGGTGAGATTCGGGGGGCTGATTTGTGGCGGCAGTTGAACACGCAATCAGCCGTGCAGCAGCGTTTGGGCGTGACCCACGGTACCTTCGAGCGGGTCAGTCGCTAGCGTTTCGCTTACCAGCAGATGTAGGGCAGCGTAGCTGCTGTGGTCTTGACGGCCTCGGCTTGGGCGGCGAGCTGACCACAGGTATCCCAGGTGCCGTTGAGGAGCATGGACTGGGGACCCGCTTTGAAGCTGACGGGGTAGGACTGCTCGCCGAGGCGCACCACGGAGGCGGCAATATCGAGGCTGAGGCTTTGGCTTGGGTCGTTCGCGATTAAAGCCTGGAGCGCTTGCACAACCTCTGGTGTTGCGGTGGCACAGGGCACCCCCATCGCTAAGCAGTTGCCAAAGAAAATCTCGGCAAAGCTCTCGCCAATAATCGCCCGAATGCCCCAGCGGGCGATCGCCTGGGGTGCATGTTCGCGGCTAGAGCCACAGCCAAAATTCGCATTCACAACCAAAATCTCGGCACCCTGATACGCCGGCGCATCAAAGGGGTGGGCTCCCTCGCGCCGATCATCGGCAAACACTTGCTGACCCAGGCCATCAAAGGTTACGCAGCGAAGAAAGCGGGCCGGAATAATCCGGTCGGTATCAATGTCATTGCCTGTGAGGGGGATGCCTCGGCCTTGGATGCTTTGAATTTCGCTGCTCATACCGCTTTGATGTCGTTTAAGAGAGTTTTCTTATCCTAGCGTGTCTGCTCACAGGGCTAGGTCTGGCCATCCCCTAGCGCAGTCGATCACCATGACAAAAGCGGCAGCAGTCCCAGAGTTCCAACTCGGCAACCGGGGTTGGTCGCAGGCAAATGGGGCAGCGCTCCCAGGCGAGGGCTTTGACGCGCGTTTGCCAGCGGCTGAAAGCTTCTTGGGGTGTTTCGGGCTGTGGTTGGGGCGGCGCGGTACGGGGTGGCGGCAGTACTGTCCGCTCGGCAGGGTTGGTTTTGAGGGGCTCGCGATCGTGCCATTCGGCGGGGCTGAAGCGAATGTCTGTGATCGGCTCTTTGAGATGGACGTTCAGTTTTTTGAGAATCAAGAGCCGCTGCATCTGCAATGATTGAGCCCAGGTGCCATGGGATACGGCCACCGTTAGGACGTTCTGGCGCAAGCGACGCGGGCGGCTATGGTCACAGACAGGTGAACCCACAACCTGGGGCCAATGGCGCAGAATTGTTTCGAGCACCAGCAGCGAGCGCCACTCAGGCTGTTGCTGCCAACAGCCCAGGGCATCATTCAGTCCACGCAGAGCCATAATTGTCGCGAGATCTTAAGATTAGTAACAGTGGCTGAAAATCTTCTAGGCAAGTCGTAACTCTCAGATCCATACTAAATGCTGAGTCAGGTGCGTTGTTAGCAAACCTGTACTTTATTTAAGATGCCCTGTCGCTGCCTTAAGAAACCCATCAAGAAACCTATTTATCTCATTGGAAACCAGGAGGTTCTGTGAACCACGCACTTGCAACCCAACTCCGGGAAGGCACTGCCGAAGCCCATACGATGGCCGAGAATGTGGGCTTCGTGCGCGGCTTTTTGGCGGGTGTGGTCGATAAGCGCTCGTACCGTCAGCTCGTAGCCAACTTCTACTTCATCTACGGTGCTCTCGAAGCGGAAATCGAACGTCACAAAGATCACCCTGTCCTGGGTGCAATTCACTTTCCTGAGCTATGGCGCGAGCAAAGCCTTGAGGCTGATTTGGCCTACTACTATGGCCCCAACTGGCAAGCAACAATCAAGCCCTCACCGGCCTGCGAAGCCTACGTTGCCCAGATCAAAGCAATCAGTGATACGGCACCTGAGCTGTTGGTAGCCCATGCCTACACCCGCTATATGGGTGATCTCTCGGGCGGTCAAATCCTCAAGAATATTGCCAAGCGGGCGATGGGTCTGAGCGATGGCGAAGGGGTTGCCTTCTACGACTTTCAGCAGATTCGGAACCCTGGCCCTTTCAAGAACAAGTACAGGGCGGCCCTAGATGCCCTGCCGATCAGCGATGACCAGGTCAGTGCCATTGTCCAAGAGGCGAATGCCAGTTTCCATATGAACATGAAGATGTTTAAGGAGCTGGAGGGTAACTGGTTCTTGGCCTTGGTGCGCCTGACCTGGAATTCGTTGCTGGCTAAGGTACGTGGCATCTTCAAGCCTTCGCCGACCCCCTCAGAAGCGAACTAGATTGCACGCTAGTTAATTCTCCAGAGGGCTGCCTAAGCCCTCTTTTTTGTGTGTTGGGCCTCTTTTGTATCTGTTTAGTCTGCCGCTCCGCATTAATCATGCTGCTTGTGATGGGTCAGACAATCGGGGTAGGTTAGAGAGCCTGCTCTGGATATCTGCGACGCTATGGACAGCCTGATACATGATGATCCGCTGGTCGCGTTGCTCGATTTCACGGCGCCACCACCGCTGACGTTGCCCAATCCGGAAGATTTGGCGCTCAGTGATCCGGATTTTACGGCGCAGATCGATTCGGCCTGGCAGGTGTGTGATCGCTTTGATTTACAGACGGATATTAGTCGCGGACGCATTTTGCGCGTGGTTCGCGATCGCGAGAAGGCCAGTGGTCGTGGTATCGGCTTTATGGCTTGGTTGCGTGAGCACGACATCAGCAAAAGCCAAGCCTATCGCTGGCTTGAGTTGGCCGACAGCGCCGATCAACTGCTCGGCCAGGGCCATGTCAACCCCGAAGCGGTGCAACAACTAATTCAGCACTCCAGCAAGCGTGCCTTTATCGAAACCGCCCAAGCCTCGCCCGAGGTGCAAGCGATGATTGGTGCCGAAGCCGAGCAGGGCAAGCTGATCACCCGCCGCGAAGTGCGCGCCCTCAACGAAGAGTATGTGGCTACCCATTCCGATTTGGTGCCCGAGCCCGTGCGCGCCAAGGTGGCCGAGCAGGTGATTCCGCCGCGCTATCTGACACCGTTGGTCAAAGAAATGGCGAAGCTGTCGCCCCAACACCAAGAAGCCGTCCGCGCCGAAGTAGCCGCCGAACCCGACCTCGATGGCATTCGCTCAGCCACCGCCTCGGCACGGCACCTCAGTCG
>CAZAGN010000109.1:4167-5977 GCA_964484905.1 uncultured bacterium | reverse complement strand
ATGGTCAATGCCCTGCGTACGGGTGCCCTCGATTTTGCCTTCCAAACCCTCGAACCCAGCCAAATCGAAAGCCTTGAAGCGGAGTGGCAGGTGGTTGGTCAGCGCAGCGCCCTCATTCGCTATTTGGTGCTCAATACCCAAGCCGAGCCGCTTAATGATTTGCGGGTGCGCCTCGCGATCGCGAACGCGGTTGATCGCAGCCTTCTGCAAGAACGGATCTTTTTGGGTCAAGCCGAGCCGCTCTATTCTCTGGTACCGCCCAATCTGCCCGGTGCCGTCGAAGTTTTCCCACAAACTGATGTCGAAGCGGCGCGGCAGTTCCTCAGTGAGGCCGGTTTTAGTGAGAGCAACCCCGCCAGCACCAGCCTCTGGTATGCCGCCGAAAATACCCGGGCCGAGCTGATTGCGCGGACGCTCCAGGCCAATATCCAAGCCAGTCTTGCCGGACTACTGAACCTGGAACTGCAAGCTGTCGAAGCCGCCACCCTCTTCAGCAACCTCGATAAAGGTACCTACCCAATGGTGCTGCTGGGCTGGGGGCCCGACTTTCTCGATGCCGATAACTATCTCCAGCCCTTTGTCGCCTGCGACGACATTGACGGCGAGCAGTGCTTGGCAGGTGCGGCCTTCGAGCATGGTACCTTTTTCGGCGATCAGGAACTTCAGGATCTGGTGCAAGCCCAGCGCCAAGCCGACAGCACCGAGCGACCAGCGTTGCTCGAGCGACTCCAAACCCGCGTTGCGGAGACGGTTCCCTTTATTCCGCTAATCCAGGGGCAAGACGTTGTTGTGGCCCGTAGCGATCTCAACGGTATTTCCCTCACACCCCAGCAAGGCTTACGGCTCTGGCGCTTGCAAGGATGAGGCGCTATCTCCTGACGCGGTTGCTGCTGGTACCACTCAATCTTTGGGCAGCGGTGACGGTGCTGTTTATCCTCCTGCGGGTGGTGCCGGGCGATCCGGTTGATGTCGTTTTGGGGGGGCGCGCCAGTGCGGCGGTGCGCGAGCAGATGCGGCAACAGTTGGGTTTGCAGGGCTCGTTACTCGAACAGTACGGGCGCTATCTAGCCTCATTGCTGCAACTCGATCTGGGCACGGCCTATAACGGTCAGTCGGTACGGCAGATTATTGCGGTTCACTTTCCGGCCACCCTCGAACTCGCGATCGCGAGCCTGATTATTGCCCTCGGTCTGGCGCTGCCCCTGGGTATTTGGGCGGCCCTCAAACCCCACCGCCCCAGCAGCAGTGCGATTCGCAGTTTTAGTATCCTCACCTACGCCCTGCCCTTGTTTTGGTTGGGCATGCTGTTGCAGTTGGGCTTGGGGGTATATCTGCGTTGGTTCCCCCTCGGCGGGCGCTTGCCCGTGGGAATGCTGCCGCCTGAATCAATCACCGGACTCTACAGCCTCGATGCCCTCTTGCAAGGAAATTGGCTGGTGTTTGGCCAAGCGCTGCGCCATCTCTGCCTCCCGGCACTGACCCTGGGCTTAGTCACGGGCGGCGTTTTTACGCGCATGATCCGCAGCAATGTGCAGGCAATACTGACCCAGCCCTACGTGACCGCTGCGACTGCCCGAGGCCTAGCTCGCTGGCGGGTGATTGGCCTCCATGCCGCCCGCAATGCCCTGGTGCCCATTCTGACGATTATCGGCCTCGCGATCGCGGCGCTCATGGGTGGGGCTCTGCTTACCGAGATCACCTTTTCTTGGCCAGGCTTGGCCAGTCGTTTGGTGCAGGCAATCAGTCAGCGCGACTATCCCGTCATTCAGGGTTTAACCAGCTTTTTTGCCAGTATTGTCATCGTCGTGAG
>CAZAGN010000109.1:0-4067 GCA_964484905.1 uncultured bacterium | reverse complement strand
CAGGGTTTTGGAATTTATTCGATGATTAATCGGCGCCAATTTGTGACCGCAAGCCTCGCCGCTGGCTTTGCCCTCGCTGTACGGCCTGCTGTCGGTCAATCCGTCATCAGCACCCCCGCCGATGATCTCGAAGCGGGTTTTATTAACCTCGATGCTGCCGACCGCGAGATTTCGGCCTACCGTGCTCAACCTGCCGGTGCCACTAACCTGCCTGTGATTTTGGTTGTCCAAGAAATCTTTGGCATTCACGAATACATCCAAGATGTCTGCCGCCGCCTTGCACAACTGGGCTACCTCGCGATCACTCCCGATCTGTATGTCCGTCAGGGCAATGTTACCCAACTCAGTGATATCCCGACAATCTTTGCTGAAGTCGTTAGCAAAGTGCCCGACACCCAAGTGATGGCCGATCTCGATGCCACCGCCGCCTGGGCCATGGCCAATAACGGCGATGCCAGCCGCCTCGGTATTACCGGCTTCTGCTGGGGTGGCCGCATTGTTTGGCTTTATGCCGCCCACAACCCCGACCTAACGGCTGGCGTGGCTTGGTATGGCCGCCTCACAGGTGATCGCAACGCTCTCCAACCCACTTACCCTATCGATAATGCCGCCGATCTCAAGACACCTGTCTTGGGGCTTTACGGCGAACTCGATGACGGCATTCCCCTCGACACCGTCGAAGCGATGCGAACCGCCCTCGCCGACAACGGCTCCCAAATCATCGTCTATCCCGAAGCCCCCCACGGCTTCCATGCCGACTATCGCCCTAGCTATCGCCCCGAAGCCGCCGAGGCTGCTTGGGCCGAAATGCAACAGTGGTTCAGCGCTAACGGTGTCGCTTAGGCACATCTCGCAAAGCTTGCCTGTACGAACTAGCATTGATGCTTAGAGCTGATTTCCAGAGAAAATTCTAAAATCTCACAGGCAGCACTGAATCAGTGGTCTGCAAGTAATGGCTATCTTCTAGGAGTCTCACTACGACAAGGATCTTAGAAACTCAAGAGAGCAGCTCTTACCGTACGCAGAAATTAAATATGATTTAACCCATGTAGCTCTATATTAATAATTTCCTAGCTTCAACGTATGATGTGTCCCTAGTCTGGATACTCCTGCTTAAGGATAGATCTGATTCTTATATCCAGCGTAGGAATCTTGTTCACTACGACATCCCAAACAATGTCGTAATCAACACCAAAATAGCTGTGAATTAATCGATCACGCAATCCCAGCGAGCGCACGCCACTCGATGCCGTCATGCTTTTGGCGTAACCAGTCTGGCAGTTGTTTGAGGGCTTCACCAATCACCTCAATACTACGAACATAAGCACGCTTCAATGTTTCATCCTGAACAAATCTTGCTTTATCTACAGTCTTAGAACTCGTCATAATATAAGCTGTCTCGTCAAGAATATGCCGTAAGTACTCATGCGCTGACGGAGACATACTCGACCTCATCTAAGATATGGGGGCCAATATAGGGGCTCAATGATTCGATTGTGATGAGATCAACAGCTCTGCCAAATAGGTCTTCTAAGAAAAAAGATAGGTGGATAAAATTATCAAATGTCTTCTGGTCGGGCTCAAAAACAACCAAAATATCAACATCACTTTGAATATCAACGGCCGCATCACGGGCAAATGAGCCGAAAACGCCGCAACGCGTGACGCCAAAATGCTGTAACTCTTGGTAGCACTCCCGGAGGAGCGCTAGCACTTGAGCTTTTGTCTGTACGGGTTGCATCGGCCATTCACGCAGTGCTGAGTTGATCTCAGCATAAGAGGCCCACAAATAGAACCGTAAATACAGTTATCTCGAATAAAACTAAAGCATTAGGCAGCACAGCAGTGTTGGTGCACCGTATCAAGCAATCACAATTTGCCTCGATTACACAGGTGCTGAACACCTTTACCAATTGCGCATGATCTAGACCTAGAGCTGTCTTGCAAAGGTGCCCTAAGCCAAATGCTAGCGTACAGACAGAATCGGGTGGCTCATGGAGCGGTTACTTCTCTGGTTTCGGCGTGATCTGCGCCTTAGCGATCAGGCAGCGCTCCATCATGCGGCTGAGACTGGTGCCGAAATTGTGCCCGTGTTTGTCTTTGATCCCTATCTGTTGCATCACCCCGAAGTGGGCAGCGGGCGGGTGCAGTTTATGCTGCACTGTTTGGATAGTCTTGAGCGAAATTTGCAGGTATTGGGGTTGCCTCTCTTGCGCTGTTATGGCTCCCAAGCACAGGTAATTCCTAAATTGGCAGCCGAGATTGAGGCTGAGGCTGTCTTTTGGAATGAGGATAGCGAACGCCGGTATCGCAGTGCGACTGACCAGCAGATCATTGATCGTCTCCGCGAACTGGGTATTGCTGTCCATACCTTCAGCAACGAGGCCGGGCTGCCTGCTGGTGGCCGCGATACCTATGCGCTCAAAGTGTTTACGCCTATCTGGGAAGCGTATCATCGTCGTCCGCTCTGGCCCCGACCCACGGCACTCCGACCACCCACGATCGCGATCGCGAGCCAGCCCTACCGCACCCTTGCCGATTTGCATCTGCCGCCCTCCCGCCAGTGGCATCCCCTGGGAGGTGAACGTCATGGCCATCAACAACTCCAGCACTTTCTGACCCACAGCAGCGCCCACTATCTGCGCAGCCTCAGTCGTGCCACCGCCGCCACTCACCATTGCAGCCACCTGGGGGCCTATCTCAAATTTGGCTGTTTGTCGGTACGGCAAGTTGTCCAGGCTGCTCGTCAGTACCCAACCCCCAGCAAAGCCCACCGCCGTAGCCTTGATGCCTTGGTCAGCCGCCTCTTCTGGCGTGATCATTTTTATCAGAAACTGCGTAACCTCCCTCACTGCGAAACAGAGAGCTATCTGGCGGCCTTTGATGCTGTGGCGTGGAATCGTAACTGGGATGACTATATTGCCTGGTGTGATGGCCGCACGGGTTATCCATTGGTCGATGCAGCGATGCGCTGCCTTAAGGCAACCGGTTGGCTCCCCTTTCGGCTGCGGGCGCTGTGTGCGACGTTTCTGTGTATTGATCTGTTTATGCCCTGGCAATGGGGGGCGCTGCACTATATGCAATGCCTGATTGATGCTGATGTCGCGATCGATCATTGGCAATGGCAAAGCCATGCGGGTGCTAGCAACCGGGCGCGCCACTGGTTTCGGGTCTATAACCCGGTTGCGGGCATGAGCAAGATTGACCCCGAGGGGCGATTCATCCGTCGCTGGCTACCCGAGCTAGTCGATGTTCCCACAGAGTATCTGGCAGCGCCGTGGCTGATGAGTTGGTCACTGCAACAGCGGGTGGGTTGTTGGTTGGGCAAAACCTATCCCTGGCCACGCGTTGAGCATACCCAAGCCCGTCAGCGAGCTCTGCGCATTTTGCAACCGCTAAAGCAGCCGCCCCAAAACTCACCTCAGCTTGAGTTGCCGCTGGCCTAGGCATAACGCTATGTCGAGAAACAGACAATATTAGTGAATGATTAGTGAATGTAGCCAATTCACTACCCTGATTTCGTAACCACATCAGAACCACGCCACACTGTAAGCAACCAACTACCACTCGCCTGCCACTCGCCATGGATGTTCTCGACAACAAAAACGCGGTACTGGTGCTTCGCGATCGCTATCGTCCCTTTTTTGCGATTCTCTGGGGCTGCTTGCTAAGCGCCAATGGCTTTTACATGGGCTTGGTGGTGGCCGAGCGGGCAGAACTGCGCTGTGAGCGTAACTCTGATCGTGTGCCAATCTGTATCATCGAGCGGCAAACCCTCGCCAAGACCCAGACGATCGCGATCGGTGAGCCCAGTGGCAGTACCATCTTGCGCACGCACAGCGGCCGAAGCGGAAGTCACTATTGGGTGGCGGTGCAAACCACCAGCGGCGGTACTCACCGAATTGCCGGTCAAGAGTTTAGCAATAGCAGTAGAACCGAGTCCCAGCGCCAACAGGCTCAAATTGAGCAATTTCGCCGTACTGCTAGCCAAGATAGCCTTAGTATTGTCATCGATAGCCGCGGTTGGACTTACCTGGCCAGTGGTGCTTTTCTGGGTGCCGGTCTAG
>CAZAGN010000108.1:0-6184 GCA_964484905.1 uncultured bacterium | reverse complement strand
GAGGGGGAGATTCGAACTCCCGATGACGTTGCCGCCACTCCTGATTTCGAGTCAGGTGCATTCAACCGCTCTGCCACCTCTCCAGGGGCAAGAACCATTATCCTACATTAGGCTCGCCCAGTATTCACCGAATTCGGGTAGCCACGAGCGGTTTTTCGTATAGGCAGCGTCATTGCCAAACGCCACCACAATATAACGATCGCGAAGGTAGGCGCTGTCATGGCGGCAAAAACTCGTTTCACCGGCTTTGGCATAAAACGGCAGCGGTGGCCGGAGGAACTCGCCCAAAAAGCCTTGCACTTGGTTATCGGGATCATCGCTGTAGCTGGCGGGGTCGAGATCGCGCCGCAAGATCGTGAGCATGGCTGCTGAAGCCGCTGCCGAGACACAGGTGCCCTCAATGATGCGCTGCCACAGTCGCGCTGTTGCGTTGGTACTGAGGGCATTACGACGACCCTGGGCGTAGGATTGCCGATCGCGACCGTAGGGGGCATCACTCCAGGTTTTTTGGCAACAGTTAAGCTCCGCATAGCCCTGCTGTTCAAAGTAGGTATTGACGACCAGACGCTTGGTTTGCCATGTTTCAAACGCTGCCACATCCAGTTCGGGACCAGAAGTAGTGTCGGTGAGTAAATCGACAATATAGGCGGTGGCATCGTTGCTAGAGGCTTGGATCATCGCCTGTCGCGCTGCTTCGAGTTCTGTCGTCGCCTCGAGTTTGCCAGTCTCAACCCAGGCATAGGTAGCAGCCAGGTAGAAGAGTTTCACGACGCTGGCCGGGTAGCAAAGCTGATCGCCCTGATGTGAGGCGTGCTCGCCGGTCGCGAGATCAATCACCGTCGCAGCGAGGGTGGCGGCGGCGAGGTCGGGGTGGTGGTGCAGTAGAGTAGCGATCGCGAGGTCGAGCTGGTCTTGAAGCATGCAGGGGTATGTCTGTACGGCGGTGTGTGATTTGTGGGCGAGCCCCGAGGCGACCGAACGGGTGAGCCAACTGTGGCCGGGGCGTACCTTTCAAATTGTGCAGCACACTGAACAGGCGCTTGCGATTCAAAGCCTAGAAGATGGTTATCGGGGTTGGCTGCGGCAGTCTGACTATCACGCGACCGCTCTGATGCCGCGTCCTGGTTTAGAGCGCGTGGCCCTTCGCGATCGTCTAGCCTCGGTGCTTGATTTTGCCGCAGCCGCTGCCCAGCAGCCGAATACCTATCTCTGGGGTGGTAGTGCAGGGCCACATTATGATTGCTCGGGATTAGTGCAGCGCAGCTTTGCCAGCGCTGGAATTTGGTTGCCCCGTGATACTTACCAACAAGCCGCTTGGTGCCAGCCCCTTGAGGCGGTGGCGCTTGAAGCGGGCGATCTGATCTTTTTTCGGCATGGTCAGCGGGTTGATCATGTCGCGCTCTATGGCGGTGAGGGGCGCTATCTGCACAGTTCCGGTGCCCGCCACGGTCATAACGGCATTGCCTGGGATCGCCTTGATGATCGGCACAGCTCGATTGCCCGCCACTATAACGATGCCATCTGCGGCTATGGTCGAATCATGCAAGGCCTCGACTATCCGTGCGTTACCTGATTTTTCATAAGCCCTACGGTGTCCTGACGCAATTTACCGATGCCGCCGGACGACCAACCCTCAAAGACTCCATCGATGTGCCGGGGGTCTATGCCGTGGGGCGGCTCGATCGCGACAGTGAGGGTTTGCTGTTGCTAACTGATGATGGCGTTCTGGCGCAGCGCTTGATTAACCCCCGCTATGGCCATCGCCGTACCTACTGGGTGCAAGTGGAAGGCAGCCCCACTCCAGAAGCCCTTGAGATGCTAACCGCAGGCGTTGAGATCAAAGGTCAGCGCACCCGTCCGGCGATCGCGACCGCTATTCCCGACCCCCAACTGCCCGAGCGCTCTGTACCGATCCGCTACCGCGCCAGCATCCCCACCGCCTGGCTCAGTCTGACCCTCACGGAAGGCCGCAACCGCCAAGTGCGCCGCATGACCGCCGCTGTGGGTTTACCGACGCTACGGCTGATTCGGGTCGCGATCGCGAACTTAGAGCTGGCCGACCTTGCCCCCGGCCAGTGGCGCGATCTCAGCCCCAGCGAGTTGCAACGCTTGCGCCAGATTTTACAGCGGCAGTAAGCAACCCTTCAAAAGCACCAGTTTGGCGACTCTCTCTCAAATTAAGTGGGACTTTGCTTAGACACGTGGGGTCACACTACTTGGCATTGAGAAAATCACCAAAATTTAGAATTGTGCTTTGCTCACTCAAAATCGTCTGCACCCCATCCGGCAGATTGCGCACATACTCAAGCTGAATAATATCGGGGTTATTTTTGAGCGCTTCCCCCTTCAAGCGAATCGCCTCTGCCTCCCCTTCCGCCGCCACAATCACCCGTTGCTTAATCAGCTTGGCCTGCTCAACCCGAAAGACCTCCCGCTGTTTTTCTTGCTCGGCAATTTGTTTGGCCTCAATCGCCGACTGAAACTCGAAGGAGAACTCTACATTCCGCAGCAGCAAGTCTTGCAAAATGAGCCCTTCTTTGGCCATCACGCCAGCCAGCTCTGCCTCAATTTGGGTCTGAATTTCTGCCCGCTGCTCGGAATACACGCCAATGGCTGAATAGCGAGCAATCACATTACGCACCACCGACTGCGAGGCAGGTCGAATAATTTTGGTCAGATAATCTGGCCCCACATCTTGATGCAAGCGCGCGACTTGGGCGGGGTCAATGCGATAACGAATTGAAATATCAAGATCAACCCGCTGGCCATCCGCCGTCAGGGTTGTCAGCGAATCGGTAATCCGGGCTGTACGTTCTTCGCCCTGGGAGGCCATGTTGTAGGTTTGCGAGCGCACATCATAAATCACCGGAAATTGCAGCACCGGCACCAAAATGTGAATGCCTTCGCGACGGGGCTGCATCTCCGTCCCCGAAAAGCGATTAAAGACCACCGCTTCATAACCCGGCTGGACGATTAATATACAGCGCGGAATTAAAAGCAGGGCTGCGAGCAGCAGAACGAGAATGGGGGCCAAAGAAAGCTGAGTGAGACGCCGCTGCATAATCAATTCCGTTGCTGACGCCTTCAGCCTAGTGTGCTTATCTCTATTCGGGCAAGCACGTCGGGCAACTGTGCCGTGCCAATTCAGGACGGTGATTAGGTTTGATGCGAAAAATCCATACCGAATCGATACGGAGGGGTAAAGCTAGCCGTAACCCCCTAACCAAGCAGCCGACTTGGGTGATCTAGTCGCGCTCTGGGACGGGATCCTCGGAATCAAAGGCTGGCGCTGCTACCGTCTTCTCCCCTTGCTTCCCTGCCTGCTTTCCAGGCTTCATTGCCTGCTGCGCCAAAATCGCCTGAGCATTACGACGCAGGCGTGCCACCTTCAGACGACGCAGGGCCGAGGCCGGAAACTGCTGATCAAATTCTGCCTCGCTCATCTGGGCCAAATCGGCCAGCTTGGGTGCCACATTGCCGGGGTAAGGTGCAAAGTCAGGCAAGTGCGTTGGCTGGGCAAAACGCTGATTCCAGGGGCAGACATCCTGGCAAATATCACAGCCGGCAACCCAGTTCTGCTGCTGGCTGGCGATCTCGGGTGGTAGCACCTCAGCCTGGCTCTCGAGGGTGTGATAGGCAATGCAACGGTGCGAATCGATGACACCGGGTGCGACAATCGCCCCCGTCGGGCAAGCGTCTAGACAGCGACTGCACGTACCGCAATGGGCCGTGTGGGGGGTATCAGCGGGTAGATCAAGAGTTGTAACAATCACCCCCAGAAATAACCAGGAGCCAAACTCGCGACTGATCAGCAGGCTATGTTTACCAATCCAGCCCAAGCCCGCCTGCTGCGCCCAGGACTTTTCGGCAATCGGCCCCGTATCGACGTACCAGCGATAGGTGCCGCCGTAGGTGGTTTGCAACCAAGCCACCAAGGCTTTGAGGCGCTTGCCCAGCACTTTGTGATAATCGCGCCCCCAGGCATACCGCGAGATTTTCGCCACCCTCGGATCTTGGCTATGGGGCGTTGGGTGATAGTAGTTCAGGGCCAGACAAATGAGCGACTGAGCACCCGGTAACACTAGGGCCGGATCGCGCCGTTTGGGGTTGGCCATCCAGGTCATATCGGCCTGATAACCCGCTGCCTGCCAAGTCTCTAAACCCGCCAGATCGGGGGGCTGATCGACCCGTGCAAAGCCGACTTTGCTGAAGCCCTCTGCAAGCGCCTGTCGCGTAATCGCGGCGACAATTGCGGCGGTGGGTAAGGGTTCTGAAGTCGCCAATCGCCTACAATGAGCCCGAACAGATCCATCATAGGGAGACATGCGGTGATGAACTGGCACGCGTGGGCTTTAGCAGGAGTTTTGCTGACCAATACCGCAAGTATTGCCTGGAGTCAGTCAGGTATGACCCTCACGGGCGTACAGGAAGGGGATACTGAACTGAGCTATCGCTTTGACTTTGGCGGTGTACGGGGGCGTCTGGAGCGCTATCGCATGGATATTCCGGCCCAAGATGTGGCGGTATCTGAGTTGCAGCTTAATTTCGAGAGCTCCTTTGATGGCCGTGTTGACCCGGACAAGGTGCGCCTTGAGGTCGAAGGGCAGTCTGTGCCTTTGCGGGCCGTCTATTGGGATGACACCATCAAATCGGTTGAGGTCGAAATTGCCGAGCCTGTGGCTGCGGGTCAAGCGATGGAGCTAGTGCTTTCCGATGTGCGCAACCCTCGCAACATGGGCTACTACCGCGTGCAGGCGCGGGTCTTGGGCACCGAGCCTAACCCAGTGTTTCAGTACATTGGTCTCTGGATTTTGGATATCGTCCATACCCGGGGCTAGAGAGACCCACTACGTCTGCACCCTACAGGCTGAGTCTCGCTCACCTTAGACACCTCTCAAAGCGCTAAAAAGCCCATCGCTTGCCGTACAGCAGTCAGGGTCTTGTTGGCGACAGTAGCTGCCCGTTCGGCATTCTCCCGCAGCAATGTTTGTAGCGTTGCTGGGTCGGCAGTGAGTTCGGCATAGCGCTTTTGGATGGGTGTCAGTGCCTCGATGGTCACCTCGGTGAGCAGAGGTTTGAACTGTCCCCAACCCATATCGGCACATTCGGCAGCGACAGCCTCTTTGCGCTTGCCACTCAGCAGGTAATACAGCGTCAGGAGGTTAGCGGCTTCGGGACGCTCAGGGTTGTCAAATTCGAGGCCCCGGGTGGGGTCGGTTTTGCACTTTTTGATTTTGCGTTGAATCTCATCGGCTGAATCAAGGAGATAAATTCGGCTCAGTTCGGACGGGTCGGACTTGGACATTTTCTTGGTGCCATCGGTCAGGCTCATGACCCGCGCACCATCCGTTTTAATTTGGGCTTCGGGAATGGCGAACAGCTCGCCAAAGCGGTCGTTAAAGCGGCGGGCAATGTCGCGGGCCAGTTCGATATGCTGGCGTTGGTCTTCGCCTACGGGTACATATTGGGGCTGGTAGAGCAAAATATCGGCGGCCTGGAGCACCGGATAGCTAAAGAGGCCGACGCTGGCTTCTTCGCCCACCTTTTCTTTTTTCTCCTTGTACTGAATCATCCGCTCGCACCAGTTCATCGGTGTGAGGGTGTTGAAGAGCCAAGCTAGCTCGGTGTGGGCAGGCACGTGCGACTGAATAAAGACGGTGGAATACTGAGGGTCAATGCCACAGGCAAGATAGAGGGCAAAGACCTGTCGCGATCGCGAGGCGAGCAAACTGGCATCGTAGGGAACGGTGATCGCGTGTTGATCAACCACACAAAAGAAATTCTCGTGCTGCGTCTGATCGGCAACCCAATTGCGAATTGCCCCAAGATAATTGCCCAAATGCAGATCACCCGAGGGCTGGATGCCTGAAAATGTCCTTGCCACGTGCCTACCTGTTCGCGTTTGCCTGGTTATTATCCTTGCACGCCTGTTGTCAGGAATGCGGACTTACACTTCCCAAGGCTCAGAATGAGGGGCCCCCAAAGCCAAGGTATACTTGAGTCCCTGCGCGATGGGGCACCCTATGGTTTCGCTAGAAACGGTTTCCGAGCTGTATCACCTGCCGCTTACAGAATTACTGTTTCAAGCTCAGACAGTGCATCGGCAGCACTATCACCCCAGCGAAGTGCAGTTGTGTACCCTCGCCAATATCAAGTCGGGTCGTTGTCCTGAAGATTGCGCCTA
>CAZAGN010000107.1:0-6209 GCA_964484905.1 uncultured bacterium | reverse complement strand
TTTGGATCGAGGCGAGCTCGAATCGACGTTGCGATCGCGAAATGGATGGCAGCTTTCATTGGGGCAGAATTGAATATGTCTTTACAGGCGATCGCTTTGAGGGCCTCTGGGGCTATTGCGACGATGAGCCCGCAAGTGAATGGACAGGTGAGCGTGGCACCGCCGTCAGCAGCCTACCCACACCAGAACCCCAAGCCGACATTGTGGGCGTCTGGCAAACCTCCGAAGGCGAGATGACCTTTAGCCAAACCTCACCCGAAGTTCGCGCTACTTATAGCCAAGATAGTGGCCGCATACAGGGCAGCCTGAGCGGCGATGTTCTCACAGGTTTTTGGATCGAGGCGAGCTCGAATCGACGTTGCGATCGCGAAATGGATGGCAGCTTCCATTGGGGCAGAATTGAATATGTCTTTACAGGCGATCGCTTTGAGGGCCTCTGGAGCTATTGCGACGATGAGCCCGCAAGTGAATGGACAGGTGAGCGTTAGATTGACTTGACCCCAGCCAGCGGCTTGCTGCCTCGCAGGTACTGATCCCGAAGTGGCGAGCGCGCCATGGGCAGTAAGCCAATTGTTTCAGCGTCGGGGTCTTGCTGTTTGCACCAGCCGATCAACATACTCATTCCAGCGCAGTCCTGCGTGACCCTTTACCCACTGCAAGCGCACTTGGGGCAAAGCTACTTTCAGGGGTGGTAGTTGCTGCACCAAATCGAGATTCTCGACTGGGCCCGTTTTGCGCCGCCAGCCCCGCTTCTGCCAGCCCTCCATCCAGGTGTTATAAATTTGCGTACACAGTTGCGAGTCGGAATAGATTGTCGCGCCTGTCCAGGCATGGTTTTGGCAGAGGCTGAGGGCATTGAGAATTGCTTGCATCTCCATGCGGTTGTTGGTGGTGTTTCGCTCGCCGCCGCTGGCTTCTTGGAGAATCGTATCGCCATCGAGGACAACCAACGCCCAGGCACCTGGCCCCGGATTGGGTGAGCAACCGCCATCGGTATAAATTTCGACCATACAGACGTAACCTCATCAAGCCCTATCAGCGTACCAAAGCCGTTAAGTCAGTCTCGCGCCAAGGGACTCTCGTGAGGACTTTTGAGGTTGATGGCTGTCAAAGCATCTAGCATGGAGCCACGGTGGAGGATGCCCGATGACAACAGTAACGTTGAGCGATCAGCAAATTTCAGCCTGGTTACGGGGGCTGCTGACCATTGCCTGGGCCGATGGACACTTTGACCCCGAAGAGCAAGACTTGATTACACATCTAACGCAAGCTGAACTGGCCCCCAATACCCAACTGGGTGCTCTGGAGCCGATTGAGGCCACTGAGCTAGCCCTAGCATTAGGCGCTGACCCGGAAACCCGCGAGAACTTTTTGCGGACTGCCGTCATGGTCGCGATCGCGAACGGTGTCTACTCCGAAGCTGAAGCCAAGGCGGTTCAGACATTCCACGAAGCTTTGGGCTTGGATATTGCAGCCCTGAAAACCCTTGAAATAACCCTAAATGCCGCTGAACTACCCCAAGTCAAACCTGCGGGTAGCGCGACAGGACTCGAAAAGCCAGCCGAAACCTTTGATCCCCTCAGCCCCGTGCGCAGTTGGCTCGATGATATGAATGTCAAAGATCCACGCGTCGCCCGCTTCATTTGCAAGATGGTGCCGTCCCAGTGCCCCTTCGAGCGCGACATTACCCTCTTTGGCCGCAAAGTGGTACACATTCCACCCATGTGCAAACTCAACCCACTTTACGACCAGCTCGTTGGCCTGCGCTTCCGTGCCCTATCGTATTTGGCCGACGATTGTGGCGAGGATGTTCGTCCCTACATCTAGACCCTTATCAATTTATTAGGCCTGGCTCGGCCCCGATTGTGCTGGAGTCTGGCAGCGTCAGCGCGCAAAGCCGAGCACCCAACACTGTCCCCCTCGTCGGGCGGCTGCTACCCTGCTGCAAAGTGCAAGCTTTCAAGAAAGCTATGTCTTAAATCTACAAGTAACCTACCGCTAAAGCAGGCTTTGGGTACTAAATGCCAGGAACGAGACTTGAACTCGTGACACGAGGATTTTCAGTCCTCTGCTCTACCAACTGAGCTATCCCGGCTGAAGCGATCCCCACAATACCGAATTAGGAGGGGTCTACGCAAGCAGAATCACCGAGTAATCATAAATTACGGCCTATTCCCCAAGACCAGTCGGGAGACATCCACCCGTCACTGCCTAGCTGCGCCCTCAGAAACCAAGCCAGGTGTTAGCTAACGGCTCAGATGTCAGGGCCTTATGCCAAAAAATAGGCGTCCCGAAATATCGCCACACTCACGCACCTTCATGTAAGCGTTTACCTAACGCATCTTCACTAAGAAGTCACCCATCACATATCACTGCTGGGGCCATTTCGACTGTCGGTTTTTGGTCACAGCTACACATCAGCGCATCCACATCTGTGATCATTCAGCCAGTCGGCAGCCGAGCCACAAAATTTCCCCTCCAAAAAACTATCCGCTCCCCCAAGCATGGAGAAGCGGTCTAGTCGGATCGAAGATGATCACCTAACTGCTGGAAGACACACTACCAACAATTTCACAAAGCAAACTATCGGGAGGATGCAGCCCCAGCACACAGCTGGCGAATGCTCATCGAACGACCCTGGGTATGTTTACTACTACTCATGGGCACCACCTCCTTATTCCTACGCGGATTGCGATACAGTATCCATCACACAGCAGCTTTCTGTTCCGGATTCAGCGCTTGCGTTGCTTTGGCTGTAATTAATCTAGCACAATCATTCTGAGCCGCAAGCCCCCCTTTAATTTCTACTGTATTAGCTTCTGCTGTATTAGCGATCCCCGGGCCCATTTGGCTAGCTTTAGCCCTTAACCCGTACTTTCGACGACCGTGCCGATAAACGTAGGTTGCTCATAGACGCGCCGCAGAGTGTTGAGGGTGTGCGGGCTTAGGGGAACCACACGAAGAATGCGGTGGCCAGCGTGCAGGGTGCTAAACATCAAATCAAGACTTTCGTTGCTGTGTCCCCAGAGGCCGAGGGCGTGCCCCAGTTCGTGGCGGGTTACGGTCAGCACCTGATTCAGTCCTTGAAACTCGACGAGATTAATTTGGACACGATGTTGAAGGCGATTTTGATCATCAACATAAAACTCGGGTGAGGCTGTACCCAAGACAGTGTTCGCCTCGCGGGGGGTACGGATGATGCGGATATCGGCGAAGCGCTCTGAGCTGACTCGGCGCAGCGGCACATAGGCTGACCATTCATCGACAGCTTGGCCCACAAACTGAGTCCACTCAGGGCTGTCGTCTTGGATATAAACAGTAATAGGGAACTGAGTCCAGTGCAAATACTGATCGTCAAAAAGCTGAATATTCTCCAGAAAGTCGCCAGCCGCAGTGTCATAGCGCCACCGGGAGAGGCCGCTGGGTAACGTTGGTGCTGCTTCACGGGGCTCGGGGGTTGCCCGGGCTGGGGGGGCCCGTGAAGGTCGAAAACCCAGCAACACCTCACTTTCGGGTATAAGGGTCGTCGCGATCACACCACCCGAGCGGGTTGCCTGAACGCGGTATAGCGGCACTTGGTTTTGACCACGACGTGCCTGCACCTCGAACTGCGCAACCTCGAGGCTAGGATCGGCAGCAAAAAGTGTGTTGGCGTGGGCGGCGGCAGCAGCCTCAGCCTGCTCAAGCAGTGCCGTAAACGACTGCCCCGGCTCGGCAACGACAACAACCGGAGGCAGAGCGTAGGAGAGCTGGAGCCAACCCAGCCCCAGACACAGCCCTAGGCAAAGTGCTAGCCACGTGCGCCTCATGCGGGTTCGTAGAGCAACTCAAACAGATTGCCATCAAGATCGCTGCCGTAGCAGGAAGCTGTGCCATCACGATGATCGTGAATTGCCCCGAGTTTCACGCCATTGGCCTTAATACGAGCGTGTTCGTTGGTGAGTTCCTCGCGATCGCGAAAAACAAAGCCAAAGTGCGCCCCCGCCGATTTGTACTCCGGCCCCAGCAGCGCCAGACCGTCCTCACCCGCCTTGAGGTAGGCCCAATCCGTATCCTGCCAAACAGCCTTGAGCCCCAGTGTTTCGTAAAAGGCAATGGCGCGGGGAATATCCGCCACCTTAACGGCTACATGACCCAGATTACGCATAGCAGTGCATCCAAACCCTACACCCAGCATAGGTCGCCGCTTCACCAGTAGGGCTGTGATTCTCTACGGTTATTGGGCTTCAGTTATGAGGTTTCAATCCAGACCTGGTGAACCATCGTAGTGAAGAAGACAGAAAGTTGAAAACGCAGGCTGCTAGTTTGATATTTGTACGGTATTCAAAGATTAGCCATGCGCGGCGGTAAACGAGTGGGAGCTGGTCGTCCCAAAGGGAGCGGCAAATACAGCGAACCCACCGTGGCTGTGCGTCTTCCTCAGAGCCTGGCCCAGGATGTGCAGCGCTTGCTTACTCACGCCCTTACCTCGAGTCAAGTTGACCTGGCCAAGCCACAACTCGAAGCTCTCGGACAGCCTCAGATGGGTACACCCTGCCTGCTACCCATGCTGCTGGAACACGCTGCTGCTGGTTTTCCCTCACCTGCGGCTCAATATTGCGAAGGCCAGATCGACCTCAATGACATCCTCATCCCGCACCCTGCTGCCACCTTCTTGATGCGGGTTGTCGGTGATTCGATGCTCAATGCGGGTATTCTACCCGGCGCTACCTTAGTTGTAGATCGCTCCCTGACTCCCCGCGATGGTGATGTTGTCGTCGCTGTACTCTACGGCAGTGAACTGACTGTAAAGCGTCTGAGTCAGCGCGGTAAGCGTGCCTATCTCGTACCCGCAAACCCCCGCTATCCGACAACTGAAATTACCGAGGCCATGGATCTCTGCCTCTGGGGTGTTGTCAGTCACACGATCAATCACTTCCGCTGAACTTTAGGGGCTAGGTTATGTTCGCCCTCGTCGATTGCAATAACTTCTACGTCTCCTGTGAACGGGTCTTTAACCCTCAGCTACGAAATATCCCTGTGGTGGTGTTATCCAATAACGATGGCTGTATTGTGGCGCGCTCGCCGGAAGTCAAAGCCCTCGGCATTGCCATGGGTACCCCCCTGTTCAAAGTCAAAGACCTCGTTCAACAGCATCAGATTCAGGTTCTCTCCAGCAACTACACCCTCTACGGTGATATGTCGGCGCGGGTGATGGCGGTCTTGGCTCAGTTCACGCCTAATCTGGAGATCTACTCAATTGATGAAGCCTTTCTTGGCCTCCAACACCAGACCGACCATACACATCTAGATGACCTGAAGGCTCTCGCAACCCATATGCGTCAGCGGGTTTGGCAATGGACAGGCATCCCAGTCTCGATTGGGATTGCACCGACCAAGACCTTGGCTAAGGTAGCCAACCGTCTGGCGAAGAAAACGAATGGTCAATATCTGCTCTGGGACTCGGATGCTACGGCCTTAGCTAATACCGATATTGAGGATGTCTGGGGCATTGGGCGTAAGCTAGCGCGGTGGTGTCGCGCCTATGGCATCACAACGGCTTTAGCATTGCGGGAAGCCAATCCACTCCTGATTAAACGCAAGATGGGAATTCTCGGTCTGCGGCTTCAGGCAGAGTTGAAAGGTCAGGTATGTCTGGGTTTAGAGCTTTCGCCCCCGGCCAAGAAACAAACCTGTGTCAGTCGTTCGTTTGGTGAGCGAATTATGACTCTAGAGCCTTTACAGGAAGCTGTGGCCTACTACGCGATGCTGGCCGCCGCAAAGTTACGACTGCAGCAGCAGCTCACTCGGGTTGTGACAGTGTTTATCCGCACAAGTCCTTTCACTGAGCCCTATGTCTACCGCTGTCAGAGCAAGATCTTGATAGTACCGACGCAGGATACGGTGCAACTGATTCAGATCGCCCGACAGTTGACGGCTCAGCTGTTTGAACAGGGGTGGTCGTATCAAAAGGCAGGGGTACTTTGTACGGAGTTGGTTGAGGTCCGGGCGGTGCAGCAGGATCTGTTTGCACCCCAAACGACGGCAAAGACTGAGCGGTTGCTACAAGTGGTGGATGGTCTGAACCAGCGTTACGGGCGACAGACGCTGGTTTGGGCGGCGACAGGGCTGGAGCGGCCCTGGTTGATGCGCTCAGTGACTCGCTCGCCTCGCTACACAACGGCTTGGTGTGACTTGCCTCAGGTGCGCTAAGGGCGAGAATCACTAGG
>CAZAGN010000106.1:0-6287 GCA_964484905.1 uncultured bacterium | reverse complement strand
GAAATCAGGAGTGGCGGCAACGTCATCGGGAGTTCGAATCTCCCCCTCTCCGTCCCAGTATTGATCAGGTGTACAGTGACTCGTTCTTTGTCATTGGTGACATATTAGTGTCGCTAGTGCCAAAACACTATCAGCTAAGCTTAAAAACAATTGGTGACGGTAGAGCCAAGGAAGTAGTGAAGAGTTGTAGTGATGAGCGAAGAATCAAATAGTGCCAATGTGATTATCAAGGGATTTAGAGAAGGGCAAAGCTTTGCGTGCTAAACAAGCAACCCGCTGACGCAAGGTGTTGTTGAAGCGTTCAAGATAGTTGTTAGTCTTACCCGTCCCTTTACCAACCGATTGATGCCGCTTAGCGCAGAACGCTGCCGTAGGTCGCCCAAAAGTCGGTGTAGGCCACCGCACAACGATTTCACGTATCCACATCAAGAGTTAGCCACACCCACTGCTGATGACGTTCACGCCCAGCTAACGGCTGTAACTCATCACATTGAATTTTATAGTGACCTGCACCATGGTCACTATTACGGCAGGCAATTAGACGTAGCGATTCAAAAAGACGCCGTTGCTATGAAACTCAGGACGCAGCCACAGTCGCCGGGTTACAGGTGCTTTGCGAGCGCTCGGCATAGAGGGTGCGCAGAGATTGAATTGTGCTCGGGAGAACGGCAGCCAGATTGGCGAGTAGTTCGTTGGAAATGTCAGCCACAGCCTTGGTACCATAGTGCTTGCAGAGAAAACCATAAATATTGTGAGCCCGCTTGAGAGCTGAAGGCTCGGCAATCAGCTCTTGTTGCTTGCGCATGTAGCTGTGGCGACGCTGATAGGCTTGCTGTTTGGTTGCTATCTGCTCGGGGTGAACCAGTTGCACTTCGCCAATCGGGAAGACTTGGGTGACACGAATATCAAAACTACAGCCGACCGCCGCTCCAGGGCCGACAAACTCAGCAAAGTGAGCGTTACGCAGAATCAGACCACCCCGGCATTGCGGCGAGATCTGCAAAAGCTGGCCGCTCTGAAGCGTCTGAAGGGGTAGTTGACGGCGAGAATCCACCGTGATGAGGGCGGCATTCATGACATGCTCCGGCGAATGTGATTCCATCTTCAGTTGACAGGCAAAAGAACTCATGGGTGATCTCACTTGACTTTACTCTAACTTCTTAAACATCTACGTGTAAACACGTATTTCTGTTGATTCAATGAAGCCTACGTAAAGCTATCGCTCTTTTTCCTATACTTCGATCCTAGGGAAGAATAGTGAAAATACGGTGAAAGCGTAAAAGAAATTGACCGATTAGGGTGATGATTCAAGGCGTGAGCTTAATACTTGTCAATGATTTTTACGGGCACTTGTCAT
The DNA here is from genome assembly GCA_964484905.1 of uncultured bacterium. Classification (GTDB taxonomy): domain Bacteria; phylum Cyanobacteriota; class Cyanobacteriia; order Thermostichales; family PCC-7336; genus CAZAGN01. Next base: position 4,930 of record CAZAGN010000106.1, on the reverse strand, counting down.
CGATGCTCGCGTACGGTTTCACGCGCATCATGTTCACACGCATCATGCAGCCCAAATGTGGCTAAAGACTGTCACCGCTGCCTTGATCAAGGGTGAGTTAGGGCCGTCGCGGCTGGCTGAAGCGGTAGCCGACGCCATAAATTGACTCGAGCCAGTCTTCGCTGTTAATACTGGCAAGGCGTTGACGCACTCGACGGACGAGTTTGGCAAGGGCGTTGCTGACGGGTGGTTCAGGCCAGAGGGCTTGGGTTAGCTCTTGATGGCTGATGATTCGTTCGGGCCGCTGCACAATATATTCCAGCAGTTGCCATTCACGTTTGGTGAGGCTGGTGCAGCGTTCGCCACGCTCGAGGGTAATCTGATCGAGGTTGAGAACCAGGTCAGCGTAGCTGAGGGTTTGGGGGCGTCGCCGCAGATGGGCGCGAATGCGGGCTTGCAGTTCTTGGGGCAGTACGGGCTTGGTGACAAAGTCGTCGGCCCCCGCATCCAGAGCGGCAACACCTTCGTGACAGGTGTTCGCGATCGTCAGGACCCAGCCTGCGTTGGGGTGGCGGTGATAGCAGTGACAGAGGCAACCGCCCTGGGGATCGGGCAGAGTCCAATCGACAATGACCAAATCGTAGCCTTGGCCTTCTAGGCGTTTTTGGGCCGCCGAGGCGTCGGCAACACATTCAACGTCATGCTGCTCGGCTTCTAGCGCCAGCCTGAGAGTTTCGCGCTGGATCGGGTCGGCCTCGGCCAGCAAAATCCGCATGGAGAATTTGGGGTGGGGGCTGCTTTCGTTATTGTGCCGCAAAGTTTGGCAGGTGCGGCGTAGCATGGAGGGGTGTTTGCGAGGACAGCATGAACGACGAATACGCTGGCTTTATTACCTGTCCCCGTTGTGGTCATGATCGCAATCGCACAACGTATACTCAGTGCGAAATTTGTGGTGCCCCCCTCAAAGAAAAAGGTGGCCTGCCCCTAGTACCGCTGGCCTTGGGTGGTGTGGGTTTGCTCGCCCTGGGTGCAGGCGCTTGGTTTTTCCTGCGTGACTCGGCTCCCCAGACCGCTGCCCCAACTGATCCGGCTGTGGTTGCTGCTGATCCAACGCCAGTGCCGCCTGCGGCACCAACAGCAGAGCCAGCAGCGGCGCCAACTCCTACCCAGGCACCTACGGCTGCCAACGCTACAGCAACGCCAGCACCAGCTAGTGGCGGCAATGTTGATACTCGCACCCTGATTAGCGCCGGTGAGCGGCTCTTTTTGAATCAAGGTAATGCTGATAAGCAGGCGGGAGTTTCGGCCTTTGCGAATGGAGATTTTGCGACCGCCATTACCCGTCTTGAAGCAGCCCGTACTAGCTTGCGTAATGATCCAGAGGTATTGATTTATCTCAACAATGCCCGTGTCGGCACGCGTGAGGCGATCGCGATCGCGACAGTTGTGCCCCTCGGTGATACCGCCAGTGCCGCCCAAGAATTGCTGCGCGGTGTGGCCCAAGTGCAGGATCGCTACAATGCCACCGCCAGCCGACCGCTGCGGGTATTGATTGCGGATGATCGTAATGATGCCAACCAGGCGATCGCGATCGCGAATGCCCTAGTCGCTGACCCGAGCGTGACGGCGGTGATTGGCCATGGCACCAGTGGTACCTCCCTGGCAGCGGCGGCAGTCTACGAAGCAGCCGGTGTGGTGATGATTGCGCCGACCAGTACCACCACCGAGCTCGTGGGGGTCAACACGGGCGAAAACACGATCTATCGCACGATTCCGAGCGACCAATTTACGGGCACGGCGCTGGCGCGGCACATGCTGACCGACTTGGGCTTAGGCCGAGTCGCTGTTTTTTATAACTCCGGTAATTCCTACAGCCAATCGCTCAAAAATGCCTTTGTGAGCACCGTCAACCTTGAAGGCGGCGTCGTCGTTGATGAAATTGACTGGGCCAGCGGCGATGGTCTGGCCGCCTTGCAAGCCACCCAAGCCGAGGTGATTGCCCTCTTCCCCAATGCCGGTGTGTTTGACCAGGCGATCGCGATCGCGAACACGAACGCGGGCAACCTGCCTGTCATTGGCGGTGATGCTATGTATCGCATCGAAACCTTGCAACGCGCCGGTACTGCCCTCGAAAACGCGACCATTCCGGTTGCTTGGCACCCCCTGCGCAGTCCCAGCCCCGACTTTCCGGGTAATGCCGAACAACTCTGGGGGGGCACTGTCAATTGGCGCACCGCCCTCAGCTTTGATGCCGCCCAAGTCCTAACCAGTGCCTTTGAAGCAGGCGCAATAGATCGAGTTGCTGTAAGCAACCAAATGCGCCAAGGCATCAGCCTACCCAACGGCGCGACGGGTGAAATTCGCTTCTTGCCCTCGGGCGATCGCAGCGGTGGCGTTACCCTGGTCACGGTTCAACCTGGCAGCCTGTCGGGGACAGGGTTTGACTTCGTGCCGCGTTAGCAGCACCCAAGCCCACTGAATCCTAGTCCTGGCGAGCTGTTGTGCCGCTTGCTTGGCAATGCTGTGGTGACGGTCTCGTACAATCGAAAAGCACTCCTAACGCCGAACCATGCCCTACAGCCCTGCGGAACTGAAAGCGCGTGGCCTCACCACCTCTGAGTATGCCCTCATCGAAGAACGCTTAGGCCGTGAGCCGAATATCAACGAGCTGGCGATGTTTGGCGTCATGTGGTCAGAGCATTGCTGCTACAAAAACTCACGCCCCCTGCTCAAGCAATTTCCGACGACAGGCCCCCGCGTCTTAGTTGGCCCTGGCGAAAATGCCGGTGTTGTTGATTTGGGTGATGGCGATCGGCTGGTCTTTAAGATCGAATCCCATAACCACCCCTCGGCGATTGAACCGTTTCAGGGGGCAGCAACGGGTGTGGGCGGTATCCTGCGCGATATTTTTACCATGGGTGCGCGGCCCATTGCCGTGCTTAACTCCCTCCGCTTTGGCAGCCTCGATGACCCCCGCAATCGCCGCCTTTTGGTTGGTGTGGTCAGCGGCATCAGCCACTATGGCAACTGCGTCGGTGTGCCCACCGTCGGCGGCGAAGTCGATTTTGATCCGGCCTACAGCGGCAACCCCCTCGTTAATGCCATGGCCTTGGGGCTGATGGAAACCGATGAAATTGTCAAAGCCGGCGCCCAGGGTGAGGGCTATCCGGTGCTCTATGTCGGCTCGACTACAGGCCGTGATGGTATGGGCGGCGCCAGCTTTGCCAGTGCCGAGTTGAGTGATGCATCGGTTCAAGATCGACCTGCCGTGCAAGTGGGCGATCCGTTCCTCGAAAAATCATTGATTGAAGCCTGCCTTGAAGCCTTTCAAACCGGCGCTGTCGTCGCCGCTCAGGATATGGGCGCGGCGGGCATTACCTGCTCGACCTCCGAAATGGCGGCGAAGGGCGGTGTGGGTATTGATTTTGACTTGGATCTCGTGCCTGTGCGGGAATCGGGCATGATTCCGGCTGAATTTCTCCTCTCCGAGTCCCAAGAGCGGATGCTGCTGGTGGTTGAGCCAGCACGGGTCGCCGAAGTGACAGCGATTTTTGAGCGCTGGGGTCTACATGCTGTTGTCGCGGGGCATTTAACGACCGATCAGATCGTGACGATCCGCGCCAAAGGCGAAATCGTTGCCCAAGTACCCGCCTCAGCCCTGGCCGATAACCCGCCGATTTATATCCGTACCCTCGGTGATACGCCCGACTATGTCTTGACTGCCCGCGCTTGGAGCGAAGCCCAATTACCAAAGGCTTCGGCTACGGGCATCCTGATTAATGATCAAGCCCACGACTGGAATCAGATTGTTTTGCAGCTCCTCGATGAACCCGCGATCGCGAGCAAAGCCTGGATTTATCGTCAGTACGATCAGCAGGTACAAAACAACACCGTCTTGCCGCCGGGGGGGGCCGATGCCTGTGTGATTCGGGTTCGTTCCCAAGCCTTTGGCGTGGGCGCTGTCGGTGAAGTGGTTCTCAGCACCAAAGGTGTGGCTGCCACCACCGACTGCAATGGCCGCTACTGCTATCTCGACCCTTACGAGGGTGCCAAAGCCGCTGTCGCCGAAGCCTACCGCAACCTCAGTTGTGTTGGCGCTGAACCCCTGGCCATTACCGACAATCTCAACTTCGGCAGCCCCGAAAAGCCCAGTGGTTACTGGCAATTAGCCGAAGCCTGCCGCGGTCTCTCCGAAGCGTGTCTGGCCCTCGAAACACCGGTCACAGGCGGCAATGTCTCGCTCTATAACGAAACGATTGACGCAGCCGGCAACCCCCAAGCAATCTACCCCACACCGGTCGTTGGCATGGTCGGTCTGGTGCCTGATGTGCGTCAGGTTGTTGGTCAGGGCTGGCAGAATGATGGCGATTTGATTTACCTCTTGGGCAGTACTGATGTGAGCCTCGGTGGATCGAGTTATCTGGCGCACTGTCACGGTGTTGTTGCCGGTCTGCCGCCACGGGTTGACCTCACGCTTGAAAAACAGGTCAGTGATACCTGTCGTGAAGGCATCCGCCAGGGCTGGGTAGCCAGCGCCCACGATTGCAGTACCGGTGGCCTCGCGATCGCGATCGCCGAAGCCTGCATCAGTGGCCAGCGGGGTGCCATGGTCAAAATCAACCCCCAAGGCCGCCGCTATGACGCGGTGCTGTTTGGTGAAGGGGGTGCGCGCATTGTTGTCTCGGTACCACCTAGCGCCCAAAGCACCTGGGAAGCCTATCTCCAGGCACAGCTTGCCGGTCGGTGGCTGCTGTTGGGCAGTGTCGGCGGCGATGATCTTCATTTCATCGTCAGCAGCACCCTCGTGAAGGTACCCGTCAGCGATTTGAGTGAAACCAGCCGTACCGCGATCCCCCGCCGGATGGCTTAGGTTGCTTCTACGTTCTTGGGCCTTGCTCACGCACTCCAGATCTTCTGAACCCGAACAAGGAGGTTTTTCAAGGCACCTAGG
>CAZAGN010000105.1:0-6534 GCA_964484905.1 uncultured bacterium | reverse complement strand
TGCCGATGTCCAGACAGGGCAAAAGGCGCTAGGCTGACACATAACAGGGTGTTGCACGAGGTGACATGGAGTTAGGCCGGGTACTCACCGCGATGGTGACGCCATTTACAGCAGCAGGCGAGGTCAACATTCCCGAAGCCGCTCGTTTAGCCGCCCATCTCGCGGACAACGGTTCTGACGCGATTGTTGTCTGTGGTACCACAGGCGAGTCGCCGACCCTAACTTGGGATGAAGAGTACGACCTATTTTGCGCCGTGCGCGATGCGGTTGCGGGCAAAGCCAAGGTGGTTGCAGGCACTGGCTCCAACTCCACCCGCGAAGCCGTCTCAGCAACCCAAGAAGCGGCCAAGCTCGGTCTTGATGCCACTCTACAAGTGGTGCCCTACTACAACAAGCCGTCCCAGGCGGGTCTTTACGAGCATTTCTACGCCGTTGCGCAATGTTCCGAGCTGCCGGTATTGTTGTACAATATACCTAGCCGTACAGGCGTGGCGTTGCTGCCCGAGACAGTGGCTAAGCTTGCCCAGCATCCCAACGTCATTGGCATCAAAGAAGCAAGTGGTGGTGTCGATTCCACAAACTGGATTCGGTCTCTAGCAGGCACAGAGTTTTTGATCTACGCTGGTGATGACTCTTTGACCTTGCCGTTGCTGGCCCTGGGTGCTACAGGTGTAGTCAGTGTTGCTAGCCATCTGGTCGGCAACGAGTTGCAAATGATGATCCAGGCATTCGTTAACGGAGACCATGACAAAGCACTCAGTATTCATGGGCGGTTGTTGCCTTTGTTCCGCGACCTCTTTATCGATTCCAACCCCGTCCCCATAAAAGCTGCCCTCAGTTGGCAAGGCTGGCAGGTTGGTTCTGTCCGTCCGCCCCTCTCCCCTATGGCCGAAAGTTTGCAAGCCCGTCTGCGCGAAACCCTGACCCGCTTGCAGTTGCTCTAGCACCGCCTAGAGCTGGCCTCAGTCTTCTGACGTTCCGCGTTCAGAAACCGCACAGCCCCTGTGTGGTTAGTGATGGTGTGTATTGCACCTGTCGTTATGTTTTTCCAGAAAAGGAAGTTGTGTTTATGTCGAACAAGACCCCCGCGGTGCAAATGATTCCCCTCGGTGGCGAGCAAGAAATTGGTAAAAATACCTGGGTCTTCCGCTGCGATGACGATATCGTTTTGCTGGATGCTGGTCTCTCGTTCCCTGATGCCTCGATGCACGGCATCAATATCGTTTTGCCCGATGTGACTTACCTCAAAGAAAACCGTGACAAAATTCGCGGCATGATCGTCACCCACGGTCACGAAGATCACATTGGCGGCATCGCCTACCACCTCAAAGAGTTTGATATTCCGGTAATCTATGGCCCCAAGCTGGCCCTATCGTTGCTGGCCGATAAGCTGAAGGATGCCGGGGTTCTAGACCGTACCGAGCTACGCACTGTCGAGCCCCGCGATATCGTCCGCATTGGCAAAAATTTCTTGGCCGAGTTCATCCGCAACACTCACTCCTTTGCCGATAGCTTTACAATTGCCCTGCACACACCGGCTGGCGTCATTATCCAGACGGGTGATTTTAAGTTTGACCATACGCCTGTCGATGGCGAGCGTTTTGATATGCAACGCCTAGCGGAGCATGGTGAGAAGGGCGTGTTGTGCCTGATCAGCGATTCGACCAATGCCGAAGTGCCCGGTTTCTGCCCCTCCGAAGCCGTTGTGCGGACAGGGCTGCGGCGTGCGTTTGCCCAAGCTAAGGGCCGGATTTTGGTGACAACGTTTGCATCGTCGGTACACCGCGTCAATATCATCTTGCAACTAGCCGAAGAGCAGGGCCGCGTGGTTTCGCTACTGGGTCGCTCGATGATTAACGTCGTTGCCCATGCGCGGCGTTTGGGCTACATCCATTGCAAGGATGACACACTTCAGCCAATGCACGTCGTCAAGAATATGCCCGATGAGAAGGTGTTGATCCTCACGACTGGCTCTCAGGGTGAAGAACTCTCGGCAATGACCCGCATTGCCAACAAAGCCCACCGCGACCTCGAAGTGCGTCCGGGCGATACGGTTGTCTTCTCGGCCAACCCGATTCCGGGCAATACCATCCCCGTGGTGCGCGTGATCGACAAGCTGGTTGCCCAAGGCGCCCACGTGGTCTATGGCAAGGACAAGGGCATTCACGTCTCGGGTCATGGCTTTCAAGAAGATCAAAAGCTGATGTTGGCTCTGACAAGGCCGAAGTTCTTTGTGCCGACCCACGGCGAATATCGGATGTTAATTCAGCACGCTGAAACCGCGAAGAGCATGGGTGTGCCAGCCGAAAATATCGTCATTATTGACAACGGTGATGTTGTTGAAGTGACCCCCGATAGCATTGCCGCCGTCGCCAAGGTCAAGTTCGGCTTACAGCTGATGGATCAAAGCCGTTCGGGTCGAGTTGACGCTTCGGTGATGAAGGAGCGGCAGCAGGTAGCTACCGATGGCCTGGTTACGGTTGCGTGTAGTGTTGATGCCAAGGGTAAGTTTATCGGTGCGCCACAGGTGTCGTCGGTGGCCGTGGCGGGTGATCTGCGCCTCTTTAACCAGCGCTTGCCCCAAGCCCTTGAGCGCGGTCTGAGTGATGTTTGGCCTGAGTTTGCCGTCAGTGCCGGTACCGACTGGGTTGGCTTGCAGGATGCCCTGCGCCGTCAAGTCGAGCGCGTTGTCAAGCAAGAGATGTCGGGCCGGCCTTTGGTGAAGCTGATGCTGCAAACGCCTGAATCGGGCAAGCCCCAGCGCAACGGTAGGGCCAGCAACGCTGGAAATAGCGACAAAGTCATTATCAAAAATAGTGCCAGCACTAACGGTCATGACAGCAACGGCAGCAACGACAACCACAGCGGCAGTGACAGCAGCGATGAGTCGCGGGTCGAGGCAACCACACCTCGTGTTGCCCGGCGTACCCGTTCGACTGCGGCAGCGGGTCGCTCGTAGCCCCTACGAGAGCCCGATCCAGAACATGGCACAATAAGAGCATTGGATTACGAAGTATTGCGTGATGCCTCCTCTTTCTGTGCCTGATGCGATTCGTCAACGTCGCTCGATTAAAACCTTTACCTCTGAGCCGATTGCGGCTGAGCTGATGCAGGAATTGATTGAGCTGACGTTGGCAGCCCCCAGCAGCTACAACCTCCAGCAGTGGCGGATTGTCATTGTTCAAGATGCGGCTCAGAAAGAAGCGCTCTGTGCCGCTTGCTATCATCAAAAGCAAATTGTCCAGGCGGCCGCAACGTTTGTGTTTGCGACAGCACCCCGCGCTTGGGAAGATGATCTAGAAACTGTGATTACAGTAGCCGTTGGTCAGGGTGCCTGGCCCGAGGCCACCGGTGATCTGTTTCGAGAAATGGTGCCCCAGTTCCAGAATGGTCTGGGTGAAAAAGAACGCGAATATGCGATTAAAGATGCCATGATTGCTGCCACCCATTTGACGTTGGCGGCGGAGAGTTTAGGCCTTTCGACCTGCATGATGAATGGTTGGGTTGAAAGCAAGGTGAAGGAGGTCATTGGTGCCGGTGACGATCTCGCGATCGCCCTTGTAATTCCGGTAGGTTATGCCGCCGAGCCTCGGGTTAATCCGGGGCGTTTGCCGGTTGGGCATATGGTTTTTGGTGACCGTGTTGGTCAGCCGCTCTAGGGTTAGCCGATCATGCTTGAGCAAGTGAATTGTGTAGATATAGCGGCTCGCATTGCCGCGGGGGAAGACTGCCAGTTGCTGGATGTGCGGGAGCCTGAGGAGCTCGCGATCGCGAGCCTAGCCGGTTTTCGCAATTACCCCCTCAGTCAGTATGGCGAGTGGCAGCAACGCATTCTCAGTGAGTTGGATGCCCATGCACCTACCTATGTGATTTGCCATCATGGGATGCGTTCGGCCCAAATGGGTCAGTGGCTGATCCAGCAAGGATTTACGGCGGTGTATAACGTTGCCGGTGGTATTGAGGATTGGGCGTTAACGGTTGATCGATCGCTGCCGCGCTACTAGCTAGAGATAGGGATGCCCATGCTGCCCCTGGTCTATCACGATGACTATGTGGTGCCGCTGCCGGATAGCCACCGTTTTCCGATGCCTAAGTTTCGCCTCTTGCGCGATCTGCTGTTTCGCGATCGGGTGGCGCTGCCTGAGCAGATCTATGCGCCTGAGATGGCCACAGCGGCTCTGTTGCAGCGGGTTCATAGTGCCTCCTATGTCCAAGCCTTTTGTGACGGTAGTCTTGATCCGAAGGCGATCCGCCGCATTGGTTTGCCGTGGAGTGAGGCACTCGTTAAACGAACGTGTACGGCGGTGGGGGGTAGTGTCTTGACGGCGCAGTTGGCGCTTCAGCACGGCCTTGCCTGTAATTTGGCGGGGGGAACGCACCACGCCTTTCCGGACTATGGTTCGGGCTTTTGTATTTTTAACGATCTCGCGATCGCGACCATGGTGCTGCTCGAGCAGGTCGAGCGGATTTTGATTCTCGATCTAGATGTCCACCAGGGCGATGGTACCGCCAAAATCTTTGCCGACCAGCCGCGTGTCTTTACGGTGTCGATGCACTGCCAGGCCAACTTTCCGGCAATCAAGCAAGCCAGCGATCTCGACCTCCCTTTGGCCGTAGGCACCGAGGATGAGCTGTATCTGCAAACCCTGGCTGCCCATCTCGATGATGTCTTGAGTGCTTTTCGGCCCAGTGTGGTGCTCTATGATGCCGGTGTTGATCCGCACCACAGTGACCGTCTCGGCAAGCTAGCCCTCACCAATACGGGTTTGTATCGCCGCGACATGCAGGTACTGACCACCTGTGTCCGCCAGGGGTATCCGGTCGCGATGGTAATCGGCGGCGGCTATGGCCACGATATGCACGAGCTGGTCTATCGGCATTCGCTGCTGCAACGGGCGGCCACTGAGGTCTTTCGTCAGTTCCGTCTGTAGCAGTAGAGTCTCTAGCTAGGCATTTTATCGGGTACTGCTTGGTTCAGGCGTTCGTATACGGTGACCAAGGCATCGGCCTCGCCCACATTGCCCGGAAAAAGCACCACAGGCAAATCGGCAAAAAGAGGGTGATCGGCAGCGGTTTTGACAACCGAAACCCCTGGCAGAATTTGCCCTAATAGGCGGGCAGTGCTGAGACTTAAACCCTGGCTGAGGGTGTCGTTAGAGGTGATGCCGCCTTTGCTGATTAGATAGCTGAGGCTGGATGGCAGGTGGCGCACAACCGCCATCAAAATTGACGAGACCGCTGTACCAAAGGCGAGGCGGGTCGTCACATCGGCAAAGGTCAGCTCTTGGCGACTCGTGTAAACCACTGGAGTTTTGCCAGCGGCATGGACAGTCCCAACCTCGGCACTGATCGCTTGGGCAAGCTCGCGCTGCGCAGCATTCAGGGTCTCGACCGTCACAGGCGCTTCAACGGCCTCGATGTGACGAATATCGACTTCAATACCGACAATCTCGGGTTGTTGCAGCAGCAATTGCAGTTGTTCGCTACTTTTGCGCACATGAGAACCCACAATGATCGCGCCTGGAGCGCCACTGCGGCGGTACTGGGCCATGGCCTCGCTCGCGATCGGTTGCGGCGGCAGGTGGGCCAGGGATGTGAGCAAACTGGCGGCACTGCGGAAGAGAAAGCGCTTGTGATCGGTTGCCAGAATGGCGGCGGCAAAGGCATCCAGATCGCCCTGGCGTTCGGCATCGACAGCCACACAGACGTTATCACTGAGGAGTTGGAGCCGTTCGCGACAGTCTTGACGCAAGTCATCTAACAGCAGGCACTCGACGGATTCGGCAGGTAATCGTCCTTCGGTCTTTTCTTCGACGTAGCTGGGCAGATAGCTGTGATGATAGCCAAACACCGAGTCACGGGCAAATTCAGTTTCGTGTACGGGCGTCGGCTTGCCCTTAATGGTCAGGTAGTGAGTACTGTTGCGGGTGATCCGGCCCCCTTCGAGAAAGGCCGGTACTAAAAAGTGGGCATCAAAAGGCCCCAGAGTCGCGGCAATGACATCGGTTTCGATGGGGTAATGGCCGCGTAGGGTCGAGTCGGAGCGGCTGACGACGAGAAAATCTTCGATGCCCTCAGTCGCCAGCGCGACCTTGAGGTTGTCGCACACCTGCTGCGTGACGGCAGCAGCCTGCTCGGGTGCCAGGGCACGGGTGTTAGTAAGGATGAAAAAAATTGGCGCGGTATCGCGTAGCGCCTGCTGCAACGTCGGCACATCCCACTGCAAGAGCAACAGACAGCTGTGAACTGTCTGTGACCCAGTCGGATCATCATCGAGGACGATAATTTTGGGACGCATGCAGACTAGCAGTGAACACTGGCTTCACTGTACCGCACCGCCTCGCTACTTCTGCCTAGGCCAAGCTGATCGGGTCACCCGTCGCGATCGCACCCATTTGCAGCACCGAGGCGCGAATCCCTGCAATCAGGTTGTTGTGGCGGACGGTTGTGCGCAGAATCTCGAGATCTTGGGGCAGACCCTGTTGCGCCAGCGTCGTGACTACACAGCGGGGGCAGGCCGTATCAATGCGTAGC
>CAZAGN010000104.1:3291-6630 GCA_964484905.1 uncultured bacterium | reverse complement strand
TCGCACTATTTTGGAGGATCCGTTGCCTCAACGTATACCCAATCAAAGCCCTAGGCCCATTCAAGAAAAAGCCAGAGGGTGCCATACACATTAAAAGCAAGCGCCCCAATGGCTAAGAAAATGTCAAAACGACTGTAGCGACCACCCGTGTGGAGAATGTAGGCAAAGAGCAGCGGCAGCCCATCCACAAGGTAGCGACTGCCACCAAGCCAGCGCCTGCAATGTGTAGGAGTCCCAGGGGCTACGCGACCACATTCCTTGTCCGAGGGCCCAGTAAAGACCAACATAAAGACCGATAACCGCAAGCACCGTGATCCCAAAGACCTGCTGCCGCTTAATCTGAGACCAAATGCGAGCGCCTGAATGCTTGACCGTCTCCATGCTCTGTTTCATTACACATCCGTTGTTATTGTCTACGGCATCACCATTGAATCTCACGGAGAGAATGTGTGAAGCTAACCTCACTGAGTCTGTGAGTTGGCATGGCTGGACTGGGACTACTATTGAGCTCGCTCCTGCTGGCCCTGCCTGCCAGGGCGCAAACACCGCTTGTCATTGAAGGACAGATCGCCCTTACCCTGAGCCAAGGCGATACAGACGCACGGGCGGCGGCGTTTACGCAGCGCCTCGACAGTATTCTTCAAGGTATGCCGAGTAGCCTCAGTGTCACTACCAACGCTGCCGTGATTGCGATCAACGGCCAGACCGTACTTGAGGTGACGCCCGACGATGTCGCCGCCAACGCAGCCCAGAATGCCGAGGGTTTGGCACAGACGTGGGCCGAGCAGTTGCAACGGGTGCTTAATCAGCCCGCTGTGCAAGATCGCTTGCGCCTGACGATGGGGCTACCGCCAACTATTACCTGGCAAGGGCGTCGTTTGAGCTTGGTGCCCGAGCCTGCTCAAGACTTGGGCCGCTTTACGACCGATGGCAGCCGCGTCGAGAACCGCGTTATCTTTTGGGAAGCGGAGGCTGATTCACCGCAGGTTATTTATCTGCTCAATGCCAATCGTCAGTTTGTGCCCTATCGCTAGTTGTTCGGTTACCTGTTTCTGTTACCTGTTGAGGTGTCTGTGCCAAAGTCGCGCTTGGTGGGTTTACAACCCGAGCAGTTTCGTCATCCCGTCGATGATCAGGCGACGCGCTCTTTGCAGTGGTTGCCAGGACTGCAACTCCTGATTCAGAACCTGCTAGCGCCCCAAGCCGAAAAGTTTTTTTATCAAGAGAATCTGGCCTCAAGCCTCCGCATCAGTGCGCAGCAACTCCCCAACCTGTATGCGCTGCACCAAGAAGCCTGCCACGTGCTTGATGTTGAAGTGCCCGAGCTGTATGTGCGGCAAAACCCAACGCCCAATGCCTATACCTTTGCTATGCAAGGCCAGAAGCCGTTTATTGTCATGCATAGCTCGCTCTTAGACTTGCTGGAGCCCGCCGAAATTCAGGCCGTGATTGGCCACGAGCTAGGGCATTTGAAGTGTAATCACGGCGTGTATTTGTCGATGGCTAATCTGCTGATGCTCTCGACACAGCTTTTGCCCTTCGGTGATCTGTTGCAGCAACCGCTGTACGAACAACTCATGGAGTGGGTGCGCTGCGCTGAGTTTACCTGTGATCGGGCGGCGTTGTTGGTGACCCAAAATGCCGAGACAGTCGTTTCGGTGCTGATGAAGCTCTGTGGTGGCTCGCCGAAATTGGCCAGCCAGCTGAATGTACAGGCGTTTTTGGCGCAGGCACGTGACTATGCCGATCTGGACTTGGATGAATTTCACGTGATGCTTAAGCAAGCACAGAATAGTAACCGCACCCATCCGGTGCCGGTGTTACGGGCGAAGGAGATTGATCGCTGGTCGCGCAGTCAAAGTTATCGCACAGCCCTGAGTTTGGCGCTGACGCGGGCCTAGGTCGTCGCTGTCGTGACGGTGATATGGCCGCACCGTGACAGGGGGGACACTTATCGCTACGCTTACTAGTGACCTTGGCGGTGCTTGTGCCTGTGCGGGAAGCGTATCTCAACCATCCAACGTTTGGGTTGCTCTATAGCATTTGCCAGCTCGATGCCCGCTCGGCATTGTTCACAACCCTGTATGCCCAGCGGCTCTTTTTTCGGGTGTCGCAAAGTGATGCGATGGTGTTTGAAGCAATTAGCCGCAATGAAGCACGGCAGTTGGCCGAAGATTCGCTGCGGGTGTTACGGCGCTCTGGCGAGCGCGAAGCGGTTGAGGCGCTGACGCAGGTGCTCAACAATACCTTCAACTAGTACGCTCAACGAAACATTCGCCAATATCCCTTGGCCAGACGAGGTGAGCATGGCAGACTGTGGCAGGCCGGAGAGGAAACAGATGCGCCTAGCGATAATAGTGCTTGCGATGAGTGCGGGGCTCTCAGTTAGGGCACAGGAGCAGCCTGTACCGTTGGCCTCACCTCTTGCTGAGGCGGCGAGTTACCGCCTAGGCGAAGATCTGCGGCAAGTTGTCAATCTGTTTATTAATGATTCGTTGGTTGCCGGCACTCAACCGGCGGCGGTCAATTTTACGGGTTTGTTTAGTCAGTTGGCCCAGAGTCCTCAAAGTGGCCCCGAGGTTGAGCTGAGCTTTATTCGAGATCTGATGGAGCAGTACGGCCACCCCGATGATCGGGTGCTGGATCCGGCGCAGTTTAGTGTTTTGCTCAATCGCGATCGCGAGCCGGTTGTGCCTCAACCTATTGCGCCGGGGGTGATGCTGCTCAGCTTGGGCGAATTGCACAGCGGTATTGTCGCCCAAGTGCAGGAGACGTTGTATCTGGGGGATTTCTCGCGGGGACTGATTCTTGATCTGCGCGGCTCGGTGGGCTATGACCCCCAGGTAATCAGTGATTTGGCGCGGCTGTTTGTCTCATCAACGATTGCGCCGCTAATCACAACTCGCGATCGCTTTGATAGCCCGACCGAATGGGATAGCCGCCTGCCCTCGGTGGCTGGCAATAGCAGCATTGCTGTGCTTGTGGATGGTGAAACTCGCCAGGGGGCGGTCTTGTTAGCAGCCTTGTTGGGTCAAAGCAGCCGCGTTGCCCTCATGGGCCAGCCAACGGCGAGTGCCGGTAGCCAGACCCAGTTTTATGTATTGCCCTCGGGGGCCGCCGTTGAGCTCGCGATCGCGAGCTGGCAACCCGCCAACAGTCCGGTTTCGTTGAGTGAGGGTGTTGCGCCCCGCCAGTTTCTGGCAGATGGTCAAGATTGGCTCCAAGTCGCGATCGCCCAACTCCCACCTCCTTTACAAACACGGCAACCCCAGAACGTTGTCGTTCAAGAGGGGCGCCTTGGTCGTTTTGAGCTGGGCTTTGATGTGCGTACCGTCGAGA
>CAZAGN010000104.1:0-3191 GCA_964484905.1 uncultured bacterium | reverse complement strand
CAAGAGGGGCGCCTTGGTCGTTTTGAGCTGGGCTTTGATGTGCGTACCGTCGAGACGGGCATCCTCGGCAATGTCGAAAGTTTTGAAGGTGCCTCGGGGCAAAACGTCTTTCAACCCAACAGCGATCTGCGCATTTTCTATCTCCAGGACTATATCCTCTTGGCCTACCGCAACTTGGGCACCGTCAATAGCTTTTTTGCCGACCGTATCTACATCACCGACCCGGCTGCCCGTACTGCCGAGGGGCTGAGTATGGGTGATACCTACGCCGACATGAGCCGTATTTATGGTCGTCGGGGCGAGAATGGCTACAACGAGATTGCCCCCTTCCCCGAAACCAGCCGGATGATTGCGCGGGGGCAGCATTATTTTGTTAACTATGATGCTCTGGGCATTGGCTTCATGATCGCGATCGGCAGTAATCGCATCGAGGGCATTGGTCTTTTTAAGCCCGGCAGCTAGATGACGATCGCGATTGGGGCGCCCCACAGCGGCAGTGGCAAAACCACCGTTACCCTGGCGATATTGGCCGCTCTGCAGCGACGGGGCCTGCGCATCCAACCCTTCAAAGTTGGCCCCGACTATATCGATCCCCAGTGGCACCGCATGGCCAGCGGCCAAACCTCCCGCAACCTCGATCCAGTCCTAACCAGCGAGGCTTATGTCCAGCGCTGCTATGCCCACCATGTCGCCACGGCTGAGGGCGGCCTGATTGAGGGTGTGATGGGTCTGTTTGATGGGCGCGCCGGCACCATCGATCAGGGCAGTACCGCCCACGTCGCCCGCCTCTTAGACATTCCCGTTGTCCTGGTGATCGATGCCGCCAAACTAGGGCAATCGGTGGCCGCGATTGTCTATGGCTATCGTCACTACGATCCACGTCTTAAGTTGGCTGGGGTCATTCTTAATAACGTCGGCTCACCACGTCATGAACAAATCCTCCGCGCTGCCCTGACTGATACCCCCATCCTGGGCATTTTGCCCCGCACCACCGCCCTACCCAGCCGCCACCTGGGTCTTGTCACCCCCGACACCCGCGAGGCTGCGGCCTACTGTCAGCACCTGGCAACCCTTGCTGAAACCCATCTCGATTGGGATGCCCTTTTGCCGCTGATCCGCAGCCAACCCTGTCAGGCTGTGCCTTTGTGGCCCCTAGTAGAACAGCCGGAGTTTGAGCCGATTTCGGTTCAGATCGGGGTCGCGATCGATGCCGCCTTTAGCTTTTACTACGCTGATAATTTAGATTTATTGAAGGCGCTTGGGGCCACACTGGTTCCTTTTTCACCCCTTGCCGTCGGTCTAGATCTGCCTGTTGAGGGTCTGTATTTGGGGGGTGGCTATCCCGAACTCTACGCCGCCCAACTGAGCGAGCGCCTAAAGCCACAGCAACCCCTGCCGCCCACCTACGCCGAGTGTGGCGGTTTGATGATCTTGGCGCGTCGCCTCACCGACCCCGAGGGCCAAGTTTGGCCGATGCAAGCGGCCCTCCCCTGTGATATCAAGTGGCAACAACGCTTAACCCTGGGCTACCGCCAGGCCAGTGTACTGCGGGATAGCCCTCTGCTTAAGGCGGGCGATACCGTCATGGGTCATGAGTTTCACCGTTCACGCAGTCTACCGCCACCCACCCACCCCCTCTACGGCTGGGATACCGTGAGTGCCGAAAGATACACAGAAGGCTGGTGCCAAGGTACATTGCAAGCCTCGTATCTGCATCTACACTGGGGTGATCGCGCTCACAGTGCCCAAGATTGGCTGAGATTCGTGCAGCAGATGCGACCAACACCGAGATAATAGGAAAAACGGACAGGGAGCAACGATGCGCGTATTGATTTTGGGAGGCACACGGTTTGTTGGGGTTTATCTCACGAAGGCTTTGATTGAAGCAGGCCATGATGTCACCATTTTGAGCCGTGGTAACCGCCCCCTACCGGTTGAAGGTGTCAGGCACATCATCGCTGATCGTCGCGAAAGCCCCGCAAGCCTCCTGAGTGAGCACACCTTCGATGCCGTTTTTGATAACAATGGCCGCGAGCCGGACGATACACAGCCTTGGGTTGAGTATTTTCGCGATCGCGACCTGAAACATTACATCTACATGAGTTCAGCTGGGGTTTATCTCAAATCCAATTACCTGCCCCACTGCGAAGGTGACCTCCTCGATCCCCGCAGCCGTCACCGGGGCAAGGCCGAAACCGAAAGCTTCCTCAAAGCTCAATTTGAAGCAAACGGTTTTCCGTTCACGAGTATTCGCCCGGTCTATATTTACGGCAGTGGCAACTATAACGACATCGAAGCTTTCTTCTTTGATCGCATTAGCCGGGGTCGGACTGTCCTTGTGCCCGATCAGGGGCAATGGGTGACGCAACTGGGCCATGTAAAGGATCTGGCCGCCTCGATGGTGGCTGTCTTGGGCAATCGCCAAGCACCGGGGCAAATCTACAACGTTTCGGATCGCCGCCTCATTACCTTTACCGGCTTGGTCGAACATTGCGCCGCCGTCGTAGGCAAAGCGCCCAAAGTTGCGTACTACAACCCCAAATGGTTCGACTCGGGCAAGCGTAAATCGTTCCCCCTCCGCATGCAACACTTCTTTGTCAGCATCGAAAAAGCCCAAACTGAGCTTGGCTGGCAACCCCAAGTAACCCTTGAGGCTGGTCTGCGTGATTTTTGGATGAACGACTACCAACACCAAACCCGTGAGCCCGACTTTAGTCTCGACGACCAGATTTTAGCGACGCTTTGAGCGGTACAGCAGTACTGGTGCTCTCTTGCAGCACCAGCTCGCAGCTTGAATCAGCACTGCTAGATTCGGCACAAACGTAAGTGGCACGGGTGGCCCCTTGGGGGTCAATAATGCGGAGACGGTAGTTGTCTTGGGCAAGCGTTGTCCCGAGGTGATTAACCAAACGGTAGCGCTCGAAGTAGTCGAGGTTATCCCAGCCACGGTTAACAGCCATGACGACCTCAAGCTTGGTCGTATTCACTTGCCAGCGTTCGATCACCGCTTCCCCAAAGCGCTGGCTGGCCCATGTGAGGTGCAGCACATTGGCTTGGGCCGGGGCCTGTATGTTGCTGAGCGCGAGCCAAAGAATCAGCACCATAGACCTCTTGCATAAATCGATCCTCACTTCGCTGAACCCCTTGATCTAAGCCAATTTGTGATGCTCACTGCGATACAAAAAACTATT
>CAZAGN010000103.1:0-6674 GCA_964484905.1 uncultured bacterium | reverse complement strand
ACTTCATTCTCTAATCCTCTCTCCCTTCTTCGACATTCGTGCAAGAGGTCTATTGTGCCAATTCACAGCCAGAAAATTATTCCGCTTGGTACTCTCAAAGCGATCTCAAAACAGGCAGATGCTGAATTCTATTGATAAGCTTAACGTCGTTCTAAGGGTACACAGTACCAATGAATGACAACCATCGCACTTGCACCCACAACCCAAGCCCAAACCTTAAGGCTGAACAACGGTATTAGTGCTGAGCCGACGAGAGCCACGATAAACGGCAGCACCGCTAGTAGGGCCGTGTAAGGGACGCCTACTTTCTGACGACAGACCTGACAGCGAGTGGATACCGCTGGCCCAAGGCAGAGCTTTTGGCGGACGGAGATCCCAGGTTGGCCGCAATGGGGGCAGTGTAGTGTAGGTTGCCGCATGGCTAGGGGCTCACATCGACAGGGCTTAAAAATCGAGCAGCGAAAGTTGGGTATCGCGAACGCTGATCACACTGTGCTGGCTGACGCTTGCCAGTACCTGTTGCGCCCGCTCAATCACGGGCTTCGGTAGCCCTGCCAACCGACCCACTTCAATGCCATAGGAGCGATCTGCGCCGCCGGGAATAACCTGGTGTAAGAAAACAATTTCATTGGCCAGTTCTTTAACAAGTACCTGAAAGTTGGCCACTGTCGGAATCTGGCTGGCAAGCTCATTGAGCTCGTGATAATGGGTGGCAAAAATGGTGCGCGACTTGAGCGTCTGTGCCAGATATTCAGCCACGGCCCAGGCAATTGAGAGGCCATCAAAGGTGGCGGTGCCACGACCAATTTCATCGAGGAGCACAAGCGATGTTTCGCTGGCATGATTAAGGATATTCGCGGTCTCATTCATCTCGACCATAAAGGTCGATTGCCCTGTTGCCAGATCATCGACGGCACCAACCCGCGTAAAGATGCGATCAGCAATGCCCAAAGTAGCGGCCTGCGCGGGCACAAAGCTGCCCATCTGCGCCATCACTTGTATCAGGCCAATTTGCCGCAAATAGGTACTCTTGCCGCTCATATTGGGGCCAGTGAGGACAATCAAATCGGTGCCACCACCGAGGGCCAGATCATTTGCGACAAACATTCCGGCAGCAATGGCTTGCTCAACGACAGGATGCCGCCCGGCTGTGAGGCTGAGATCGCGTCCTTGGGTCATAGTTGGGCAGCAATACTGCTGATACACAGCCACCTCAGCTAAGCCCGTGAGTACATCCACGATCGCGATCGCCTGGGCCACTGTCCGAATCTGGGCAGCCCTTTGGCCTACTTGTTGCCGCAAATCTAGAAATAGCTCAAACTCGCGCTGCTGAATTTGACTTTGGGCGGTGAGGATGCGCGCTTCGCGTTCTTTGAGTTCGGGCGTGATGTAGCGCTCTTCGTTGACCAAGGTTTGCTTGCGAATATAGTCATCGGGGGCGCCGCCACTTTTGGCACGGCTGATGCTGATGTAGTAGCCAAAGGCTTTGGTGTAGCCGACTTTGAGCGTGCTAATGCCGCTGCGTTGGCGCTCGCTGGTTTCGAGATCGGCAATCCACTGCTGATCGTCACTGACTTGTTGCCGCAGGGCATCCAGCTCGGGATCGATGCCAGTACGGATGAGGCCACCTTCGGTTAGGGTCAGGGGCGGTCGCTCGACAAGGGTTTGGCTCAGGTGCAGACTCAATTGCTCGAGGGCAGGATCTACGATCGCGATCGCGACCAGCAACTCTGCCTCACACGCTTCAACCAACGCCGCCAAATCCGGTAACTGGCTAATCGACACCGCCAGGCCCACCAAATCGCGGGCATTGGCCGTACCCGAACCGGCGCGACCCGCTAAGCGCTCGAGGTCATAGACCGATTGCAGTTGCTTGCGCAGAGCCGTACGCAAATGACCATGCTCCACCAGTTCCCGAATCCCGGCTTGGCGGGTACCAATCGCAACCGGATCAAGCAAAGGTTGCAGCAACCAACGCCGTAGCAGCCGTGCCCCCATCGCCGTACTGGTGCGATCCAGCGCCCACAATAGCGACCCGGTATAACTGCCATCGCGCACCGTTTGCAGCAGCTCTAAGTTCCGCCGTGTTTGGGCGTCAATTTGCAAAAAATCCGTAATCACATAGGTCTGGAGACGCGCCAGCACCAACTCACTGCGGCGTGTCTCACCCAGGTATTGCAACAGTCCCCCAGCCGCCCGTACCGCCAAGGGCAGATGCTCACAACCAAAGCCTTCTAAAGACTTGACCCGAAACTGAATCAGCAGCTCATTGCGAGCCGCTACTAACTCAAAGACATGGGCCGGTCGGAGCGTGTAACCCAGTTGGGGTGGCAAGTCGGCCGGAATTTGAGGCGTATCACTGAGGCGGCTCAGATCCGCTACGGGCAGTAACACCTCGGCTGGGTTGAGTCGTAGCAGCTCTTGGGTCAACCGCTCGCGATCGGCGTGTTGCGTCACCCAAAACTCACCCGTCGAAATATCTGCATAGGCCAGCCCCCACTCACCCCGCTGCACCTGGACAATGGCCACCAAATAATTATTTTGGCTGGCATCTAGCAGCCTTTCTTCGAGGATGGTACCCGGCGTAATAATGCGGGCAATTTGGCGATCAACCAGTCCCTTGGCTTGATCGGCGGGTTCAGTCTGCTCACAGACCGCAATCGCGTAGCCCTTTTGCACCAACTGCGCGGCATAACGATCTAGGGCGTGATGGGGCACCCCCGCCATCGGAATTCGCCCCAGATGTTTGTCTGGGCGACCTGTCAAGACCAGTTCAAGCTCTTGGGCAACAACAAAGGCATCCCGAAAAAAGGTCTCGTAAAAATCACCACAGCGATACAGCAGCAATGCCTGCGGATTTTGAGCCTTCAGCGCGGCATAGTGCTGCATCATCGGCGTAAATTGACTCTGATCGAGCGTCAAGACATCCCATTGCGCTGCTTCAGCCGGTAATTCGCGTGCCACAGGTTTGACCCGTTCAAGTGTCTGTTTAGTGTATCGGATTGCCTTTTGCGTTCTTTCAGAGCCGCTTTATTTTGATTATCTCATTGGCATTAACCGCTGCATATACAGATATTGAATGGTTTGCAACTGCTGCCCATATCCGTGCCAACAGCCTCGACAATCACCCCAGAATATTCTGGCCAGCCCCCCGTCATTGCCTGAATACCCCTGTCAAGAGGCGCAGGCAATCGTTCGTGACATGTAACGCAATATCTCAAACTGTCGCGATCCCTGGATATTTGTAGCCATTAGCGAGTGCAAAGGTGAAGAAAGTCTGCACAGATACGGGAATCAGAGATGCAGTTTCTAGACTGAATCGAGAACTAGGGGAAATAGCCATGCGCTATATCATCATCGGGGCCGGCGTCGCCGGTATTAGTGCCGCCGAGCAACTTCGTCGCCTCAAGCCCGACGCTGAAATTACAGTAATCAATGGCGAATCCTATCCGTTTTATCGCCGCTTATCGCTTTCAATGTATTTGCAGGGGCATACCGCCCTCGCTGCCCTTACCGTCAAGCAACCTGCCGATTACGAAAATAGCCGCATCGATGTTGTAACGGGTCGGGTCAGCCGCCTTGAGCCCAGCAGCAACAGCTTGTACCTCGAAACAGGCGATCAGCTCAGCTATGACGGCTTGATCCTGGCAACAGGTGGCCATCCGATTGCACCGCCGATTCCGGGCATCACCCTCAAGGGCGTACGTCTCGGCTACTGGGATCTTGATGACGCCCTTTGGTACGAAGACCAGCTCAAGCAGATTAAGAGTGCCGTCATTATTGGGGCAGGCGTCCTGGGCCTAGAGCTCGCCGATTGCTGCAACAAAGCGGGCATCAACGTGACCATGCTTCAATTGGGCGATCGCCTGGGTGAACCCCTAACTGATGTGGCGGCTGGCGTCGTCGTCGCCGAGCGGGTACGCGAAAGTGGCGCTGATTTCCGCATCGGGACCTCGGCCAGCGAGATTGTCGGCAATGCTGACGGTCAAGTGGTGGCTGTACGGGCTAGCAACGGCGAAGAGTTTCCTGCCGATCTCGTTGGCGTGTGTATCGGCATTCGCCCCAATGTTGCTTTCCTCGAAGAGTCGGGTCTGACGGTCGAGCACGGCTGCATCGTTGTCGATGAGCATTTGCGCACTAACATCCCCAATATCTACGCGGCGGGTGATTGCACTTGGGTTAAGAGCGGCACAATGGTCGGTCAGCGCCCTAACCGCACGTGGCAAGTTGCTACCTTGCAGGGGATGACGGCGGCGATGAACCTGGCTGGCGAAGTCCAAGACTACAGCGAAGGACTCTTTTATAACGCGGGCGTTCTCTACGATCTGCCCTACACGCTGCTGGGTCAGTTCAATGCCACAGGTGAGGGCTACAGCAGCCGCACCTACGATCCGGGCACGGATGCCTATGCCTACTTTAAGCTGACCTTTAAGGATGGCCAGTTGGTCGGGGCCTTGCTTTTGGGTCGCCAAAAGCGAACCCAGATTCTGCGCAAAATCATGGAAGGTCAGATGAGCGTCGCGGGCTTCGAGGATCAGCTCATGAATCCGAAGTTCAAGCCTGATCATCTGAAAGATGTTGCTGTCAACGCAGGCGATCGCGACGTCGAAGCCAAGCTGGCTGCCTATAACGCCTAAGCAAGCGGCACTATCCTGAGGGGGTTGGCATGACCAGCCCTTTTTTTGTGATTTTCGCGGGTGATTTTTAGCTGTATTGGCTTCAGGGGCATCCTAGCCAGAAGCAGTAAAATCATTGGTCTGGCAGCTTGGAAATTAACCGAAGACGCAACACCTACAATAAAACCAGCCGCCAAAAGCTAGCTGTTATTAGAGTCAACAATCAAAAAGTTAGCCGTTAACGTTAATTGGGTCAGCATCATGGGATGGTTTCGCACCGACGACACACCCTCGCAGCGCCGTATCCCCGGCCACCTGCGCAAACACTACTTTGAATTGCGGGAATGTCAGCGGGCCTACAGCGCCGAAGTGGAAAAGCTGGATCAACGTACGCGCCGTAACCGCTTTTTGATGCAAGAGGCCGTGCGATTGCGGGTTGAATTTGGCCGATCGCTGGCATTCCAAGAGCGGGTGGCTGTGTTTGATCGGATTGTGGTGCTGCTCAATCACCAAAACGAGGCGATCGCGATCTTGGTCGAACGCTACCAACAGGCCCTCATCGAAGTTAATGCCCAACTGAGCTTGCTCAATTCGCCCCTCCTGGGGGCCGTGGATGGCCTTGAAAAAACCTGGGTCAGCGACCTCGAACAGATGCGCCTGCAGGTTGAAGCGATTGAAGATGATCTGGAAGTTAAGCGCGTATTTGGATCACTGGGCGGCTAGGGATAGGGGCGATAAATCCTAATTTGGCGAAAAAATCTGTAGCAGCACCCCATATGTGGAGTGAAGGCGCTATGCTGAGTGCTAATTGGTTGAGTGCCTGTCATGGACGACACGCAAATTCTTGAGCTCAAGGCTCGTATTCGTAAGCAAACTCGGGCGCTCGCCGAGTCAGAATCACGGGTGGTAGAGCATCGGCAGCGCGTCAGTGAGCTCGAAGCAGCCCTTCTCGCCTGTCAACAGCATTCCCCTATAGATATGGATGCCCTCAACGCTGCCCGTGCTGAAGTGGAACGCCTTACACAGGTAAACCAGCAGCTTAACGTCGCCCTCGAGACAGCGCACCAGGCCGAGCCCGACGAAATCTACCGCCTCCAAGAGCAGATTGCGGCCCTCCAAGAAGCGCTCCATATTGCTCAGCAAGAAAAGCAAGTACTGGAGATGGGCTTTGGCGAGTCGGCTGCTGACACCGCACCCCTGCACGATCACATTTACGAATTACGCGCTGCCCTCGAAACGGCTGAAAATGATCGGGCGACAGCCGAAGCCGAACTGGCTCATAGTCGCAGCGAAGCGAACGAGTTGCGGCAGCGCTTGCTGGAGCAAGAACGGCAGATGTTGCAGCCTCAGGCAGCAGCACCCGAACTAGAGCAGGCGTTGGCGGGGGTGAGTGCCGATCGCGATCGGCTGGCGGCGGAAGTTACACAACTGCAAGAAGCCTTCTTTGCGGCTCAGCAAGAGAAGCGAACCCTTGAGCTTAATGGAGGTGATGTCAGCGATCTCCAGCGTCGTCTTGAGCTGGCTGAAGCGCACCACCTCGTTGAAAAGCGCCGTAACGACAGCCTCCAAGACCGCCTTAAGCAGCTCGAGCAAGAATGTGCCCGTGCCTATGCCTATGCCGATAACCAAGATAAAGAAGTCGATAAACTGACGCTTGTGCAAGAAGAGCTCGAAAAGCGTCTTGCGACTCTACAGCATCAGCACTTGCAACTGCGGGCCACCCTGGGCGAGCCCCAACTCACGGCTGTACCGAGTCCGGCCAAGGTGACGCCGATTACGTCCAGTATTCCGCCCCTCAAGCTGCCGGAGACGCCGAGTATGCCCAGCTTTGATCAGCGGGTGCAGGTTTTGGCCTCGACTTCGGCGGAGTCTGTGCAGCCCACGCTGGCGCCGCCCGCCCCCCGTCGGGTTGACTTGCCCGTGTTTTTGCAACGGCGCGCCTAGGCTCACTTTCGAGACCATTCAGTCTGGCGGATCCATAATGCGGCTAGTGACCGAGAGCTTTCATGCCCAACCGCCTCCAGCACAGTGCCAGTTTGTACCTGCGCAAACACGCTG
>CAZAGN010000102.1:0-6706 GCA_964484905.1 uncultured bacterium | reverse complement strand
GTATTCTGGTCAGACAAATCAGACACTGATGCACTTCAGATTTGAATTGGCGGTATCAAGAAGATACATGGTGCTACCTAGGCTTGCTCGCGGGTTTCAGCCTGATGGCGTAATTCATGAGCATAGTCTTGACTATCAGAAATGTCAGGGCGTGAATTGATAACCCCATTACGTTCCCAGAATCTTATCAATTCTGCACCTGTTTGGGGAGAATTTTGATGTACTGACTGAGACCCAAGAACCCGCAGGATATAGTCAGGCAAAGATATATTGAGCTGAGTTGCTGCGAGAGATAGTTTGTCTTCTAATTCTGGAGGCAGATCTAAAGTGATACGCACTGGAATCTCCCTAGCAATAAAATATACAGATTAATACATACAATCTAGCGACTGAGCTATGGTCTGAAATCAAGATGTTTATCGCTGGGTTATTTGAGGATGGTTTGCATAGATTTTAACCCAAGAGACACGATAGGGCGGTCAATCATTGTCAGCGATAAAGCTGCTGCATCTGGATGTAGGTCGCGATCGCCTCGGGTACAAGATAGCGAATGCTGCGACCTTGGGCGACGAACTCGCGAATGAGGGTTGAGGAGAGATCGAGTACGGGCATTTCGAGGATCTGACTCTTGAGGGCGAGGGTTTGGCTGACGTTCGCCACGATTGTGCTGAGATCGTCCAAACGGGGTGCCACAATCCAGTCACACAGCTCGCTAAGTTCGCTGGCCCGGTGCCACTGGGGCAGATCCTTGAGGGCATCGGCACCGATAATCCAGTGCCAATGGATATCTGGCTGGGTTTGACGCAGGTGAATGAGCGTATCAACAGCATAGGAATAGCCAGGGCGGGTGATTTCGAGATCGGCGGCAACAAACTGATCGTGGTTCGCGATCGCGAGATTGACCATCTGCCAGCGATCAGCATTACTCGCGCCGGGTGCCAGTTGCTTGTGGGGGGGTTGACCGTTGGGCAGCCAGAGGACGCGGTCGAGGTTGGCCTGTTGCCGCGCCTGCTCGGCAATCACTAAATGCCCCAAATGAACGGGGTTAAAACTACCGCCTAAGATGCCAACCCGTTCCATCAGGCCCACGCCGTGAGGGTAATACCAGCCGCACTCGTTCCGGTTAGCCAGGTTTCATAGCGGTCAGAATCAACCTGGGCCAAGAGTTGGGCCGCCGCTGCCGTGTCGCGACAGAGGGCAAATACCGTCGGCCCTGAACCAGACATCATCACGCCCAGAGGGGTCGGCTGGCTAGCTTTCAGCATCGTCTTGGCTGCCGCCACCGCTGCATGGGTAGCCAAAACTACGGGCTCGAGATCGTTGCTGAGGTAGCGGCTAATTTCAGCAAAATCTTGGTGGGCAATCGCCGAGAGCATCGCACTAAGGGGGGCATGAGCGGCTGTTGTTTGATTGGCTGTTGCTTGGTAATTCTGATAGGCCCAAGCGGTCGAGACCGATAGGCCACGCGGCTTGACAATCACGAGGGGGCAATTGGGTAGCTCATTGAGGGGTGATAGTTGCTCGCCCCGACCTGTGGCCAAGACTGTGCCGCCCCGAAGACAAAAGGGCACATCCGAGCCCAGCACCGCCGCCAGGCTTTCGAGTTCGGGCGTTGTTAGCCCCAACTGCCAGAGTTGATTGAGACCCACCAAGACGGCGGCAGCATCGGCAGACCCGCCCGCCATACCAGCCCCAATCGGAATTGCTTTTTGAATCTCGATGCGCACACCGCCGCGATAGCCTGTGTGCTGTTGCAAGAGCAGCGCCGCTTTGACCGCCAGGTTACTGGCATCGGTGGGCAGTTCCTCGCGATCGCAGTGCAGCTCGATGGTGTCCTGGCGCTCAAGCACGAGGCGATCGGCCAAGGCCACACTCTGGAGCACCATAACCACACTGTGGTAGCCATCGGCGCGCTTGCCCGTGATCTCGAGGTAGAGATTGATTTTGCCTGGTGCTAAGAGCTCGCAACGCTGCATGACACTCTCGTGATCTTGTTCTGCCTATTATCCGTTCTCGGGGAACACCAGCACTTGATAGGGTTCTGCCGGTACTTGCTCGCGCCCCAGACTGAGCTGACGACTGCCAAGCGCCTGTACATTGCGCACCTGGCTCAAAAAGGCATCCACACCACCGAGATCGCAGGATTCAGCCGCTGCCGCCGTGCGGAACATAGTCGGGATGACAATCTTGGGCTGGAGCTCGTTGATGGCGGCCACAGCACCGGCTGCATCGTAGTTTTTGACACCGCCACCCACTGGGACAAAGACCAAATCCGGTCGTGCTAGCAAAATGGATTCTTCACGGGCGATGGGTGCTGCCGCGCCACCCAAATGAATCATATCGATGCCGCCCAGGGTAAAGCGCCAAGCAATGTTGCGACCAAAGCGTTGCCCGCCAAAGGTATCGTGGGCCATGCTGATGCCCTGAATTCGCAAGCCATCAATGGTGTATTCACCGGCTTCAAACAAAACACGCGGATTGCCGCGCAAATCGCCAATATGGCCTTCATCAAACAAGCGGCTGCTGAGCAATACCAAATCAGCCGTGACATCCGGAATGGGGTAGCCCGCCGTACAGCCCTGGGTGCGGAAAGGGTTGATTAAAATGCGGTAGTTATTGGCCTCAAAAAACACGCAGCTGTGATGCAGCCAGGTCATCGAAACGCTGTCAGCTTGGGCATAGCTTTTTAGCTGGCTCAGACCGGCAAGACCGCCGACCGCCCAGGTTGCTGATCGCAAAAACTGCCGCCGCTGCATGGTGGGCACCCAAGGTATCGATGGTGAGTGTAGCCCGAGCGTTAGGATGGTCGCAAGGAGAACGTTCCCATGGCCATTATTCGTTCCGGCGCAGAATCAGGTTCACCCAAGCGTCATGATCCGACACTTGCCCCTGAAGTCCGCCCAGATGTAGGCCCCCGCGCCGATAGCAGCCCCACATCCGATGTTTCGCTGCGGCCCCAGTCGATTGCCGAGTATATCGGTCAAGCCGAACTGAAAGAGGTGCTGGGCATCGCGATCGCCGCCGCCCAAGGCCGTCAGGAATGTCTTGATCATTTGTTGTTTTATGGCCCACCAGGGTTAGGCAAAACAACGATTTGTGCCGTCTTGGCCAAAGAAATGGGCGTGACGATGCACATGACGACCGCACCCGCCCTCGAAAGCCCCAAAGATATTGCGGGCTATTTGGTGAACCTCAAAGCGGGCGATATTTTGTTTATCGATGAGATTCACCGCCTCGCCAAAGTCACCGAAGAAATGCTTTATCCGGCGATGGAAGATTTTCGCCTTGATATTACGGTGGGCAAAGGCCGTGCCGCCAGGGTTACGAGTGTGCCCCTGCCCCGCTTTACGCTTGTTGGTGCTACCACCCGCATTGGGGCGCTGACAGCTCCTCTTCGGGATCGCTTTGGCTTGGTGCAGCGGCTGCGCTACTACGACACCACCGAGCTCACGGCGATTGTTGAACGAACGGCGATGTTGCTCAAGGTCGCGATCGATGCTGAAGGCGCAGCAACCATTGCTTCGCGATCGCGAGGCACGCCCCGTATTGCCAACCGCCTGCTCAAACAAGTGCGCGACTTTGCGGCGGTACGCGGTCACGCACTTGTTACGGCTGCCGTTGCCCAGACGGCCCTCGAGCTGTTCAACGTCGATCCGATGGGTCTTGATTGGACAGATCGCAAACTCCTGACGATGATGATCGACAACTTTGCCGGTGGCCCCGTTGGCCTCGATACGATGGCGGCTGTGACCGGCGAAGACGCCCAAACTATCGAAGCCGTCTACGAGCCGTACTTACTCCAAATCGGTTTTCTGCAACGGACGCCGCGTGGTCGAATTGTCACCACGGCTGCCCTCCGCCATCTGGGTTACAGCACGCCAGAACCGTCTGAAACCTTGCCGCTTTTTACAGATCATGAATGATTGCGAAGCAACGCTCAAAAGAAGCTGAGAAAACCATTAAGTTATACTAATCAAAGCATCGCAAAGAGTAACAACGTCATGGCAAAACTCGGAGTGCTCCTGCTCAATTTGGGCGGCCCCACCACCCAAGCTGACGTTGAGCCGTTCTTGTTTAATCTCTTTGCTGATCCTGAAATTATCCGCTTGCCCTTTAGCTGGATGCAAAAGCCGCTCGCAACCTTTATTGCCAAGATGCGTGCCGAAAAATCCCGTCGCAACTATGCCGAAATTGGCGGTGGTTCGCCCTTGCTCCAAATCACCGAAGCGCAAGCTGCAGCCCTGCAAGACTGGCTTGCTGGTCAGGGGTTGGAATGCTCGATGTATGTAGCCATGCGCTACTGGCACCCCTTCACCGAGGCCGTTGTTGAGCAAATCAAAGCCGACGGCATCGAACAACTCGTGGTGCTGCCGCTGTATCCGCAGTATTCAATCACCACTACAGGTTCAAGCTTTAAGTTGCTGGATGAGCTGTGGGCCGCCGATCCGGCGTTGCAAGCCATCGAGCGGCTCGCGATCGCGACCTGGTATGACCAACGCAGCTACGTCGAAGCGATGGCTGCCAGCATTCGTGGCGAAGTTGACGCCCTGGGTGGTGATGCCCACGTCCTCTTTAGTGCCCACGGTGTACCCGAAAGCTATGTCACCGTAGCGGGCGACCCCTACCAAAAAGAAGTCGAAGCCTGTGTCCGCCTCATTTGGGCCGCTGTAGATCGACCCAACGACCATAGCCTGTCGTACCAAAGTCGAGTTGGCCCCGTAAAGTGGCTGCAACCCTACACCGAAGATCGCTTGCAGGCGCTGGGTGCCGCTGGCGTCCAAAACCTTGTCGTGGTGCCGATCAGCTTTATTTCCGATCACATCGAAACCCTGCAAGAAATTGACCACGAATACCGCGCCGTCGCCACCGAAGCGGGTATTTCTACCTTCCGCCGTACGCCCACCCTCAACACCAACCCCCTCTTCATCCAAGCCCTCGGTGAAATGGTCTTGGCGCGCGTTGCTGTACCCAGCTTGGCTGTGTGCTGAAGCCAGCCCAGTGTTAGATGTTGCGACCCTGCGGCGAGATTTACTGCTTTGGTATCGCCAACAGGGGCGGGATTTACCTTGGCGACGCACCCGTGATCCCTACGCGATCTGGGTCAGCGAAATTATGCTGCAACAAACCCAGGTCAAAACCGTTATTCCCTACTACAAGCGCTGGCTGGCAACCTACCCAACGATCGCGAGGGTGGCTGCTGCCAGTACCGACCAGATCCTCAAAACTTGGGAAGGCTTGGGCTACTACCGGCGGGCCCTGAACCTGCACAAAACAGCGCAACGGCTTGAACACAAGCACCAAGGCCAGTTTCCGCAAGATCTGGATACGGTACTCAGCTTGCCGGGGATTGGCCGGACGACCGCTGGCGGTATCCTCAGCGCCGCCTTCAACCTGCCTACACCGATCCTCGATGGCAATGTCAAGCGGGTGCTGGCGCGCCTGTATGCTCTGCCCGTCCCACCCGCCCAAGCCCTCAGCACCCTCTGGCAATGGTCAGACGCCCTACTGGATCCTGATAACCCGCGTGACTATAACCAAGCCCTGCTCGATCTCGGCGCAACCCTCTGCCGCCGTCGCCGCCCCCTGTGCCATACTTGCCCCTGGCAGCCTGCTTGCCTGGCCAACCAGCAGCAGCTTACCGAGCAACTCCCGATGACAACCCCCAGCCCCGAACGCCCCCACAAACAAATCGGTGTCGCCGTGATCCTCCGGGGCGATCGCGAACCCGAGATCCTTATCGATCAGCGCCCCCTTGAGGGTTTGCTGGGTGGCCTCTGGGAATTTCCGGGCGGCAAGGTCGAGCCCGGTGAAACCCTTGCTGCGTGCGTTGTCCGCGAAATCAAAGAAGAGCTCGATCTCGAGATTGAAGCCGTCCACCCCCTCGGCACTGTCGATCATGCCTACAGCCACTTCAGCGTCAGCCTCAACGCCTATATCTGCCGTGTTGTCAGCGGTGAACCCCAACCCCTCCAATGCCTTGCCATTCGCTGGGTGCAACCGTCTGAACTGGCCGACTATGCCTTTCCGGTTGCCAACCAAAAGCTCATGCCCCTACTGAGTACCTACCTTGAGACCACCTATGGCCGCCCCTTTCCCTTATCGTTGAAAGGCAGCGAGATTCAGTAGCGATCACGGAGGCATGTATGGCGCGGATTATTACCTTTTTGGGCCAATCGCCCGTAGATCGTGCCCAATACGCGATCGATCTGGCGCGCTATGCCGCCGAGCAAGGCCGCCGCACCCTGCTACTGGTGCAATCCCTGACCGTACCGACCCTCCTGGGCATGAGTCTGCCCAACCAGCCCCAAGCCATTGGCGCCAACCTGAGTGTTGTCCAACTCCGCAACACCTACCGCCTCGAACAGGGCTGGAGCCTTGTTAAAGATTTTGAGCAGCAATACCTGCGCAATCCTTTTTTTAAATCGATTTATGGTCAAGAACTGCCCGTATTGCCAGGCATGGGCGCGATTATTGCCCTCTTGGCACTGCGAACCTACGACCCTGATTACGACCTTGTGATCTATGCCGGTGCTGGCGATCTATCGACGTTGCACCTGCTCGGCACCTCCGAAGTCGGTAGCTGGTATCGCCGCCGCCTCAGCCAAGCTTTTGTCGACTCCGAACTATTCCAAACCCTACGCCCCTTTGTTGATCCAATTGTGCGTGCGGTCACCAACGTCAGTACCCCCGCCGAAGACCTTTTTCG
>CAZAGN010000101.1:0-6765 GCA_964484905.1 uncultured bacterium | reverse complement strand
GCATTGAGGGTCAGCAGCACCGGCAAACTGGGCATGACATTAGGCAAGAGATGTCGCCGCAGGATTGTTGGCAAGCCCGCTCCCGCCGCCACACTGGCCATGATAAAAGGGCGACTGCGCAAACTGGTGGTTTGGTTACGTACCACCCGAAAGTAGAGCGGTACATAGGCAAGGGCAATGGCGACAGCCGCTGTTTTGAGACCTGGCCCCAAGACAAAGGCGATCGCGATCGCGAGCAGCAAACCCGGCAGCGTGTAGAGAATATCCATCGCGAAAATCAATATCCGGTCGAGCCAGCCGCCGACATAACCACTCAATAAGCCCAATGGCACCCCGACAACCACACTCAGCAACGTTCCGGCGAGGATCACCTGCCAAGCCGTACGGCAACCAAAGACAACTCGCGCCAAAACGTCATAACCCTGTCGTGTTGTCCCCCACCAAAACTCTGCCGAAGGTGGCGCCTGAATCGGAAAATCAAGAAACTGATTGGGGTCAGCCAAACCGAGGTAAGGGGCAGTAATAGCCAGCAGCCCGTAGAGCGCCAGCACAGCCAGGCAGACACGTTGATCGAGTTCAATCTTTGGCATGGCTTTGATTGTCGCATTGTCTTACTGCGATAGCGCCAGTCGAACATAACTGCGAAAAGCGACCTGACAAGTGCCCAATAACAAGTGCCCAGCCAAGTAATGTAAAGACACCTTAATCGAATCTATGTGTTGTGGCGAAATATGTGTTGTGGCGAAATAGGTATTTTTGCATAGTCATGTATTTTTGCGTAGCCATACTGAGTGGTGTCAGACTTGCCGCTAAAACAGATACTCAGATACAGGTCACAGATTAAAAACGTGAATGGTAGGATTGAGGCGATCCGATTCGGCTACCGCCTGTGCTTCGTACTGCGCCGCTGCCCTTGCGCTCGTCTGCGATGACGATCCCTGATAACAACCGCCTCAAGATTTTTTCGGGCTCGGCCAATATGCCTCTGGCCTCCGAGGTGGCACGCTACCTTGGCATGGACTTGGGACCGCATGTCTTTAAACGCTTTGCCGATGGCGAGCTCTATGTGCAAATCCAAGAGTCAATTCGCGGTGCCGACGTTTATCTGATTCAGCCTACCTGTCGCCCAGTCAACGATCACCTGATGGAATTGCTGGTGATGGTGGATGCCTGTCGGCGGGCCTCAGCGCGGCAAATCACGGCAGTCCTGCCCTACTACGGCTATGCACGGGCCGATCGTAAAACCGCAGGCCGAGAAGCCATTACGGCCAAACTTGTCGCCAATATGGTTACCCATGCTGGCGCTGACCGCGTGCTCGCAATGGATCTTCACTCAGCTCAAATTCAGGGCTATTTTGATATTCCCCTTGATCATGTCTACGGCTCGCCGGTGTTGTTTGACTACATCCGTGAGCAAAACCTACAAGACATTGTCGTTGTCTCGCCGGATGTCGGTGGTGTGGCGCGCGCCCGCGCCTTTGCCAAAAAACTGGATGATGCGCCCCTCGCGATTATCGACAAGCGCCGCCAAGCCCATAACGATGTTGAAGTGCTGAATGTTATCGGTGATGTTGAAGGTAAGACTGCGATTTTAGTCGATGACATGATCGACACGGCTGGCACCATCAGCGAAGGGGCCAAACTGTTGCGCCAAGAAGGGGCGAAGAAGGTCTATGCCTGCGCGACCCACGGTGTATTCTCAGCCAGTGCCATCGCCCGCCTTGCAAGTGGTGTCTTTGAAGAGGTGATTATCACCAACACCATTCCCGTACCGCCCGAAAAGCTCTTCCCCCAACTGCGGATCCTTTCGGTTGCCAATATCCTGGGTGAGGCCATCTGGCGCATTCATGATGACAGCTCTGTCAGCAGCATGTTCCGCTAATGTCGCGGGCGGTTGTACTGCTTTCGGGCGGTCTGGATTCAGCGACAGCGGCAGCCCAAGCCCAAGCGGATGGCTATACGGTCACGGCGCTGTCGTTTCGCTATGGTCAGCGGCACAGTCGGGAACTGCGGGCAGCGGTCGCGGTGGCGGCGGCTTTGGGGATTCAAGATCACCGCCTCATTGAGGTGAATCTCGGTCAGTGGGGTGGCTCGGCCCTGACCGATTTGCATGTCGATGTACCCACCGGCGGTACGCCCAGTAATGTTATCCCTTCGACCTATGTGCCCGGTCGCAACACTGTCTTTATCGCGATCGCGCTCTCTTTGGCGGAAGCGATCGATGCCGAAGCGATTTTTCTGGGTATCAACGCTGTCGATTATTCGGGCTATCCTGACTGTCGCCCAGAGTATCTGCGGGCGTTTCAACGCCTTGCGGCCCTGTCATCTAAGGCTGGTCTGGAGGGTCGAGCACCGCAGTTGATTGCCCCCTTGGTGCAAGACTCCAAAGTCGCGATCGTGCAACGGGCGATTCGTTTAGGGGTGCCAATTCCCGTCACTTACTCTTGCTACAGCGGCGGTGAGGAGCACTGCGGCGTTTGTGATGCCTGTCGGATTCGCGATCGGGCTCTGATTGCCGCTGGCTATCCTCAGTTTGCCTCGGGCCATGTTGCTGATTGCTAAACCAAATGTCGGTTATCTTTGCCCAGCACCTATTGCTAATACGTGTGGTGACGTCGGCATCGGCATGGGTCAAGTTGCCGATTGCACTGGCCAGGTTTCACCAGATTTCTTCATCAAAATTTCTTCATCAAATTTGTAGTGCCCCACGAACCCTGACTAACGACTGCGGCTCACTACACTTAACTACACTAGGCGGTGCCAGTGTTACGCAACATTTCACGGTATGCTGAGGGGTAATCGTCGTTCGCTGAGATTCATGGACGCCCTTGATCTAAGTGCTCTCAATACAGGGGCGGTTGCGCCCGAGCTAACACTCATTGTGACGTTGTTAGCGATTCTGATTGCCGACCTCATTTGGGGGGCAACCGCTAACCGTGCCTACCCTCTCATGGGCTTAGTTGGCTGTGGTGCCGCTGTCACCCTGTTGGCGTTTCAGTGGAATCTTGCCGACCCGGTTGCCTTTTTTGGCAGCTTTACGGCTGATCCCATCAGCATTCTCTTTCGCGGGATGGTGATTATCAGCGCAGCGGTCACGATTTTGATGTCGATTCGCTACCTGGGTGTCTCGAATGCCGCCGCACCCGAATTTTATGTGCTGCTGTTGACCTCAACCCTTGGTGGTTCACTGCTGGCGGGTTCGACCGACTTGGTGATGGTGTTTATCGCCCTCGAAACCCTCAGTATTGCCAGCTATCTGATGGCGGGGTATGCCAAACGGGACCCCCGCTCTAATGAAGCTGCCCTTAAGTATTTGTTAATCGGTGCCAGCAGCACCGCAATTTTCCTGTACGGGATGTCACTGCTTTATGGCCTCTCTGGCGGCCAGACCCAGATGGCCGCGTTAGCACCGGCCCTGACCAACTCGGGCCTAGCCAGCATCTTGGCCTTGGTCTTCTGTCTGACGGGGATTGGCTTCAAGTTGGCGACGGTGCCCTTTCATCAGTGGACGCCGGATGTCTATGAAGGTTCACCTACACCGGTTGTCGCTTTTCTCTCGGTTGGTTCTAAGGCGGCAGGTTTTGCCTTGGCCCTGCGCTTTTTGGCGACGGTTTTCCCGGCTCTGACGAGCGAATGGCAAGCCATTTTCACGGTCTTTGCCATCTTGACGATGGTATTGGGCAACGTAGTCGCGATCGCTCAAACGAATCTCAAGCGGATGCTGGCCTATTCCTCGATTGCCCAGGCAGGCTTCGTGATGATTGGCTTGGTTGTTGGCACTGAGGCCGGTTACGCCAGCATGATTTTCTACCTGCTGGTTTATCTCTTCATGAACCTTGGTGCTTTTCTCTGCCTGACTCTCTTTGCTCTCAAGACGGGCACTGACGAAATCACTGCCTACAGTGGTCTCTACCAAAAAGATCCCTTCCTCACGCTTTGCCTCAGCCTCTGCCTGCTGTCGCTAGCTGGGATTCCGCCCCTGGCTGGCTTCTTTGGCAAAATTTATCTCTTCTGGGCGGGCTGGCAAGCCGAAGCTTATGGCTTGGTGATTACGGGCCTAGTGACGAGTGTGATCTCGATTTACTACTACGTTCGTGTCGTTAAGATGATGGTGGTCAAAGAGCCTCACGAAATGTCTGACGTGGTCAAGGCCTACGAAGCGACTAATTGGAGCCTGCCTGGTTTCCGCCCGCTCCAGTTGGGTATGGTGTTGACGCTGGTGATTACAGTCTTGGCCGGTATTCTCTCGAACCCAATCTTCAATCTGACCGCTGATGCGGTAACCAAGGGTGCGTTCTTGAGTTTCCCTCAAGTCGAGATCGTGGCCAGTGCGCCACTCGATAATGTGACTGAAGTTGTTCAACGCTAAGTTAGCCTGACTTTTGATCCATCCAAATGAATTCTTTGAGGCGGCTTTACAGCCGTCTTTTTGTTGAACTTCGTGACCCCTTGCATAGTCTTGGTTAGGTGGCTGGTGCCGAAGCAAGGGGATAGGACGTATGAAAATCATGGGTCTGAATCGGCTGGATACCCGAGCCCAAAGCCCAGTCCCAGCGCTGCTCACTGGGCGTCATGATCACAGTGTGCAATGTTCCCCAATTACTGATGACACCCCCGGTTTGCCAAGGATCAGCGTTTTGGAGGGGCGTGTCACCAGGCCAAACTATATCAGCCATCGCCGCAATCAGCTCAGCTCTTTCTGCAACTTGGGGTAGCAGCGTACATAGGCGGCGTTGACGCAGTTGGGATGCGCGATCAACAGTTTTATGGGCCAGAACGGTTTGGGTTTGGGCCAGGTTGGCATCAAGGTAATGGTTGGTAATGCTGAGCGGTGTCTCCTCAAGCCAGGTAAAGACCTGCTGACGGCTACTAAATTCAACACGCGCAGCCTGATTGGGGTCGGCCAAGACAAGGTTGTTGCCCTGGACAGGTTGACTGGCGGCAAGGCGATCGCGAGCCTCTTGAACTGTGGCCGCGTGGTCAAGCATGTGCCGATAGATGAGGCTGACACCGAGGCCCTGCCAGGACCGCTCGCGAGTGGGTGAGGTCAAGGATCCGAGGCAGAGCCCAGCCGCATTCATGGCGGTGAGGACACCCACCTGGCCGACGATACCCAGACTGACACTCGCCTGCCCTTTGTTGGGGTATCGGCGCAGCAACACCTGATAAGGGCGCACCAGTTGGCCCACGGCACTGTTGTAATCAAGATTGCGACCCAGCAAAATCTGCCCGTTTTTGTCGCGAACCAGGCTGCACGAGCAGGCAGTTGCCCAGCCTAATTCCAATAGGTTCAAGACATCATCAAAAAAGTTGATTAGCAGAATATCTCGCAGGGGCAAATCGGCACCCTGAGCCACCCCCCACAGTTCGTCTTGGTAGACAGGCGGCACAAACTGCCATAAGTAATAGAGCCGCGACGGTAAGACCTGCTGATAGAACCAGGCACCAAAGCCTTGGGCAAAGCGCTCATAAAAGCCCGCTACCAACGCCTGAATTTCAGTCCGACAGGCATCGCCTTGTTGCCAACCCATGGCGTAGGCACTGCCTCGGACGCTCAGACAGAGAAGACCTTGCTGATGGGTTGGAATGACCGGCTCAACGACCTCAGTGGTCTGTGGTTGAGGCTCTGGCGCTGCTGGAGAGCGCAGAATATTCCAGAGTAGGCGCAGGATTGTCATTCGGCGGGAGTTGATTCAGGAGATTCAGATGTCGTTGCGGGGTCGGTTTCGGTCGTGTCAGTTTCGGTGGTGCCACCATCCTCTGTGCTGGTGTCAGCATCGCGATCAGCGTCACCCTCAATAACTAAATCTTCGATCGCGACGGGTTCGGGCTCACTAGTATAGATCGCGGCAATTTCGCGAATTTGAGGCTGAAGCTCGGTAGGAGCGGCATCGGCGGCGGCAGCAAACATATTCAGAGCTGCCTGGGTATTCCCGCCGCTGCTGAGGGCAATCCCTTTACCTACCATGATGCGGTAGTCCGAGGGGCGCTCTTCGAGCAGCGTATCGTAAACACTAATGGCGGCTTCATAATCGGCGGCCCGAGTCAGGATTTGTGCCCGCAGCAGGGTGCTATCAAAATCCTCGCGATCGGCAAGGCGAGCAATCGCCGCCTCGGTATTGCCAGCCGCCGCTTCGGCATTAACCAGGGTTTCTAAAAGCGGAAAGTTATCCGGATCATCCTCATACAGATCAGCCAGGATCGTTGCCCCTTCGGCAGGTGCACCGGTTTCGATCTTGATTTGGGCCAAGAGTACCGCCCAATCTTGCTGCTCGGGATTCAGCTCAACCAGCTTGGTCAGCGGTGCTGTTGCCTCATCGAGATCGCCCAATTGCAACCAGAGCTGGGCGAGGTTTTGCAAGGCAATTTGGTTTTCGGGTTCGCGCTCTAGCACGGCCTGGTAGCCCTCGATTTGCGCTTGAATTTGCTCGTTAGCCACAGGATCAACGACTGTGGGATCACTACTCGAACGATCTAGCAGCGCCATAATCACAGGCGACACCGAAAGCGACAGAAAGGCAAGCGCCCCAATCCCGAGCACAAGGGTAATAAACCAACGACGACGCGTATCCGGCATGGATCCTCCAAGAGCTATACCAGCATGGCAGATTCTGACGCTGGCGTTTGTGATGCACGTCTGAGCTTCACTCGCCTATTGTTTCATACCCGTGGAAATCGATTAAAGGCTAAGGCGCAGTCAGACCCAGCCTAGCCCTAGGGCGTGTCATCATTTTAGCCAAATGATGGAAGCAACGAGGTAAATAG
>CAZAGN010000100.1:0-6906 GCA_964484905.1 uncultured bacterium | reverse complement strand
GGCTAATAATTTCAGCCACCTCGGCAGCCGGTAGGGCCACCAGATAGTGCTGGCTACGGCAGAGCAGTAATGGCTGGATATTGAGGCTGAGCGGAAAGCTGAGTGTCCAGGTTGTGCCTTTCCCGGGCTGTGAGTCGGCTGTAATTGTCCCCCGCAGGCGCTCGACCTGAAGACGCACAATATCGAGACCCACACCCCGCCCCGAAAGACTCGTGATAGTCTCTGCCGTCGAGAAACCAGGCGTAAACAGCAACTCGGTGAGTTCGGCTTCATTCAGTTGATCAATGACAGCGGCTGTGGCGAGACCCCGCTCGACGGCCTTGCTAGCAATGGCTGCATAGTTGAGACCCCGGCCATCGTCACTAATAGTGATTACAACCCGGTTGCTTTTGGCGACAGCGGCCAGCCGAATCGTACCTGTGGCGGGTTTATTGGCAGCTAGCCGCTCGGCGGGCGGTTCAATGCCGTGGTCAAAGGCATTCCGAAGTAGGTGCGTAAAAGGTAC
This sequence comes from uncultured bacterium, assembly GCA_964484905.1. Lineage (GTDB taxonomy): Bacteria > Cyanobacteriota > Cyanobacteriia > Thermostichales > PCC-7336 > CAZAGN01. Next base: position 6,401 of record CAZAGN010000100.1, on the reverse strand, counting down.
GTTAAGCTGCTCGAGAATTGCTTGGTCAACGGCAGTTTCGGCACCCCGCACATCCAGTTGTACAGGTTTCTGGAATTGCTGACTGAGGTTTGATAAGAGTGCCTGGAATTTTGTTGTGGCAGTTTTAAAGGGTACCAGCCGTGCAGCGACCAACTCAGAGCGCAAGCCATCCAGATGTTGGCGTAGATCATCCAGCGATTGCTGGGCTTCAGTTGTAATCAGCTCAATATCCGATCGCGACTCTTGGACTCGCACCATCAGCTCTTGAACGGCCTGCAAGAGTGTGTGTAGCTCGGAGTAGCTATCCATCTCCAGCGCGTCAAACTCGCCACTACTTTTGTTAATCGCTGAGATCGCGAGGCGGTCGTACAGCAACCGAATGTCGTCGTTCAGCGGATTAAACTGCTGGGTGCGTTGCTGCATCAGACGACCTGTCTGCCGCAGTTGTCCCTGCAACAGATTGAGGCGCTCTTGCACGCTGAACAACTCGCCCACGACATCGTTCAGCCGATCGAGACGACGCAGCGGCAGGCGCAGGCTTAGTTCGGGTGCGGTCGGCTCTGTCTCAGGGTTGGCCGTATCTACGACGTCTATTACGGCCGGTGGCGGAAGTGGCACAGAAGCAGCACCCGAGCCCAAGCATTGGTCACGCTCTTGGCGGAGTTGGCGAATAAACTGGCGCACTGTATCGGGATCAGCCGTCAGGGCTAGCGACTCAGCGGCCGCCACAAGCCAAGGTTGACTGAGTGCTTCACCCAAAAGGAGGCAACTTTCGCGTAACTCAGCAACACCCGCTTCAATCTCAGTCCCCTCAAGGGCGGCTTCAGTGCGTTGCAGGCAGTCTTCTAGGTCAACGCTGAGGGCGGTTTTGAGAATGAACGCATTGGGCTCGGTGACCTCCTCTGGTGGTGGGGCTTCAGCCGCCGGCAGGCTCGCCAGAAAGGTCGTCAGGTCTTGAAATATGCTGAGCTGCGCTGCTGTGTTGGCTTCGGCGGTAGCGCCACCTGTCGCGGCAACGGAGACCAAGTGCTCAAGCTGGTGAATCGCCTCGGCTAGCAGGCTTAGGCCGCGCTCGGTGCCGCGCCCCTGTTGCATCGCCGTCAAAACATCTTCGACACTGTGCGCCAGCTTACTCAGGTGGGGTAGTTGAGCAATGCCAGCCCCGCCTTTGAGCGAGTGGGCCGTGCGCAAGAGCTGGTTGTAGGCGTCGGTCTGTCCCGACTGGAGGTCTTGCCAGCCCTGAACAAGCTCAGCCAGATAATCCGGTGCATCCTCATAGAGAAAGCAGGCACGGGCTTCTTGGGTAATGGCATCCAGTTGGGCGGCATTCAAGACCATGAGGGTTACTCAACGCGGAATTTCGAGACAGAGGCTTGCAGGGTGGTGGCAACATCGACGAGCTCTTGCAGTGAACCCGAGACCACCCGCGATTCTTGGGAAGCATTTGTCGCGATCGCGACCACCGCCTGCATGGTCTGCGTTACCAAGGCCGAAGCCTCTGTCTGAGAGACCGTACTGCTCGAAATCGACTGCAACAGACTATTAATCCGATTACTGATCTCCCCGAGTTGCTGGAGGGTCAGCTTCGTTTTGCTCACAAGCTGGGTGCCGGTGACCACTTGGCTGGTGCTGGCCTCCATCTGCTGCAACACCTCACTAGTCTCCGTTTGAATTGTGCTAATCAGTTGCTCAATTTCCTGCGTTGACTCCGTGACCCGCTCAGCCAGACGCCGCACCTCATCGGCCACGATCCGGAAGCCCTGCCCGTTTTCACCCGCCCGAGCCGCTTCAATCGAAGCATTAAAGGCCAACAGGTTCGTCTTCTCGGAGATCCCCGAAATAATCCCAATAATCTTTGAAATCTCTTGAGATGATTCGGCGAGACGCTTCACTTTTTTGGCCGTTTCGGCGGCACTGGTACGAATATTCTCGATGCTGCTCACCGTCTGATCCATAGTGGCTTCACCCTCAGTCGTTGCGATCAGCGCCTGCTGGGCAATCGCCGCTGCAGCCTGGGCTGACTGGGCAACCGAGCGAATTGACTGCTCCATTTCCTCAACGGAGCGTAGGGCACTCGTAATCGCCTGTGCCTGACTGTCGGTTTCGCCAGCGAGGTGCTGCATGAGGGCTTCATTACGGCGTGAGGCTGCCTGCACCTGATCAGAGGTATCAATCACCTGCGACACAATGGCACGCAAGCTGCGGATTGTGGCGTTAAAAGCATCCGCTACTGAACCCATTTCTTGGTCATCGACTTCAGCCTGTACTGTCAGATCCCCCTTGCGAGCCCCCTCAATATCCAGCAGCAGCTTCACAACGGCTCCCTGCAAACGTTCCTTTTCTTGACGCTGAAAGACTGCTTCCTGTTGTCGCTGGCGAGACTGCGCTTCTAGTTCAGTTTCCGTGCGGTCAATGCTGTCAGCCATGAGGTTAAAAGTACGGGTCAGATCGCCCACCTCATCTTCAGCAAAGACTTCGGCCCGAGCCTGACGATCACCTTGGGTAAAGCGGCGGGCGGCATCTTGTAATTGTTTTACGGGTGTCACAATCGAGCGCCCCAGCACCGATGCCAAATAGAGGTCGGCCAACAGAGCCACCGCCACAACTAAGGCGCCTAGCAACAAGTTATTGAACAACAGGCTATTAAGTTCTGCTTCAGGGGTGCCGCGCACCAATACCGCAACCGGATCACCCGCAAAATTATTCAGCGCCCGCGCCGCCATGGTGAAATCAGTACCGGCAACACGGAGGCGACGACTCACAACTTCACCATCTGCAGCCACAGCAGCATTCAAAAACGAATCGGGTAAAGCTAAACGCTGCGGATCATCGATCTCAGTGTCATCATCCTGCTGGGCAAGACCTGTCGCCATAAAAAAGGTTTGGTCAGGGCTTATGCCGTACACAGCGCTATAACCACCGTCAAAAGCATTCTGGGTATCTCTAGCAATCGCCAACTTACCGTTGACGATATCACCTGAAATCAATACCCCCAAAACTTCATCTTCGTTGGCAAGGGAGAATACAGGCGTGGCTGTGTAGCGCACAAGAACGTCCTCGTCCCTAGCCATGAATCCCTCTGCTAGAGGTCCCTCTGGTAGAGGTGGTCTTTCTCGCTCTAAATCTTCCCAGGAAACAATCTCAGTTGTCCGAATCTGAGTGGGGTTAGCGAGGACAGCACTGACCAAACCACTAGGATCGAAGCTTTCTCCTTGACGCCGCCGATTAGCACTCACCACAATGCGTCTGTCGCGATCAACTAGAGTGGCGTATTCAATCGTGCGTACAGTAATTTCATTCTGGAGAATTTGCTGCACCTGATCCCGTAGCGCTGTTGTCAGTCCCCATTCTCCCGCTGCTGACGCTGCAATGATTGCTGGGTTATCCGATTGACCCCTAAAACCAAACCCCATTTGGTTAATTTTGATACCATAATTGATGTTGGTTACAGCCAACTCAGAGCGTGACTGTCCTACTAACTGAGCCCGCCCACCAGCTACCAATAGCGCGCCAGCCACCAGCACCAAGCCACCCACAGAAATTACTTCTGAGGTAAACAGGCCCACAAGCTGTTTGCGTCGAACCGGCAGGTCATAAAACCAATTCAGTATGCGCTTAGGGCGAGCTTCGGCTGTAACGGAACTACTGCTGATCACCTGAACCGCTTCAGTCTCGACAGCTTGCGCCTGATCCAAAGCCGCAAGTGCCTTGGTCGCGCTAGGCGCTAGAATCCCCTCGGCATCATCCGCAATAACCTGCTCATAAAGGGCACGTGCCCCCGTCAAGTCACCCGATTGCTGCCGCTGCTGGGCCTCGGTAATTTTGCCAATCAGGACATCGAGTGAACGAGGCGACGTAGCAGTCATAGCAACACCATAGAACGACGTAAATTTTCAAACATAGCCGGTACATCGAGGACAACAGCCTTATCGGTACCGATGATGGCCAAACCCATAAGCAGGGCACGCACCGCTGGTTTGAGCTGAGGGGGTGATGCCTTGATCTGGCTGGGTACTACAATGCCGTGCAGACGATCAACCAAACAGCCCAGACGTGCTCCCCTGTGAGACAACTGAATAACCGTGAGGCGGTTATGGCGCTCTAGGGCTAAGGGTGAACGGAGTGCGAGCAGGCTTGCCAAATCGACAACCCAAAGCAACTGGCCCCGCAAATTCACAGCGCCTAAGCAATGGGATATAACCCCAGGTACAGAGGCCACATCACTACCCTGGAAGGTGTGAACTGCTTCGAGATGGCCGAGGGGCACTGCCACCTGAACCACTGAACCCAATTGGACTTGGAAGTAATCAGTAGTTGTCGCACGAGGCACATGGAGAGCTTGCATCAAACCCCCAAATATTTTTGCACTTTGGTCACCAGTTCATTAGGGTCGAAGGGTTTGGTGATGTAAGCATTCCCCCCCTGGCGCAGCGCCCAAAACTGGTCAAATTCTTGATCTTTCGATGAGCAAAAAAGAATGGGCACTGATGCCGTGAGTGGGTCGGCCCGTAAGCGACGGCAGAGCTCGAGCCCTGTATCATCTGGCATCACAATATCGAGAACAATGGCATCCGGTACACCATTGTCAGTGAGCCAACGTTCAGCCGCTGTGACAGAGTCAGCTAAAGGCACATTGAGACCGGCACTTTGTAGCAACGAAGCAATCAGCAGGCGGTCAGTCCGGGAATCTTCAACGACTAGTACTGTTTTTTTCATAAGACGCTCTGGCGAAGTGTTCATAAGCTTAGGCGGCTACGGTCGCGATGATGTATTGATCTAAAAGTGTGAGTAGCTGGTGGGGCTCAAAAGGTTTGGTCATGTAGTCACTGGCACCGGCAGCCCGTGCCCGTAGTCGATCAATAATTCCGTCACGTCCTGTCAGCATCACGACAGGCACTTCTTTGAGTAAGGCTGATTGCTTAAGCATCTTGCACAGTTCGTAGCCGTTGATTTCTGGCATGGTGATATCCATTAAAATAAGGACTGGCCGCTGTCTGACAAATGTCGTGAGCGCCCGTGCGGGCTCGGTGATCCCGACTACGTCATACCCAGCGGCTTCAAGGGTAAGCTTTACCTTGCGCTGCACAGCGTTACTGTCATCGATACAGGCAATCAAAGGCCGTGCAGGTGCTTTTGCGGTTGCAAACGCTATTTTGCCCTCAGCCAAAAGAGGCACCAGCCACTCTGACAGACTCAGAGCATCGCTGCCCAATGTGTGAGCGGTCTGATACAGCGATTGTTGTTGTGAAACTGCCCCGACAAGTGTCGAGGCCCATGCTGCCGAGGGTGACATCAGTGCTACCTGTTGCTCAATGGCACTAACCGATGCAGAGCCCAATCGCTGCATGGGTGATTCTACCCGGTCACGAATTTTTAGCCAGCGATTGACAGCATCTTTTGCCGGCACAACTAAGTCTTTGATACTTGCTGAGATCAGGATTGGATCGACAGCGAGATTGCGCTCAAGCTGAAATTTTGGCTGGGGTAGAACCAGGCAATGAACTAAGGCTTCTTGGGTGAGGCGGAACAGTAACTGCCGCAGCACTTGTAATGAGAGGTGGCCCGACTGCCACAGACCACAGAGGTACTCGTAGTCTGACTGATTCCCTAAAGGGTCGCTCAACACAAGCTCGGGCACTAACGAGGCGACAAGGGGCATAATGCGCTCGGGCCAGCGGGTGGTGCAGGTCGCATAGTGAATCAGACCGTTGCCAACAAAAATACGCCAATAAAGACCCTGACTGCGTTGGTCGGCAAGGGTTACAGAGCCTGAAAGTTTGCGTTGCAGTATTTCTTGGAGCAGGTTGGCGGTCGGTAACGGTGTAGATGCCTTACTCATTGCTTGATTCGATGCTGCAACCATTACGATTTCCCTAGCCAAAGATGCGCTTTGCAACTGATAACCATCACCGTACCAATGATTGCCATGCCAAGCCGTATAGTGGGTAACATTATTCATAATTTCTTTTAGGCCACATACTGAAAAATATGGCACTACCGTAATTTTACGTATTTTTACTTTGTGTCTCCGTGTTTTCATTGAGCTTAACTGTTGATTAGATATTTACTGGTCAAATTTGATGTGAACGTTTATGCGCATTCAAAGTTAGTTAAAACTAGTTAAAGTTTCTATGGCTTAACTCAATAATGCCAACAGTTAGGCACTCTCAGCCATAACTGAAAAGTAGTTCTTCCCGCTGTACGATTGTTTCACAGATCAAGTTCGGTGGCTTGGGAGATCTATAACTTTATGTAACTAGAAACTTTAGGTAATACTATATTAAATTTAATTGGCGATATAAACTTTAGTTGTTGCACGGGTTCCCTCCGACTATACACAGGATTCTGTAGGCCGCTTCTTGATACGATCTGCGGCATGAGTCAAACGATTGTCGTTAAAA
>CAZAGN010000099.1:0-6964 GCA_964484905.1 uncultured bacterium | reverse complement strand
GCCGAGGTTGTGTTGCGAGACGATATGCAGCGGATCAAGCCGTTGACTAGCGCTTCAAATTGAAATGGGTGTGGGCTTAACTCGCTAAACCAAAGCCCTAATTTGGGCCTGGATCACGGCAAAGGCTTCCGTCGCGATCGTATGGCCCATGGCAAACTCATGCCGTGTTACCGCAGCACCCTGGCGCTGGAGATAGCTGGCTGCCGATCGCGAGGCGAGAACTGGCACAACGGGGTCCTCGGTGCCATGAATCAGGCAAACCGGCGGTGGTGGGGTGTGCAGTGTGGCCTGATCGGGCAAGAGGTAGCCGCTGCAACTGATCACCAACGCCAGCGGTAAACCCAAGCCCACACAGAGGCTCATGAGGCCACCCTGAGAAAAGCCGACAAGGACAGTCCGCTCAAGGGGTAAGCCTGACAGTGTAGGTAAATCGCGCAGCCACTGTTGTACAGCCTCGATACTGGCAGGCAGTTCCTGGTGATTATCGATATTGGCCCACATCCAGCCCCCGTGCGCCATCGCGATCGGTGCTTGCAGGCAATAGGACTGCACTTGCGGTAGGTCGAGGGCCTGGGCAAGAGGGTATAAGTCTTTGCCACTAGCGCCATAGCCATGCAACCAAACCACCTGTAGGGTCGGTGTTTGTTTGGCGCTATGGGTATAAACAGTCAGAGACATTGGCTTAGCACTTAAAATTAACCGGTAGCCGCAGAGCCGAACCGATCAGCCCGCAACACTGACCTAAGACTGGGCGGAGCTCGCTTGCAAATTGCTGAGAATAGCGCGCAGCTCAGCTTCGCTAACGTGATAGACCGTGTTGCAGAAATGGCAGGTAGCCTCAGCCCCTTTATCGGTCGCAATCATATCGGCCAGTTCGGCTTCACCCAGCATCTTGAGCGCACCTTGCAGGCGTTCGGCAGTACAGGGGCAATGAAACCGAATCAGTTGTACCTCAGGCGCAATTACCAAGTCGAGATCACCGAGGACATCAGCAAAGATTTCGGTGAGGTTTTTGCCCGAGCGCAACAGTGGTGTGAAACCATTGAAGCCAGACAGCTTTGCTTCCAAATCGGCAATGATTGAAGGCGGCGCATCGGGCAAGACTTGCAGCAACAAACCACCCGCCGCTTGCACACCCGTCGCATCCACAAAGACGCCCAGCAAGACGGCCGAGGGAGTCTGCTCGGACACAGCAAGGTAGCTTGTGACATCATCACCAATTTCGCCCGAAGCCAGCTCGACGGTGCCGCTGTAGGGATAACCAAACCCCAAATCACGAATCACATGCAAAAAGCCGTTGTGACCGACAGCTCCACCCACATCCAGTTTGCCCAGTGCATTCGGGGGGAGTTCTACCTGGGGGTTGGTGACATAGCCGCGCACCGAGCCATCAGCACCGGCATCAACCCAGACCTTGCCGAGGGGGCCATCGCCACGAAACTGAAGGTTAACCCGGGCATCGGCGCGCTTCATCCCCGAAGCCAAGAGCAGGCCGGCACTCATTGCCCGCCCGAGGGCGGCGGTCGCCACATAGGAGAGCTTGTGACGCACCCGTGCTTCTTCAACAAGTTGGGTGGAGATGAGGCTAACCGCCCGAATTTGGCCGTTTGCAGCCGTTGCCCGTAGCAATTGATCGGCCATACCACCCTCGAAAATGCGATGTTCTTGCTCATTGTAACGAAATGTTAGGCAGGCCCCGGTTCCCGGATCGCGAGGACACGGGCTGCCTAGGGCACAAGCGCTGGGCTGAGGCAGCGTTGCAGGGCGGCAACAAAAGACTCCATATCCTCGGGGGTGCCAATACTGACGCGCAGCCCACCGCCGGTGAGGCGGATGCTGATGCCCTGTGCCAAGAGGTGCTGCTGCACTTCGGCCAGGGGTTGCTCGGTGCGGAAATAGAGATAGTTTGCCTCAGAGGGCCAGACCCGCACACCCGGCATGGCTTGCAGGGCGGCATAGACTGTTTTGCGGGTGTTGCTGAAGGTCGGTAAATCGGCCAGTAGCTCGGGGGCATGTTCGAGGGCGAGCTGCACCGCCCACTGGGATACCGAGGGCAGGTTGTAGGGGAGGCGCAATAGCTCAAGCACTTGACTGACCTGGGGCTGAGCGACGGCATAGCCTACCCGATGGCCAGCAAGACGGAAGGCTTTGGAGAAGGTGCGCAGCACAACCCAGTTGGCGGGTAGCGTGGGCAGGACAGTGGTTTGGCAAAACTCGAAGTAGGCTTCGTCGATGACGACCAAGATCGAGTCGGGCAGGGTACGCAACCACGCGAGTTCGGTTGCATTCAGAAGATTGCCGGTGGGCGCGTTGGGGGAAGTCAGAAAAAGAAGGCGTACGGGCGGGGCGGCGGCGGTTAGCGCCTGATCACAGGCGACGAGATCAAGGCCAAAGGTGTCGCGATCGCGATCTACTTTTACAACCGGCACACCCAGAGCCGCCGCCGTGATCGCATACATCGAGAAGGTCGGTTCGGCAACCATCACCGAACCACGCCCCCCCAAACAGGTGGCGATAATCAGTGAGCGAATCAGCTCGTCGGAGCCATTGCCGATACTGACCCAGCTTGATGGCACACCGGCATAAGCAGCAATCGCCTCTTTGAGGCTGGCATGACCGCCATCGGGATAGCGGTTACTTTGAATCCCTTTTTCCCAAACCAACGAGAGCTTTTTTTTGAACCACTCCGGCAGGTCTTGGGGATGTTCGTTAGCATCCAGCTTAAGGACATGGGGCACCACGGCGGCGTTGTAGGGCTTTTGAGCAAGCAGATCGGGCCGCAAACACTCCATGATGGTTACCTGCGAGGGAGAGTTACCATAGTAGCCACATTCTTTTCGCGATCGCGAGTATGGCAGACGATTCAATCCTTGAGCCCACGGCTGATCTCGATGATGATTTGCCAGAGATCGTCAGTGATATTGCGGTCACAGTGACCCCCCTTCGCGATCGGCAGCGCCAACTGACCGCTAGCCTCCTGATTCCGGCAGCCGCCGCGCGTCTGTGGCAGGTATTGACTGATTACGAACGTCTTGCCGACTTTATCCCCAACTTGGCCGAGAGCACGATTGTTGGCGAACAAAACGGTGCCACCCTGCTCAAGCAGGTGGGAACCCAGCGGGTGGCGGGGGTAAAATTTCGTGCGAGTGTGACGCTCAAAATGGAAACCTGTCCCTGCGAGCGCATTGATTTCGCGATGGTCGAGGGTGATTTTGTCCGCTTTGAAGGCAGTTGGTGCCTAGCGCCCCAGTCAGCGTCAGCAACGGAGCTGACCTACAGCCTGATGGTACAACCGCCGCGCTATATGCCAATCAACTTGATTGAGCGGCGTTTGCTGCACGATATTGGCGTAAACCTGGATGCCATACGGGGTCAAGCCTGCTTAGCTGATGACTAGGTCTGTATTCAACCAATCAAGACTGTCTCTTCGGGATACTTGAGGAGCTGGTTATTGCGCCGGTTGCTGAGGGCACTAATCAACAGCAGTAAGCCCACGCGGCCACAGTACATAACAGGAATGAGCACCGCTTGCGAGAGCCAGTTAAGCTCGCTGGTGCCCACAGCCGAAAGTCCCACCGTGGCATAGGCTGAGACGACTTCAAACAAAAGCACATCAAAACCAAAGCGATCCCCTTCGATCAGCAAAAGTAGGGTTGTACCGCCGGTAATCACTAAAATTGAGCCCACCAGAATACCGAGGGATTTGTAGATCAGATTGGGTGCAATGCTGCGGCCAAAAAGCACAAAGGTATGATTGCCCCGCAGAACCGCATGGGTGCAGCTAATCAGGGCAGCCGCCGTCGTTGTTTTGATCCCACCACCGGTACCGCCAGGACTGGCACCAATAAACATCAGCACCATAAAAATGAGGAGTGTGGATGGGCGCAGGCGACTCATATCAATGCTGTTAAAGCCTGCTGTGCGGGTTGTGACAGATTGAAAAAAGGCACCCAGCAGTTGCGTCAGCGGCGGTAGGGGCGCCAAGGTGGCTGTGTTCTGAACCTCGGTGAGGAAAACGAGGGCAGTGCCACCCAAAACTAAGAGCACTGAGAGCTGAACGGCAATCTTGAAGCTCAGGCTGTAGCGTGGTGTGTGGTAGTGCTCTTCCCAGTGACTGAGGCGGCGGTTGAGATGGCCCAGAAGGGGTGCCATGGTCGGTTGGGCCGCCCGTAGACTCATTTGCTCTAGACCGCGCAGACAGATTTCACCCAAGCTCAGCAGACAGCCGATCAACCATTGATAGCTGGTGAGAATAACGTTATAGCCAATGCCGCCCGCAATGATAAGGACGATAATGATGCCATTAACCCACCAGTTTGCCTGGTAGCGAGTGAGGCTATCGGCATTAAGGCTGAAGCCCGCATTATTGAAAGCACTGACACTGTGAAAGATTGCTGACCAGAGTCCTTCCACCCAGCCCAAATCAGGGATAAGCCTCAGAGCCAGTCCTAAGGTACCCAGACCTTCAAAAAGCACGGTCATCAAGATAATCGAGAGGGCAAAACGGCGGACACCGCCTTGACCGAGGGTGTTACCAACGGCTTCTTGGGTGGTCATCCGATCGCGAAGGCTGACGCGCCCCACCAAGAGCACCAAAAAGCTAGTGGCCGCCATGTAGCCCAAGCCGCCCAACTGGATCAGAATTAAAATAACAAGCTGACCAAAGGGCGTGAAATAGCTGCCCGTATCGGCGATCGCGAGCCCCGTGACACAGACGGCGGAGGTTGAGGTAAACAAGGCAATTAGAACGCCGCGGCCCGGCTGCCAGGTAACCTGAGACCACGGCAGCCACAGCAACAAGGCCCCCATCGCGATCGCGAGGGCGAAAAAAGCACAAATCGTTTGCGACGGACTCAGCGTACGTGAGAGCCGTAAAAGCGGCATCAGTGATGAACCTTTAGACCGTGGTGGCGCTCTTTACAGCAGCAGCTTGTAACATACTGACCGCTTCGTCTAGGTCTTGCTGCGCTTGCAGGCGGGTTGAAGCATCCGGTTCACCCTTGAGGATGGATGTGGCCTGCTCACGCTGCGCGGTGGCTGCTTCAACATCAACCTTGCTGCCCAAGATGCCCTGCTTAATCAAAATTGAGATTTCATTAGCTTCAATTTCGGCCAGACCACCAAAGATCGCGATCGCGATTGGGTTGCCGCCGGTTTTGATCCGGATAATACCCGTACCAAGGGCAGTAATCAGCGGCGCGTGGTTGGTCAAAATACCCAACTGACCCGAGGTGGAAGGCAAAATCACTTCATCGGCTGAACCTTGCCAAATGGTACCGCTCGGTGCCAGAACTCGTAGTGTAAGAGCCACGCGCTTTCCCTGAAATCTGTAGCAAAACGATTATAAAGGGAATGCGCTACGCTGAAACGCGGGCAATCCTGAGGCATCTTCAATGCTGGCATCATCAGAGCAGACTCAATCTCTGCCACTCCTGACCATGTTCCGACTCGGCCTCTTTCAGCTCGGCTTGGGCATGATGGCTGTTTTAACCCTGGGTGTGCTCAACCGTGTCATGATCGACGAGCTTGCGATCCCCGCCTCGATTGTGGCGGCGGTGATTGCGGTTCACCAGTTTATGGCGCCGGCGCGGGTCTGGTTTGGCCAGTTGTCCGATGCCCGCCCTTTTTTGGGCCAACACCGCAGTGGCTACATTTGGTTGGGCACGCTCCTGTTTACCACGATTGCCTACGGCGCTTTGCAGCTCACTTGGGTTTTGGGTGATCGCTATGCCACCGATCCGGCGGGGGCTTGGCCCCTGATGATCCTGCTGGGCTTGGTGTTTGCGGGTTATGGCTTGGCGCTCAGTGCCAGTTCAACCCCCTTTGCGGCGCTGCTAGTTGATGTCTCCTCAGAGGAAAAACGCGCTCAGCTTGTGGGCATTGTCTGGTCGATGTTGACCCTGGGAATTGCGATTGGCGGTATCAGCAGCCGCATTTTACTCAGCCCCCTCGAAAGCGATACGGTCTCGCTGGCCGTTGTCCAAGCTTCGATCAATCGCCTCTTTTTGATTACCGTTGTCGTCGTCTGCACCCTGGCCTTCACCGCCACCTGGGGTGTCGAAAAACGGTTTTCGCAGTTTCGCGATCGGCAAGATAGTGCTAGCCGTGAAGATAGCATCAGCCTGGGGCACGCCCTCAAAGTCCTCACTGCCAACCGGCAAACGGGCGTCTTCTTCACCTTTTTGATTTCGCTCACCCTCAGCTTGTTCATGCAAGAGCCAGTCCTCGAACCCTTTGGCGGCCAGGTTTTTGGCCTCAGTGTGGGTCAAACCTCAATGTTCAATAGCCTGTGGGGTATTGGCACCCTCATTGGCATCAGCAGCGGCGGTGCATTTCTAATTCCTAAATTTGGCAAGCGCTCGGTCGTCATTTGGGGCTGCTTGGGCTGTGCCATCTGCTTTGGCAGCTTTATCGTGGCCGGTGCCTTGAAATCTGTTGTATTGCTGGAAATTGCCTTGGTCGGCTTTGGTTTGATGGCCGGTTTAGCAACAGCGGGCTCGATTAATTTGATGCTCGATCTCACTGCCGCCGCCACCGCCGGTACGTTTATTGGTGCTTGGGGCTTGGCGCAGGCGATGTCGCGGGGGCTGGCCGTCGTGGCGGGGGGTGGTGTTTTGGATATCGGGCGGCTGCTATTCACTGATAATCTTGTTGCCGCCTACGGGCTAGTATTTGCCGTCCAAGCTGCGGGGATGATCACGGCAGTGATCCTTTTGCAACGGGTCGATATTGCTGAGTTTAAGGCTGGTACCGCAGATACCCTGACACCAGTACTGGCGCAGGAGCTGGACTAGAGCCTAGACGATAGTAACAGTAACGGAACTCTCGGCCAAAAGCGTGGCAGTCCAGGGGTGGTGGCGGCTAATCACCACGGTATCGGGTTGCCACTGCTGCACGCTCTCAAGCGTTAGGGGTTGTGCCGGTAGGTGGCGGTAATCAACATCGGCTAGGGGTGCCGGATCAA
>CAZAGN010000098.1:0-7006 GCA_964484905.1 uncultured bacterium | reverse complement strand
GGATGCACATCTTTAGGCATTGTTTAACCTCCGAACACAAACACACTAAACTTTTGAAGCGACTTATTACTGCACCCATTTAGGGCAACAACTGATTCGTCAATACGGGTCAACACCCAAGCCCAGAAACAAGCCAACACTAAACAGGTAACTCGCAGACTGTTCGCTGCAAGCCACCTGTATTGTTTTGAATTAGCGCTTCGAGAATTGCGGTGCCTTACGGGCTTTGCGCAGACCGTACTTACGCCGCTCTTTAGCGCGTGGATCGCGCCGCAGGTAGCCTTCTCGCTTGAGGGGTGTCCGGTTACTCGGGTCCATTTCACACAGAGCCCGTGCTACACCCATCCGAATTGCTTCGGCTTGGCCGCACACACCACCACCATGAGCGCGTACCAACAAGTCGTAGCTGGCTTCGAGACCCAAGGTTTCGAGAGGTGCTTTGACCTGCGAGATCAGTTTTTCTTGGTACAACAGATAGTTGTCACCGGGGCGGTCGTTAATGGTGATGGCACCCGTACCTGGTACCAAGCGTACCCGTGCGACCGCCGTTTTGCGGCGACCGGTACCCCAGTACATTGCGCGATCTTTGGCCATAACTTATTTCGCTCCCGGAATCGTTTGCAGGGGAAAAACTTCGGGCTGCTGGGCTTCATGGGGATGCTCAGCACCCTTATAAACCTTCAGCTTAGTAAATTGCTTCCGTCCCAGGCTAGTGTGGGGCAACATCCCCTTGATCGCCTTTTCAACAATGCGCTCGGGCAGGCGTGCTTGCAGGTTGGCGAAGGTTTCAGTCTTCATCCCACCGGGGCGGCCTGAGTGACGACGGTAGAGCTTTTGCTCGCTCTTTTTGCCCGTGACGGTCACTTTCTCGGCATTGATAATCACGACAAAGTCGCCCACATCCATGTGAGGTGTGAAGCTTGCCTTGTGTTTGCCTCGCAGCAAATCAGCTACCACAACTGCTAAGCGTCCTAAACGCTGATCAGCCGCATCGATTAGGTACCAGCGCCGCTCGATGGCATCATGGCGCGGCAAAGGTGTCTTATTCATAGGTCTTCAGAATCAATCATCCCCGAAGGGAAACCAAACTAGTGTATCACCTTGTCCAGCATTCGCACATGAATCTTGCGTCGGTAAATCTGGGGCAAAGGGGTCTTGGGCATAACCGACCCCAGTAAGGCATAAGCCAGCCGCAGGCGCACTAAAACGTACGGGGGGCCGGGTTCGCGATCGCCAGGTGGCCTCAAAGTCAGCCACACTCAGCTCGCCACTGCCTACTTTGACAAGGCTGCCGACCAATAGGCGCATCATGCCATAGAGAAAGCCACGCGCCCGCACATCAATGGTGACCAGTTGCCGATCGCGATCGCAACGAACGTATTGCACCTGCACCAACGAATCTTTGCGTTTGGATCCTGCCATCCGAAAGACATCAAGATCATGCTCGCCCAGTAAACCCGCCAAGGCAGCCTGCATTGGAGCGGTATCGAGCGGGTGGCGCACCTGCCAACTAAACAGCCGCCAAAACGCGTGGGGTACGGGGTCGTTCCAAATCAGGTAGCGATATTGCCGCCACTCGGCACTAAAACGGGCGTGCCACTGCCAGGGCACAGACACAGAAGCCCGAATGACAATGTCCTCGGGCAAACAGTTATTGAGAATTAAACGCCACTGATCGGCGGTAATAGGTGAAGTCGTATCGAAGTGAGCGACTTGCCCCAGAGCATGAACACCAGTATCAGTACGGCCCGCCCCATGAATGACCACGGGGTGGTTGGCTCGACTCGCGATCGCATCCTCAAGGGCTGCTTGCACCGAACGATGCTGTGTCTGTCGCTGCCAGCCATAAAACTGACTACCAACATATTGAACTTTGAGGGCAACCCGACCCACACAACTCACTTAAGCAATGTACGCAAACAACGCTTGATCTCAGGCTTGGTTTAACCAGCCTAAAGAAGCTCGATGATCGCCATATCGGCCCCATCACCGCGCCGTTTGAGGGTACGCAACACACGGGTGTAACCCCCTTCACGGGCGGCATAGCGCTCGGGCGCTTTTTCAAAGAGGTTGTGAACCAAGTCTTTGTCGTAGATAAAGCCGAGGGCTTGGCGACGGGCAGACAAAGAACCGTCTTTGGCCAGGGTAATCATGTGGTCGGCAGTAGAACGGATCGCCTTGGCACGCGCCAGGGTCGTGGTGATCCGACCCTCACGCAACAGGGCAGTAGTTAGGGTTCGCAGCAGCGCTTTACGCTGGTCAGCGGGTTTACCTAATTGGGGGACGCGACAACGGTGACGCATGATTCAATCCTCAACATGCAGAAAAACGAAAAATGGGCAGAAAGGAAAGACGACCAGCTAGTGCCAGAGCAAGCTAGGCTTTGGCACCCTTTTGGCGAGGTAGCGTCAAACCAAGGCGATCTTTGAGCGCTTGGATGACCTCATCGGCTGACTTTTGACCAAAGTTTTTGATCTCAAGGAGATCTTCTTCGGTAAACATCAACAAATCAGCAACAGAGTTGACCTGAGCCCGCTTGAGGCAGTTGTAGGCTCGTACCGAAAGTTGCAGCTCTTCGATCGGAATCTGATTCTTTTGATCATCATCATCGCGGCTGCTGGTATCGGCAGTATCGAAACTGCTGACATCGAGAAGTGGTTGGAAGAGCTCGACTAGCACTTGGGCCGATTGGCTTAGAGCTTCTTCGGGGGTGATGCTGCCGTTGGTCCAGACATGCAGACGCAGACGATCCAGTTCGAGAGAGCCACCAATGCGGGCATCTTCGACTTCGTAGTTAACTTTGCGCACCGGCATAAAGACGGCGTCAATTTGTAAGAAGTCGATCGCGACGGTGTCTTGTTCGGCGTAGTCGATGACGCGGTAGCCGGTGCCCCGCTCAATCATGAATTCCATCTCGAGGGTGGCATCGCCAGCCAAGGTCGCAATGGGGTAGTCCTTGCTAATTAGATCAACTTGGGCGGGTAGCTCGAGTTGATCGGCGGTAACCACACCTGGCCCCTGGGCGAGAATCCGACCCATGACACTGTCGGCACTGCTGCTACGGAGTACCAGTTCCTTCATCCGCAGCAAAATGTCCATGACATCTTCACGGACACCCGGAATTGTCGAAAACTCGTGAGTGACGCCGGCAACCCGCACAGCGGTAACGGCGGTACCCTCAAGATTAGCCAGCAGGACACGACGCAGGGCATTACCCACTGTCGTCCCTTGCCCCCGAGCCAATGGCCCTAAAACAAATTGTCCGTAGAGACTGCCATCGGCTTCTCTACGCGATTCTACACATTCGGTTTGATACAGTGCTGTCGTCACCCTTACTCTCCTGTACGCGGCATAATTGCGAGATCTGAACGTCTAGACGCGGCGACGTTTGGGTGGGCGGCAACCGTTGTGGGGGATGGGGGTTACATCACGAATCAGGGTAATTTCGAGACCAGTGGCTTGGAGTGCCCGAATGGCAGTTTCACGACCCGAGCCAGGGCCACTGACCAGAACTTCGACCTGACGCATGCCGTTGTCGATGGCCTGGCGGGCAGCACTTTCAGCAGCTGTCTGGGCGGCGAAGGGTGTACCCTTTTTGGCACCCTTGAACCCGCTAGAACCCGCTGAAGCCCAGGAGATTACTTCACCACCGGGGTCGGTAATGGTCACGATGGTGTTGTTGAAGGTGGACTGAATGTGTGCCACACCGTTGGGAACGTTACGCTTGACTTTCTTGCTACGCCGTTGCTGTCGTGCTGCCATGAGTACCTTCTAAAACCCTAATGCTGTGCAAGTGCGGTATTTGGCGTGAATGAATCGAAACCAAACCCATAAATGGTGCTGGAACCCCAGCGTCCCATGTTTATTTCTTCGGTGCCTTTTTCTTGCCCGCCACGGTCTTCTTCGCACCCTTGCGAGTGCGTGCGTTGGTGCGGGTACGCTGACCACGCAGAGGCAGACCGGCCCGGTGACGCCGACCACGATAGCAACCGATGTCAACTAGACGCTTAATGCTCATTGACTCGAAGCGGCGCAGGTCACCCTCAACCTGGTAGTCTTCTTCGACAACTCCACGGAGGGCGGCAACCTCGGCATCACTTAGATCGCGAGTGCGCGTATCGGGGTTAATGCCCGTCTTTGTCAGAATCTCAGCGGCACGGGTTGGCCCAATGCCATAGATGTAGCGCAACGCAATTTCGATGCGCTTTTCACGGGGGATGTCGGTCCCAGCAATTCGTGCCATGATAGTCCTAAATTCCTCTACTTAGCCCTGACGCTGTTTGTGCTTAGGGTTTTCACAAATGACGCGCACTTGGCCATGGCGTCGTATGACACGACACTTTTCGCACATGCGGCGCACTGAGGGTCTAACCTTCATGATTTTTACGACGGATTTGATCAGCAAATATTCATTCTAGGTGATTGCAACCCCCTTGTAAAGAAAGTTTTGTTGTCAAGGCATTTCGCTGGGTCTAGCCCAGATTTGGAGTGGGCGCTAACTCCCTGAGGTACCAGGCGTCGGTATGCTAGGGAATGAATTGCCGTGGTCACGCATTAGGGTGAACGAGTCACCGTGATCTGGACGCGGTAATTGAGAACCTTACGGTGCGGGAGTGATGAATATGAGCTTGGCCGATGTAGAAGCCACAATGCAAAAGGCCGTTCAGGCGACGCAACGTTCGTTTAATAGCGTGCGTACCGGCCGGGCCAGTACGAGCCTGCTTGATCGAATTCAGGTGGAGTATTACGGTGTGCCGACGGGCTTAAAGTCGTTGGCGACGATCTCGACGCCAGATGCGAGCACGATTACGATTCAGCCATTTGATCGCACCAGCCTCAGCAATATTGAAAAAGCGATCGCGATGTCGGATCTGGGCCTGACCCCCAATAACGATGGGGTAGCGATTCGTCTTAATATTCCGCCCCTGACCACAGACCGCCGCAAAGAGCTGGTTAAAACAGTGGGCAAGCTGGCTGAAGATGGCCGCGTTTCGATCCGCAACATCCGCCGCGATGCCATTGATGAAGTTCGTAAGGCCGAAAAGAACGCCGAGATGTCTCAGGATGAGTGCAAGGACCAGCAGGACAGTATTCAGAAGCTGACCGACAAATATATCAAGCAGGTTGAAGAGCTGCTGGCGGAGAAGGAAAAAGAAATCACAACGCTGTAGGCCGCCTGTGTGAACGGCTGTGTGCTCAAGCCTAGTGTGCTGAGCGTTTGGGAGCGGATGGGCAAGGTCTCTGGGCTCTGGCAAGTGTGTCAGAATTTGAAAAAAGTAGGCGCAATGGTCAACTATCTGGGCACCTTGCTAGTCGCGATCGTCGGTGGTTTGATCGCCCAGTCTTTGCGCCTGCCAGCGGCGGGTCTTTTGGGATCGCTTGTGGCCGTCAGCGTGATGAATCTGGCGCTGGGCACCCATGTTCCGAGTTTTCCAAGCCAGAGTAAGTTTTTTTTGCAGATTTGTGTCGGTATCTTGCTGGCTGCGAGCATCAATCGTGATGTGATTGCGAGCTTGCGCGATCTGTGGCGGCCGGCGTTGGTCTGTGCCGCAATTATGGTGAGCACGGGCATTTTCTCGGGCTTGTTGATTTCGCGCTGGTTGGGGCTAGAGCAATTGACGGCGTTGCTGGGTAGCGCGCCTGGTGGCATTTCGGATATGAGCCTGATTGCGATGGATATGGGAGCCCAGGGGCCGGTGGTGTTGGTGATGCACCTGACGCGCTTGATTAGCGTGATTGTTGTTGTGCCGCTGGTGATCCGCTTTGTCATCCATTCGGGGGTAAGTTAGCGACTTAGTCTAGATTTCAAATGAGTATTTCAACGGATTGAGTCAAACGGAGTTGATAGCGTAGACTGTATGTTAGCAGTTTAAAGTTGTTCAATATATGCAAAAGTCAAATTTCACTGTGTATGTTGACAAGAATACACACATAGAGCTACAGGTAATTTCTATGCGTCAAAATAGACAGGTTGGCAGCATAGCTGGTGAAGTACTAGATTCTTTGTTTGAAACCTTGAAAGAAACTCCAACTATCAAAGTTGCAGACGTTCAAACACTCAAGCAGCAGGTACAGTTCCTTGAATCACAAATCATGACGCTGTCAGCACAGCTTGAAGCTATAACAAAACTCCCTGCGCTCAACCCACCCGAACCGAGTGTTGAGACAGTAACGGAAGAATCTGACGTACACGGCGATCTGAGTAGTGAAGTCGTTTCGGAGACGGATCCTGCCGTACAAGAGGCATCGGGAGAAGACGAAGCGCCGGGTTTTGTCCCTGAGTATTGATCTCGACAGCCACAAAGCCCCTATTAGCCAAAGGCACATGCTTAGCTATGGGGTGTCGTGACAGACTCCAGCCGTGAAAACTGGGTAGACTGCGCGCCAGACAGCGATCGCGACACGTCGTTAGAATACGAAAGGTTAATGGGGTGGTGGGATGAGGCTTCGTCGTTGGCTGTTGCCACTATTGTTAGTGTTTGCGCTGGCTTGGCCGTTGCAAGCTCAGGATGCGGTACCGAATTTGCCGCCTGCCGAGCGGGTAGAGCTGGATGAGCCCAACCCTTTTTTACGCTATCAACCTGGGGCGCAGGTCTATTTGGCTGCCTGCGCAACGTGTCATATTGCCCTACCGCCCGAGATATTTCCCTCGGAGACGTGGCGTCGGGTTTTGGTCGATATCGATCACTACGGTGTGCAAATGGAGGTCTTGCAAGAGCCATTTTTGCAGATGGCCTGGGAATATCTGCGTGACTTCTCCCGGGGCCGTGCTGAAAATGAGCCTGTGCCTTACCGCATCCGTGAATCACGCTTGTTTGGGGCGCTGCATCCTGGTGTGACAATGCCAGCCGATCAGGGTGTCAACAGTTGCTTGGGCTGCCATCCTCGGGCTAATCTGGGTGATTTTTTGAATGGTCAGAGCAGCCCGAGTTAGTTGCCCTTGTTAGTTGTCCTTGCGCTAGTTGATGGTTGTATCGGTATGGCTCAGCCAATCGAGGACGACTTC
>CAZAGN010000097.1:0-7265 GCA_964484905.1 uncultured bacterium | reverse complement strand
AGTTTTAGTCCCCCATACCTCAGCGGAACTTGAGTTCGGGGCGATTCCAGTTCCCCGATGAATGTCTCACCCTTATTTTGAATGACTATACTCAGACAGCGAACTTAGGCAGCGACGAGCACGGGTCTGACTCTCATCGACTCCATGCCGAGTCTGAATGAATGTACAGTCTGAGCAACAGCCTTGGGTAATGGCTTGGGGTGCCTGACTAGCTGAGAGGCAGCTGCTGACTGGAAAGTTCACTACGATAGAGCTACTGTCCTCTTTGAGATCACTGTGAACGACGAAGGTGCCCTCGGTATCGTCTCCACGCGAAGTTTTCCGGCTGTGGTAGGTACGGCTGACATGATGCTCAAGACGGCATCAGTGCATTTGGTGGGCTATGAGAAAACGGGTGATGGCTATTGCTCGGCGGTCGTCCGGGGCAGCTTTGCTGAGGTGCGTCTTGCGGTTGATAAAGGAGCAGAAACAGCCCAAGAGTTTGGCCAGCTTATCTCGCAGGTGGTGATTCCCCGTCCTTTGCCCAATCTAGAAGCGGTGTTGCCAATTAGTAAGCGCCTCCAGCGCTTAGCGCAGAGCCAGGGCCGGAGTCGCTTGCGGGATCAGGCTGTAGGCTTGCTAGAAACGCGCGGTTTTCCGGCCATGGTGGGGGCAGCCGATGCGATGCTCAAGTCGGCGGATGTGCAGTTGGCCGCCTACGAAACCACTGGTGCGGGGCTTTGTACGATTATCATTCGTGGCAAAGTTGCCGATGTTGTGATGGCTGCCGATGTTGGCATTCAAGAAGCCGAGCGCATCGGTGAGTTTCATGCGGTGATGATTATTCCCCGTCCCTTGTCCGATTTGGAGGATACGTTGCCAACGGCGGATATCTGGCTAGAGCAACCCCTGGAGATGCCGGTACAAATACCCCAAGTCGAACGAGCCCAAGTTGAATTAGTCGAGGTTGAGCTGCCCGATTTGGGTGCCCTCACACCTCAGAAGCTACCGCTGGATATTTAGGCTGCTGGATATTTTTATTTAGGCTGCTGGATGTTTTGTTTAATGATGACGAGCAGCTAAGCCAGCCATTGACTATCAATAACTGCTTTGGAATTCAATGAGATGCTAGAGCATAGCTGTTCAGACTAGCGACAAACAATGATCGCGATTGATTTTGGTACCAGCAATACGATTGTCGCCCACGATCGCGACGGGGCACTGTACCTCGCGGGTCTGAGCCGCAGCGCCACCAATCCCAGTATTCCGAGCGTTGTTCATGTGGTGGCACCCGATCAGATTACGATTGGCCAGGCGGCTTTGGAGATCCCTAATCATGAAGGACTGTTCCGTAACTTTAAGCGGGGCATTGGCCTGAACGTGCCGGGGTTTGTGCCGCACATTGGCGGGGTGGCGATTACCCCCACCTGGCTGGGCGAGCGTTTTATGCAAACCGTTGTGGCCGCGGTTCAGGCGCGTTTTCCTGAAGAAAAGGACTGGGTGATTACAGTACCCGTCGATAGCTTTGAAGCTTACCGGCGTTGGCTGGCAGGTACTTTGCCCCAGCTAGAGCGCTTGCAGATTATTGATGAACCGACCGCCGCCGCCTTGGGCTGGGCTGAGGCAAGTGCGGCGACTTGGTTGTTGATTGATCTGGGCGGTGGCACCCTCGATGTTGTGCTGGTCGAGCTGGATGCGGCAGTCCAAAAGGGCGGCCCCTTGGGCACCATTCTGCGTTGGGGTCAGGCGCAATTGCGGCAAACGGCAGGGCATCAGGCGCGGGTACTGGCCAAGACGGCCCAAACCCTGGGCGGTGCAGATTTTGATCAGTGGCTGGCTGAGTGGTGGTGTGCGCGGGCGGCGGCTGATTATGACAATCGCGATCAATTTCAGACACTCACACCCGACCTGGTGGCTGAGGCCGAAGCGGTGAAGATTGCCCTGTCGAGCACCGAAACAGCCGGATCGGGGCTTACGCAGACGAGCCGGGCCGAACTGGAGCAGGTGCTTCGCGATCGCGACCTCTGGGGTCAGCTAGATCGAGCACTAGCCACAGTACTCACAGGCCGCACCCCCGATAAAGTGATTGCGGTCGGCGCAAGCTTTGCCATGCCTGCCTTGCGACAGTGGCTAGAGGCGCGCTTTGCCGGGGCGCAATTAGTGCCACACCAACCGGAGGCGATCGCGACTGGGGCACTCAAACTGCGGGCCGGCCTCACCCTCCGCGATACCCTCTACCACAGCTACGGCATTCGCTATTGGAACCATGCTCGCAACCAACACGACTGGCACCCCCTGATTCAAGCCGGCATGCCCTATCCCTTGCCTCAACCCGTCGAGCTGGTGCTTGGGGCGTCTTTGCCCAATCAACCTTCGGTCGAGCTGCTCATTGGCGAGCTGGGCAACGCCGCCAGTGGTGTCGCCGTCTATTTTGAGAATGGCCAGCTGATGACGCGGCAGCAGGGCGAAGCGACCGAGGTCCAAGCCCTCAACGAACAGCAGCCCACCCTCGCCCGCCTCGATCCGCTCGGGCAGCCCGGTCAAGATCGGCTGCGGCTGCGCTTTCAAATCGATGCCCAGCGCCGTCTCTGCGTCAGCATCGAAGATCTGCTGACCCATCGGGAACTGCTGCGCGATCAGCCGATTATCAACCTGCGCTGAGCTCCCAAGCTCATTTAGCCTAAGCTCATTCCACCTATGCGCTCGCCACAGCTCAGCCGGGAATGTGATACACCTGAAAAGGAATATTAAGAATTATTGCGATGGATGACAAGGTTGTCGTAATCACGGGTGCTAGCGGCGGTATTGGCTCAACCATCGCGCCGCTTCTGGCGGCCGCCGGAGCCCAAGTCGTCTTGGCCGCGCGGCGGCAGGCTGTGCTCGAGCAGGTAGCAGCCGCCTGTCGAGGTGCCCATACCCCCCTCGTCATCCCTACCGATGTCACCGATCCGGCTCAAGTCGAAGCGCTGATGAATACCACTCGCGATCGTTTTGGCCGCATTGATAGTCTCTTGAACTGTGCCGGTGTTGGCATTCTCAAAGCGGCTCAGTCGATTACGCCCAGCGATCTTGATACCCTCCTTGATGTCAACCTCAAGGGTAGTTTTTACGCCAGTCAGTATGCCGCTGCAATCATGCGCGAGCAAAAATCAGGCCATATCATTAACTTTCCCGGCGTCTTGGGCAAGCATCCTATGGCGATGGCGGCGGGTTACTGCGCCTCTAAGTTTGGTGTGGTTGGGTTTACCAAGTGCATGGCCGATGAGCTGAAGCGCTTTGGTGTGCGCTTTACGCTGATGTTCTTGGGCGGGGTCGATTCACCCTTTTGGGATACTGTCTCGTTGAAGGTGCAGCGCGACAAAATGATTGATCTCACCTCTGTGGGGACGATGCTGCTGAATGTCTTGGTTTTGCCGCCCAGTATTGTCCCCGCTGAGATCAACCTCCAGCCCGAGAGCCACCAGTTTTTGGGCTAGCCTTGTCGCGATCGCCACCGCAGGCGACAATGGGAGAAATTCGCTCCCTTATTTAGACACACTTAGTCTAGGCACTAACGTGAATACTGTTCGTTCCGTCGCTGATACCAAAGCGACCTTTTTTACCACCTACCAACGCCCGATCAGTTCTCTCTACCGGCGAGTTGTCGAAGAGCTGCTGGTTGAAACTCACCTGAACGTGGTGAATAAGCGCTTCACCTACGATCCCTTCTTTGCCTTGG
Organism: uncultured bacterium; assembly: GCA_964484905.1. Taxonomy (GTDB): domain Bacteria; phylum Cyanobacteriota; class Cyanobacteriia; order Thermostichales; family PCC-7336; genus CAZAGN01. The sequence continues at coordinate 3,568 of CAZAGN010000097.1, read as the reverse complement.
GGATGACAGTTGTTTTCGATAGCTTTACCCAGGGTTACGACCCCGAGGATCAGCCGCCCCAGATTTTTGCGGCTCTCTGTCACGCCCTCGAACTCAACCCCGATGTAATTCGGGGCGATGCGGCCAAAATGCGGGCCGTGATGACCAGTGGCGATCGCGAGGCCCGTTTGCACCTCCTCAAGCTTGCCGACGGGGCAGAGGATGCCGAAGGTCTGCGGGGAATCCTCGAAGGGATCCGCAACAACCCTGATTTTCGCTACACGCGCACTTTCTTGCTGGGGCTATACGCAGCCTATGAGGCCACCACGCCCGAAAGCAAAGACGATCAGCCCTTTATGGACATCGCCACTAGCCTCAACCTGCCTCTCGATGCCGTCAAAAAAGACCTTGATCTCTACCGCAGCAGCCTCGAAAAGCTCCGCCAAGCCCGCGAAGTGATGGCTGATTTGGTGACAGCGGCCCAGCGTCAAAAGCAAAGTCAGCCTGCATCGACGGCGACCCCCAACGAAGCTAGCGAACCGGCGACAAATAGCTAGGTTGAGCTAAGACCGTTGTGTTAGAAACGGCTGAGCGTGTTGATGAGAAGATCGCCGTCGCCGAATGTCAACAATAACCCTGCTAACCCCAAGGAGACCCTATGCAAGCCTTTTTAGAATTTGTCTGGACTGTTCTCGCCTTTGCCCTGATTGCGTTGGTGTTGCTGCACAGTCCTAAGGGCGATGGTATTGCCGCCATTGGTGGTCAAGCCCAAATGTTCTCCAGCACCAAAACTGCCGAAGCGAACCTGAATCGGATTACCTGGTCGGTTTTGGCGGGTTTCTTGACCGTGACCGTCGTGCTGAGTGCGGGTTGGTTGACGGTCGCTGCGCAGTAGTTGCGGCTCCTTTGCGACTCATTCATACTCGATACCGTTTTCAAACTACTTCAAAGGCTCAGTTTATGGCAGATACCCAGGGTGCAGATGCTGTTGATGTCGCGATCGCGAGCGGTCTCGACTTTGACGGCTCACCAATTCCCGCCGCTAAGCTTAGCCTCTACAGCGAAGTGATGGCCCTCGAAGAGCAGCGGCAGCGTAGTGGTGTTTCGAATACGATGCGATCGCGAATTGTTCGCATTGGTGCCAAGCATCTCAGCCAAGCTGACCTGAATACCAAACTCGAAGCGGCTGGCTTTAGCCCTCTCAAGCCCAAAGAAGTCGCCTTTTACTATGGCGGCTAGCGGCGGCTAGAACCCGAAAGACTTGGAGCTCAAGACCAGAATTGAAGGTCTAGGCTGTTTTTGAGTTGTTCTGAAACTAGGACTGGTTCGTCTAGGCCGCAACCACATAGGCACCGTAGGCTCGTTGGAGCTGATCAGTAGTCAGCACCGCCTGAGGCGTACCGTAGGCAATGACCTCGCGATTGAGCAGCACCACCTGATCAAACTGACTGATCGCTTCGCCTAAATCGTGATGCACCACCACCACTGTTTTGCCTGCCGCTGCCAAATCATGCAAAATCGCGAAAATCAGGGTGGCATTAGCCTGATCAACGCCCGCTAGCGGCTCATCCAACAGAAAAATCTCGGTCTGTTGGGCAATCGCCCGCGCCAAAAAGACCCGCTGCTGCTGCCCCCCCGAAAGCTCGCCAATGGGTCGATCGCGAAAGGCTTGCATCCCCACCTGCTCGAGCGCGGCCCAAGCCCGTGCCTTCGCCTGCTGTGAGAGTCGCTGCAGCCAACCGGCTGTCACCACCTGCCCCATCAAGACCACATCCCAGACCGTCACGGGGTAATGCCAATCGACAGCCGAGCGTTGTGGCACATAGGCGACCTGCTGGGGCTGTAGGGGTTGGGTATTGTTGTAATCACCGTAGGCAATCTGTCCCATCGCGATCGGCACTAAACCCACGAGGGCCTTAAGAAGGGTACTTTTGCCAGCACCGTTTGGCCCCACCACCCCAATCACCTGACCAGCCGGCAGACGGAGCGTGACATTGCGCAGCGCCTCGCCCGAGCTGTAAAGCACGCGCAGGTGGTCAATATGCAGTGATGGTGCGTTCGGTGATCCAGTCAGGGGCATTGCTTTCACATTGCTTTCATAGTTCTTAGTTTAGCAGAACCATGAAAGGATCATGAAATGTGGGCTACCGCCATTCGTCCAGAATGCACCGCCCCTTAGGTTCGCTCAAAAATCCCTTCAATGCTGCTGACCAGACGTAACCCCGAGACGACCCCACAGGCATAGCAGTAGCGATCAGGTGTGGCCTGGACAAAACTTTCGACCCCCGTGCGTTTTTGTGGATCGTTGAGCACCCAAAAGCGTTGCATAATCGCCTGTGGCGTAACCCAACCTTCACCCTCAACACGTCCCAACTCGCTGTGTTGCAGCACAAAGGTATACCGTTCGGCAGCTACTGGCACCCGCCCGCGATACTCCAGGTTGAGGCTGCCGCCCGATTTTGATTCAAGCGTCAGTAGCGACGTAAACCAATCCGATTGATCCCAACGGACATTAGCATTGCCCCGAAAGGGCTCTGATGACTGCCCCAGACGCATCGTATGCCCCTGCCAGCGCCAGATGCCTGGTTCTAACCAAAATGTATGTGCCACCGATACTACGCACAATGCTATGAATATTGTGTTTAGCCTATCGCTTGCCGCAGTTTGAGCCAAGCCTCACGCCCCTTAGCCGGAGTAATCCAGGGTACTAGTGCGGTTGTGTCACTCGTCTCTTAAGTCAAATTGATCTGACTAGTATCAGCGCCGTCGAACTGGCCCAAGCTGTGTGATTAAGCTTTGCTGTTCTCGCGATCGCCAACTTGCGGAAATGCCTGTGCACCAAAGATCGCCTCCGGATGGCTATAGTGCTTGAACTCAAGAATATTCTGGGCCGGATCAACCAAGAAAAAGGTGCGGTGCTCGGTAATTTGACCCGCAAAGCGCTGTTTGGGTTGTTCATAAAAGCCCAACCCGGCAGCCACTGCCCGATCGCGATAAGCTTCCCATTCACTCAGGGTTTCAAACACCAAACCAAAGTGACGCGGATAGACACTGCGCGGACGTTCGGCAGTCTCGCGACTGAGATGCGCCACTAATTGATGGCCCCCCAAATCAAGAATCATCGAACCCGGTGTGTGCCGTCCTAGCCGACAGCCCAAGCCCTCGACATAAAAGGCTTTGGCGGCATCGAGATCATCAACCGGAAAGGCAAGGTGAAAGAGAGCCATAGCAGCTAAATTAAGACAACGTGTTTAACGGTAATAGCACGGCGTGAGGGTAAGGCTTTTTTTGTCCTTTGGGAACCACGCTACATGTATGCTCGGCTCTGAGAGCATAAGGCTTGCTTAGATTAACGGCAGATTAAGCGTAAATTACAGATCTTCTCCGCGAAGTAGTGGTATGTTTCTTGACATAACCTTTGAATAAGGCAAAACTCATGTATCGTTGGCGACTGAGTGTAAAGCTTGCGGCTCTGAGTTTCTTCCTTGCCGCCTGTTCGGGTGAGCTGCCTTCGGTAGCGCCGTCCGTACTGACACCCCGCGATGAAACAGCCCCACTGACTGCGGCTACGCCGTCACTTCAATCAGTC
>CAZAGN010000096.1:0-7493 GCA_964484905.1 uncultured bacterium | reverse complement strand
AAGATGGGTGAAGGCAGCTCGGCATAGGCACGTAGGAGATTTCGTAGGGTATCGGCAGTGATGACGCTGCCATCAAGGGCGCCTGTAGCAGTGGCTGAGGCCAGGGCCGGTGAGCGGTCACTGAGGTAGGGCCTGATCGCCTGACTGACTTCCCCACCGTAGACACCATCAGCACCCGAGGCCAGCGGTGTGTCCTCGAGCGGTGTTGTTGCACTTGTAAGTGCTTGCAGCGCAAACTGGATTGCCTGTACGGCTGGTCCTCGATCCCCCCGTTGCAGGGTCATTTCGTCCCGCAAGACAGATTCTAGGGTGGTGATCGCTGGGTCGCGATCGCGAGCGTCGAGCTGACCCAAGAGATTCTCGAGGGGGTCGTTCGCCGCTTGAAGGGTGTTGAGGTCGTAGACCATAATCGCGTGGGGCACCGGGCGGCTGGGCATTTCGGCGGTGGCATGACCTGAGGCTAGGATATCGCTGCCAAATTGCAGCGAGCTACTAAAGCCCGAGTCCAACAAAATCGCCTCTTTAACCCCCAGTTCGGGTAGGGACTCGGCTAATGCCTGGGAGGTGATGTAGGAGTTACTGACACCGACAATCGCCTGACCGTACTGATCAACACCCAAAAAGGCACGCGGGCGCAACTCCTCGGCACTTGTCAGGCCATAGCTATCAATTTCGGATTGCGTCAGCCCCCGGCCATCTTTGACGAGCCATAACCCCGCGACAAAGACATCACTAACCTCGGGCATTAACTGGCGAATGCGATCGAGATCGTTCATCGTTTCGGGCTGAAAGGGCAAAAAACTGACCCGATCCGCACCCATCAAGACCAGAGGCCGTCCCCGCAAGGCGCCAATATCTTCGGGCCGACCGGGCATAAATTCGCCGTTATTGGCACTCAATACCGGCCCAATCATCACGTTATCGTCGGAGTAAATCCAGGGCACCGCAAAGAAACCGCCATTAACGGCGGCGGTTGCTTGATAACGCTGCATGAGTGTGCCGACTTCGTAACGGCGATCAGCATGCACCGTCGCAATCCGGCCACCCCGAATCGTACTAATCCGCACCCGCCCTACCGTATCAGTCCGCACTTGAAGCGGGTTGGTGACATTCAGGTTGTGGGCTTGAAGTTGACCCGGTGGTACATAGGCTGACCCCAGCAACGCCTCAGCAACCCGCAGGTGATTAAAACGCTGCACCTCGAGCAAATTGGGGGATTGGTTGGCGTAGCCCGAATCCATCGTCACAGCCATGGCATAGCCAGCGGCTTTGGTCATCTCGAGAACGCGGTCGTCACGATTACCGACGGGGTAGGAGAAGTACTTCACCTCAAAGCCAAAGTCGGCCAGCTCTTGCTCAATACGCGTCTTCGAATCAAACAGCTCGCGCCGCAGTTGAGCCTCATCCAAAAGACTGAGGTCATTAGGGTGGTTGACGGTGTGCGAACCAAAGGTAATCAAACCCTCTGAATGCATGAGGCGCACATCATCCCAGCTAAATTTGGGCTTACCGGCTAGGGAACCGACAAAGCCGGTGTGGATGTAAAAGACGGCGGGGTAGTTGTATTCCTTGAGTAAAGGATAGGCATTTTCGTACTGCCCGAGGTAGGCATCGTCAAAGGTGAGCAGTACCGGTTTCTCGGGCAGTTCTGCCCCAAAATGCAGGTGGTCATAAAGCTGGTCAATGGTGATCGGTGTCGCGCCTGATGTTCGAATGGCCTCAAGATCAGCTCTAAATTCTTCAACACTGTGGTCAAACCAAACGTCTTTTTCGCCGGCAACAACATCGTGATACATGATCAGCGGCACAAAGGAATGCGTTGCCCAGGGATGCAGTTCAAAAGGGTCGGTTGGCGTGTGATCAGCCTGAGCCAGTTGCGACACGGTTTCGGTAAGCAGCTCACTGGGCTCGGCAATTAAATCTGTGGTGGCGTAGGTGCCCTGGACGGCGGCAATGCCGCTCATCATGGCGACACCCCAGGCCAAGGCTGAGCCGACGATAAAGCCCAGGGCCAAAATGGCCGACAACAGCCAGTGCGGTGCGCGGCGGGGCTGGCTGTAACGCGGCATCGTCATGATTACAATTTGTCACTGGGCGACCATATCGTATCAAAAAGCGACAGGCTCAGGCTTCCCAAAGCGGCAAGCTTCAAGCCTGACTGAGCTCAGAGGTGGCTGGGCAACTCAACCACATAGGTGACAAACAGCTCGCCCTTGGCCTGCCGACGAATGGTGCCCTTGTGGGTTTTGATGAGAGCCTCCCATTCACTCAGCGGCGCCAGGATCGGTTCAACGCCGTGGTGCATCTCCACCATGCCCCATTCATCGAGCCAACGCGATTCGGGATTGACAACATCAAAAATAAAGAGTGCTTTGGGCTGTACCCGTTTCGCGATCGCGAGCCAGACCAGCGCTGCATACTCGGGTGGGTAGTAGGCAAACAGTCCTTGGGCAATCACCCGATCAAAGGTCAGCTCCGCCAAGGCTGTGTCCTCGATACGGTGGGCGGCACTGCGGTAGATACCCTTAAAGAGTTTGGAGTTGAGCTGCGGGGCACGAGATTTAATGAAGTCAACGCAGCGCAGGCTGACATCGAGGCCGTAGAACTTGGCTTGCCACTCGGTCCAGGGATAGAGCATAAAACTAAGGCCACAGCCCAAATCAAGACAGGCTTCGTTCTTCTTGGGGGGGGCAGCCTGGGCAAAACTGACACCAAGACGGTGACTCAAGCTGTCGTGTTGACAGGCAATAACAAAGGGTAAACGCGCCAGATCGGGCGGCAGCGCTAAGGTTTGGCTACTCAGCTCACGATCACTACGTTGAGCCTGCTTCTGGATAATCGATTCCCAGTCGGGGGCCGTGGTCGCTTCAAACCACTGCATACAGCAACCTCGATTAACCCTGGCTGTATTTTAGGCAACACAGGATCGCAATCGCCAGAGGCGGGTCGAAGACCATCGCCGCAGGTGAGTTGCGGGCGATAATCCCATGCTGCAAAGCCCCAGCCCTAACTGTGAGGCTGAAGACTGTGAGGCTGAAGTCTGGCAGCGAGCCGCAGGCTAGCCAAGCTCATGTCAAGAAAGCTTGACTATAATCACGGGAACATTCCTAAAGCCGCAGAAGTCAAAGCCAAATATAGCCAAGTTCAAAGGTATTACCCGCAGGGGATGGCACAGAACCAAAGCCGCTAGGTGTAGCAATCATTACACTTTGCTCAGGTTTAAGAATGTCACTCTCGTGGTGTAGCTCTCATTGCTCTGGACATAAGGAGATTAGTTTTGATGCGTAAGTTAGTAGCCGCTCTCGCGGGCTCATTGGCCCTCACCACCCTCGTAGGCTTGGCCGATAGCGCCAAGGCTCAAACCCTGGATGCCGTGCGTGAGCGTGGTGCAGTCCGCTGCGGTGCCAACAACCAGTTGCCGGGCTTTGGTAACATCGATGCCGATGGTAACTATGTCGGTTTTGATATCGATTTTTGTCGCGCTGTCTCGGCGGCTGTATTTGGCGATCCTGACCAAGTCGAATATGTTTACTTGACAGCTGCTAACCGTCAATCGGCTGTGCAAGCGGGCGAAATTGATATGATGAGCCGCAACACAACCTGGACGATCACTCGCGATCGCGAGTGGGGTGTTACCTACGGCCCCACCACCTTTTATGATGGTCAAGGCTTTATTGTCCGCGCTGATCTGGGTGTTTCAACCCTCGAAGAGCTTGATGGTGCAACCATTTGTGTGATCGCGGGTACGACGACCGAGTTGAACCTCGCCGATACCTTCCGCGCCCGTGGCCTAGAGTTCACACCGGTGGTCTTTGATGGGGATGATGCCACCTTCGCCGCTTACGAAGAAGGCCGCTGTGACGCCAACACCACTGACCGTAGTGCCCTCTTTACCCGCCGGACAACCCTCGCTGACCCCAGCGCTCATGTGATTCTAGAGGAGATTATCTCAAAAGAACCTCTGGGGCCCTTGGTTGCTCAAGGGGATGACCAGTGGGCTGATGTGATGAACTGGTCGATCTATGCCATGTTCTATGCCGAAGAAAAAGGTATCACCAGCGCTAACGTCGATGAATTCCTCACCAGCGAAGACCCAGACATCAAGCGCTTCTTGGGCGTTGAGGGCAATCTGGGCGAACTGTTGGGTCTCGAAGCCGACTTTGCCTACACCATCATCAAAACCGTGGGTAACTACGCCGAAGTGTATGAAACCCACCTTGCCCCCTTGGGCATCAGCCGGGGTCTGAATGCTTCCTACATTGACGGCGGCCTAATCTACGCTCCCCCCTTCCGTTAGGGCGCTTCGGCTGAGTTAACATCCCCGCCACCGGCCCTGGGTCTCAGAGGATGGTGATCTCACAAGTGCTTACGCTCACGAGTAGCCGCTCCTTCGGGGGCGGTTTTTTGCCCGTTATTCTATTCTTTGCCAGTATTTTTTGCCAGTTAGTCTGGTGAGACACTATCTCTCTACAACCTCTCCATAACAGAGATTCCATGACAGAGATTATTGTGTCGATTTTGTGATCACTATTGTGTGGGGGTCTGCTCACACAGGAGCTTAAGGGAGCCAAGGCTTCGCAGTATCGTAAATAGAAAAGAGTCGTCTTGGGGAACTATCGTGAGTGAATTTCTGCGTCAGTATCGCGCCCATGTCGCTGAGCGTGCTGCCCTCAAGGTGCCGCCCCTGCCCCTCACGGCAGCTCAAGTCAGCGATCTGTGTGATTTGCTGCAAAACCCACCCGCAGGCGAAGCTGAATTTTTGCTGGCCTTGCTTCGCGATCGGATTCCCCCCGGTGTTGACCAAGCGGCCTACGTCAAAGCAGCCTTCTTAACCGATATTGCCGAGGGTAAATCCCAGAGCCCCCTGGTTAGCCCCGTCGATGCTGTTACCCTCTTGGGCACGATGCTCGGTGGCTATAACGTTCAGTCTTTGGTCAACCTGCTTAGCCATACCAATGCAGCAGTCACTGCCGCCGCCGTCACCGCCCTCAGCCGAACCCTCTTGGTGTATGACGCGGTTAATGATGTCTTACACCTCGCCGAGCGTAATACCAATGCCCGCCACGTGGTCGATAACTGGGCGACGGCGACGTGGTTTACGCAGCGTCCCGCCCTACCCGAGGTCATTGAGCTAACCATTTTCAAAGTGGCGGGTGAAATCAATACCGATGACCTGTCGCCGGCTGTCCATGCCACAACTCGTCCTGATATTCCCCTCCATGCTCAGACCATGCTGGAATCACGCCAACCGGGTTCCCTCGAAACGATTGCTGCCCTCAAGGCTCAGGGCCGTCCGGTCGCTTTTGTTGGTGATGTGGTCGGTACGGGCTCTTCTCGCAAATCAGCGATCAACTCGGTGCTTTGGCATTTGGGTGACGATATTGCCTGTGTACCCAACAAGCGCGGTGGTGGGTATGTCTTAGGGGGCAAAATCGCACCGATTTTCTTTAATACCGCCGAAGATTCGGGGGCGCTACCGATTGAGTGCGATGTTGAAGCGCTCGAAACGGGCATGGTTGTGACGCTGCATCCCTATGCCGGTGAGATTCGCAGCCTTGATGGCACGATCCTCAGTACCTTTGCCCTCAAACCCGATACCCTCCTCGACGAGGTGCGGGCGGGTGGGCGGATTCCGCTGCTGATTGGCCGCTCTCTGACGGATAAAGTCCGCAAAGCCCTCAACCTACCCGTGAGTGATGTTTTCTGCCGCCCAAGTGCGCCGAATGATTCGGGTACTGGCTATACCCTTGCCCAGAAAATGGTCGGTAAAGCCTGCGGTCTGCCGGGTGTACGTCCGGGCATGTCCTGTGAACCCCTGATGACGACTGTCGGCTCTCAAGATACGACCGGGCCGATGACCCGCGATGAACTCAAGGAGCTTGCTTGCCTGGGCTTCAGCGCCGATTTGGTGCTGCAAAGCTTCTGCCACACGGCTGCCTATCCCAAGCCCGTCGATATTCAAACCCAGCGTGATCTGCCCGATTTTATTGCCCAACGGGGTGGTGTGGCGTTGCGCCCTGGTGACGGCATTATTCACTCGTGGTTGAACCGCACGTTGCTGCCCGACACGGTCGGTACGGGCGGTGACTCGCATACCCGTTTTCCCTTGGGCATTTCTTTCCCGGCTGGTTCGGGCTTGGTCGCCTTTGCCGCCGCCATTGGTGCGATGCCCCTCGATATGCCCGAGTCGGTGCTGGTACGCTTTACGGGCAGCCTTCAACCTGGTGTAACTCTGCGCGATATCGTCAACGCCATTCCTTATGTGGCGATTCAAAACGGCGAGCTGACGGTTGCCAAGCAAAATAAAAAGAATATCTTCTCCGGTCGAATTATGGAGATGGAGGGCTTGCCAGATTTGAAGGTCGAGCAAGCCTTTGAGCTCACGGATGCAACCGCCGAGCGTTCTTGTGCGGGCTGCACAATTAAGTTGGGCACCGATACCGTCGCGGAATACCTGCGCTCGAATGTTGCCCTCATGCGCAATATGATCGCCAATGGCTACGAAGACGCGCGCACCCTAGAGCGGCGTATTAAGCACATGGAAGCTTGGCTGGCCGAGCCCCACTTGATGAGTGCCGATCCGGATGCTGGCTATGCCGCGACGCTGACCGTTGATCTTGACCAAATTACCGAGCCGCTGGTGGCGGCACCCAACGACCCCGACAACATCAAAACCCTCTCAGACTGCACAGGTGATCGCATTGATGAGATCTTTATTGGCTCGTGCATGACCAATATTGGTCACTATCGGGCGGCGGCCAAAGTTCTTGAAGGAGCAGGTCAAGTCAAAGGTCGTCTCTGGGTTTGCCCACCGACCCGGATGGATGAACAACTGCTGCGCGAAGAGGGCTATTACAGCATTTTTGCGGCAGCAGGGGCGCGTCTTGAGATGCCCGGGTGTTCGTTGTGCATGGGCAACCAGGCACGGGTGGCGGATGGTGTAACGGTGTTCTCGACCTCGACGCGGAATTTTAATAACCGCATGGGCAAGGATGCGCAGGTCTATCTGGGTTCGGCTGAGTTGGCGGCGGTCTGTGCGCTGTTGGGGCGACTGCCGAGTAAAGAGGAATATCTCGCGATCGTGGCTGAAAAAGTAGATCCGTTTGCGGCAGATTTATATCGCTATCTCAATTTCGATCAGTTGGCGGCCTATGCAAGCTAATTTTGGCGTTTCGGGTGCGATGACGCTGCTGCTGCTCGTAACACCTGCTTGGGCGCAGAAGCAGGGCGGTAATACGTTAGCGCCTGGGAGAGATACCTGGACTGCTTGCGCCTGAGGGGATTACTGGGGATGGGTGGGCCGTGCTTACCAGCGGCTTGCGGCTTTGTAGTCAAATCTCCAATTACCGAGACACTTTTTGCGCCCAAGAAGTCTACCCAGAAGGCATCCAACCTCTAAAAGTGTTTCGTTATTTTCTGGACTCACTGTAAATGGGGCTTAGAGCTAATTTATGAAGTAAATTTTAAGGAGAGGAGAGAAGGAGTTGAGAGGA
>CAZAGN010000095.1:0-8242 GCA_964484905.1 uncultured bacterium | reverse complement strand
CCACACCGGTACCCACGCCAGCACCTACAGCAACGCCAGTCCCGACCCCTGTCCCCACAGCCACACCGGTACCCACGCCAGCACCTACAGCAACGCCAGTCCCGACCCCTGTCCCCACAGCCACACCGGCACCCACGCCAGCACCTACAGCCACGCCAGTCCCGACCCCTGTCCCCACAACCACACCGGCACCCACGCCAGCACCTACAGCAACACCTGTCCCGACCCCTGTCCCCACAGCCACACCGGTACCCACAGCAACACCGGTACCCACAGCAACACCTGTCCCTGAAGAAGAGATCCTTCAGCTATTGCAAGAAGAGTTGTTGGTCGGACGAATCCTTGATCCGATGACCCTTCAGGATGACGATACCCCTGAAGAAGAAGAGCCCGATAACCCAGACATCGGCAATCGACTCACCGCGCCGCGTTTTTCCCGGCTTGATAATCCACTTTTGGCGGCGGCGCAATGCGGCACGTTAACCTTCGGCGGCGTTTCAGGTGGTTTGCCGCAAAATCCCTACGGGCAGATTCAAAGCAGTTTTAGTGCTGCGTTATTTGATGAGTCGTTGTCAATCAGCAGTACGTCACTAACGATTCCACGGCTACCTGTTACACCACTCCAAGAGGCTCAGGGAATGTATGTAACGGCGGACGGTCGCTTGGTGCTGGGTACAGAGGCGGTCGCGCCGGTGCAGGCATTTATTTGCCCGACGTCCTGACATACAGCCAGCCTGACCAGAGGGTGAGTCCGAGGGCTAGCCAGAAGGTCGCAATGGCATAGGGGAGGTTAAGGAGCAGCATCGCGATCGCGACAATTTGGGTCACAGTCTTTGCCTTGCCCCAAAGGTTCGCACCCTGGGTCTGCGCTTGGCCCGAGCGCCAGCCGGTGATGCCATACTCCCGCGCTTGCCAGAGAAACACTGCCCAAATGGGGATCTGTTGGGCTTGAATCAGCAGGAGCAGTGGCGCCAGGATCAAGAGTTTATCCACCAACGGATCAAGCCATTTGCCAAGGTCGCTCACTTGATTTAGCCGCCGCGCGAGGTAGCCATCCAGCCAATCGGTGAGAGCCGCGACCAGAAAGATACTCGTGCAGAGATAAGGGCGCTCAAAGGTTGCCAGAATCAGCGGTACCAACGCCAGTCGGGCCAGGGTAATCCAGGTGGGTAGCGTAATCGCCACTAGCGAACAACCAGTTGGCTGCTGCTGCGACCCCCATCGACCACAAACGTATTAGCCTGCCAGTTGGCCGTGCCCTGGTTGCCATCGACTGTTAACTCTGCTGATTCGTAGCGGACAGCGCCACTGGCTGTGGTCGTCGGTGCGTTAACAACCCAGCTAATCCGATCAGCCGTCAAACGAGCCAAACTAGATTGAGCAATGGCTGCTTGGCTAACGGCTATGGTCTCGCTGCTCAGGTCATAGTCGAGTTGACGACCCGTAAGGCTAAATTCACTGCTCTGAACGTCGACCTCACCAGTCCCCACAAGCTGGCCGGCTGCCAGTTCCCAGCGTAGGCTTTGCATCGTGCCTGTGAGCGCCGGTTCGCTAGCGGTGATTATGATCGGTGCCTCGCCGCTGAGGGTTAAACTCTGCTCGCTAAAGTCCATGAGGGCTTGGCTTGCCTGAAGCTCAAGGTTACCGGTGGCGCGCCGAATCACAACATTGCCAAGGGCTTGCAGTTGATTCGCTTCGGGCCGCCATTCAATTCGGTTGGCCGTCAGGCCCAGCTCATCTATGGTGACCTGCAACTCACCTTCAAGGGAGAGGCGGCGCTCGTTGAGATCGACTTGTCCGAGCGCCGCTTCGATCGCGATCGTCTCGCCGGCTTGGGTAAGCAGTTCGCCCGTAATGCCCGCAAGTTGCGCTATCTCATCTTCGTAGTCAGCCCGCTCAGCTTTTAGTCGCCAGAGCGTTTGCCCCTCATCATCGGTTTCCGTGAGATCGATATTCTCAAAAACAAGTTCCGGTGCTTCCGTCGCTGCCGGTGTTGCTTCGACAACCGGGGTGGGCGGGTCGGGCTGGCAAGCCACTGCACCCATCAGAATCAGCACCAGCAGCGCGAACTTAGCTTTGGGCATGACGCTGCTCGGAGTCGGCGGCATAGACCGCTTGGACATTCGCCCAATTAAGCACACAGACGCGGCTGAGCTCTAGGGCCCAACCCGGCTTACCACGATCAATCAACCATTGCAGCAAACCCTGCAGGCGATCAATCGTCAAGAAGCCACCCAGTGAGCAGATTCCCCAGAGGATGCGGTGCAACCAGGTCATCTGAATCATCAGCCTGACATCGAGGGTGGGGTGCTTGCGGTAAAACAACACGCCCATGCGGCCCCGTTCTTGCTCGCGTTCCAGCATTTTCGGTAAATCGCTGAGCTTAAAGGGTGAATGCCAATGATAGCCGGCTGCTTCTGGGCATTTGACGAGCTTCAGGCCCACCTCTTTGAGGCGTACACCCAGCTCGAGATCTTCCCAGCCGTAGAGGGTGAACTGCGGATCAAACGGGCCTTCGGGGTTGTCAGCTACCGTATCGAGCCAGTGCTTCGCGATCGCGACATTGCCTGTCGCAAAGAAAGCGGCTGAGAAATCTGTGGGCTTAAAGGGTTCTTGCTCGGGGTGCTCGAAGTTGCTGGTATTAATCACGCGGCCATAGGTGAAGAACTTCGCATCGTGAGGCTGATCGGCCACCCCTAGCTGGTTAAGGCGGCGGCTGTGGGCCGCCAGAAAATGTGGCACCACCACCAGATCACTATCAATGAAAATAATCATGTCACCCTGAGCTTGCCGCACACCCGTATTCCGAGCCACGGCGGGGCCACGGTGGTTTTGCTCGATCAGACGGACGTGGGCCAGGTTTGCTGCCTTCAGCCAGTCAACGGTGCCGTCAGTCGAGCCATCATCAATAACAATCACCTCATAACCATCGTAGAGGCCAGGTTCTTGAGATGCGATCGCGGCTAAGCACTTGCGCAGAATCGGCAAGCGGTTGTAGGTCGGGACAATGACGCTGAAGAACACCGACTTAGAGGCTCCATTGCGGATCAAGACGCCGAATCAACGCTAACATGGTCGGCTCAAGGGGCGCAGTTGCACAGATTGCTTCGTCGCTTGTGGGGTGGCTTAAGTGAAGCTGCCAAGCGTGCAGGGCTTGACCCTGGAGCAGGGGCTTGCGGCTGTTGCAGTAGAGCAGATCGCCAACAATCGGATGGCCGATATGGGCTGCATGCACCCGAATTTGGTGCGTCCGTCCGGTTTCAAGATCAAACTCGATTAGGGTCAGGTTCTCAAAATAACGGCGCACTCGCCAGTGGGTGATCGCCCAGCGCCCATCAGGCACCACTGCCATTTTTTTGCGATCTTGAGGGTGTCGCCCAACATAGGTTTCAACAACGCCGCTCTCGGCCTGCGGCCGCCCATAGACCAAGCCCAAGTAGAGCCGCCGCGCTGTTTTGGCCTGGATTTGCGCTTGCAGCGAGTGGTGGGCTGTATCGGTTTTCGCGATCGCGATCGCACCACTCGTATCCTTATCAAGGCGGTGGACAATCCCGGGCCGGTACTCGCCGTTAATCTGCGACAGTTGGCCACAGTGCGCCAGCAACGCATGCACCAAGGTGCCCCGCTCATGGCCAGCACTCGGATGAACTACCATCCCCTTAGGCTTATTAACGATCAGTAGCTGCGCATCTTCATACAGAACATCGAGGGGGATCGCCTCAGGCACCAAGTCAACGGCGACCGGCTCCGGCTCTTCCAGCTCAATCCGATCCCCCGAACTCAGCACCAATTTCTTGTCGGTACAGAGGCTGCCATTGCGCCACACATAGCCTGTTTCAATCAGCTTCTGGACTCGCGATCGCGATAAATGCTCTACCTGGGCCGCCAGCCAGCGATCAAGGCGCTCACCCTCGGCCTCCACCACAAACTCCTGCAAGGCATCCACATCAACCACCATGCACTTCCCCACTGTGACCCTATCACCCTCCCCAACACCACAATCTGCGGCAGTACTAGAATTTGGGCAGTGCTGGGGCGCTGGCTGCCGTTCATAGCATCTTTAGGCTTGGCTACTTGCGCGCCCTTGGCTCGCCTGCGCTATTATGAATACATCACCACAAGTGATCAACACACACGGGGCTGTAACGGTTTCGACGTGCTGGCGAACACTCTCTCGTGATACTGGCTGGGACTGAGCTAATCCCATTAATCCTGGCTCAGCACAAATAAGTGCAAACAACATCGTTTCCTTCTCTCGTAAGGCTGCGCTAGTCGCTGCTTAAGACTCCTTAGTAGAGTTCGAGGACTGTAGTGTGACTCCGTTAATCACTATGGTCAAACATCAACGGATGCTGCGGTTCAACTCCTTTGGTAGGTGGATTGCTTAAGACTAAACCAAGGAATCCTGTTGCTGGGGATAATCAGCTCCTCCCGTCCTTGGGGTCATAAGGACTACGCCAGTGAATGAATGGGGGACCACTACCTAGTGCGGACACGGGTTCGACTCCCGTCAGCTCCACTAAGTTCAGCAGTTAATAACACAAATAACACAGAGTTGGTCTACGCTAGCTCTCGCTTTCGAGTAGGCTGATTTTCGAGTCATTGCAGCTCGAAAGTCCTGTCTCTGTCTGCATCTCAAGCCTTATCCCAGCTCCTAGCTAGCCTAAACACCAGGAAAGTTGTGAGTTTCTGACCACGCTTAGCCACAGTCTTCTCCCCTTGCCTGGTACAGACACCATCAAGGGGCGTCTAGCTAAGATACCTACAACCCAAAAAGGCTACCTCCAAAGGCAGCCTTTTTGCGGATAATTGACGCACTTTTGTCTAGAACAGGTCGCGATCGGTGAGTGCGCCCAGGCTGCTGGAGGTAACGAGCTTGGCAAACTTTGCCAAAATACCGCGTCGATAGCGAGGTGCTGGTGGTTGCCAAGCAGCCCGTCGCTGAGCCAAGACATCGTCCGACACATCGAGATACAGCAGACGCTTGTGGGCATCGATAGTGACCGGGTCGCCTTCTTCAACCAGGGCGATTGTGCCACCCACAGCCGCCTCAGGTGCAACATGACCAACAACCATGCCGTAGGTGCCGCCACTAAAGCGGCCATCGGTAATCAGGCCAACGCTGTCGCCCAAACCGGCACCAATAATTGCTGATGTTGGTGCCAACATCTCCCGCATACCGGGGCCACCCTTCGGGCCTTCGTAGCGCACGATAATCACATCACCTGCTTTGATTTTGCCTGCCAAAATCGCATCCAGGCATTCTTCTTCCGAGTTAAACACCCGCGCCGGGCCCGTAATCACTGGATTTTTAACACCCGAAATTTTGGCAACCGCCCCTTCGGTAGCCAGATTACCCCGCAGTACCGCCAGGTGGCCGGTAGTATACATGGGCCGATCCCAGGGCCGAATGACATCTTGGCCGGCTGGGGGCTCGGTCGGAATATCCGCCAATTGCTCGGCAACCGTTTTACCCGTAATCGTCAGGGCATCACCATGCAACAAGCCATGATGCAGCAGCATCTTCATCACCTGCGGAATACCACCGGCTTTGTGAAGATCGGTGGCGACATAGCGACCGCTGGGCTTGAGATCGCAAATGACGGGCACCTTGCCACGAATTGTTTCAAAGTCATCCAGGGTCAGCTCAACCCCCATCGTGTGGGCGATCGCGAGCAGGTGCAGTACCGAATTCGTTGAGCCCCCAACCGCCATAATCACTGCAATGGCATTCTCAAAGGCTTTGCGGGTCAAAATTTGGCTGGGCAAAATTTGCTTTTTGATCGCCTCGACCAAAACCCGCCCCGATTCGGCTGCACTCTCGGCCTTCTCGGCATCTTCGGCGGCCATTGTCGAGGAATACATCAGGCTCATGCCCATTGCTTCGAAGGCACTCGACATCGTATTAGCCGTGTACATGCCGCCGCAAGAACCAGCACCTGGGCAGGCGTGCCGCTCGATCGCGAGCAGCTCTGCTTCGCCAATTTTGCCCGCACTGTACTGACCGACCGCCTCGAAGGAACTGACTATCGTCAGGTCTTCGCCGTTATAGTGACCAGGCTTAATTGTACCGCCATAGACAAAAATGGCCGGAATATTGAGGCGGGCCATAGCCAACATCGCCCCAGGCATATTTTTGTCACAGCCACCAATCGCCAGCACACCATCCAGGCTTTGGCCAGCACAGACGGTTTCGATGGCATCAGCAATCACTTCCCGTGAGACCAGGGAATACTTCATGCCCTCGGTGCCCATCGAGATGCCATCACTAATCGTGATTGTGCCAAATAACTGCGGCATCGCCCCCGCTGTGCGAATGGCAGCTTCGGCTCCCTTCGCCAAGTCATTAATGCCCATGTTGCAGGGGGTAATGGTGCTGTAGCCGTTCGCGACGCCAATGATGGGCTTTGTAAAATCGTCATCGCCAAAGCCGACGGCCCGAAGCATGGCACGATTGGGCGAACGCTGAACACCTTGGGTGATCGCTTGGCTGCGCAGGTTTGACATAGAGGAAGTAGAGGAGCATCAACGGCCTTCTGATTCTAGCGCTAGATGCTGCGTCACCCCGAGAACCAACCTACCCAACAAAGCCCTGCTGCGACCTGAGCTTAGCCATCGCCACGCAAGCCATCAGACCTGCAAAGATTCAGGCATTATGACCTTAAGGATCGAAGACATTAATCATCGAGTTCAATCTATGGCAGTACTAAGCAGCCAACGAAAGCGAGCTGATGACAGCAATCTCACCGACTTCGAGGGCATGAGTTAGTTGATCGAGGGCTTCTAAATCGCTAGAGCTATAGCGTCCGTGCCACATAATTTCGTTGATTTTGGCTTCAGTTACAGGTGTCAAAGTTTTGCTGGAAAACGCCTGCTTGACCAGTTCGGTAATCGACATTTGGGGTGCGTTCATCACTACGCTTTCGAGTGTGCCCAAGAATCACAGACCAGCGATTGAGCAGGATTACGGAACCTTTGTGAGTGGGGTCACATCTGTCTCCGTAGTTATGCAGGCTTTGGGTAACAATCGGCAGGAATCAGTTACAAAAGCGTACAAAATGATACCAGCCAACCTCAAGTTCCCCGCCAATGGGGTTCAAAGATTGAAGGGTGCTGAAGGGTTGTGCAGGCGATTTGCAAACACCCCACAACGAAACACTCGATAACGTAGGTAAATCGGTGGATCGGTCAAATGTCTTTATGGGGCGCTAGCTGACTCTTGTTTGGGATGCAGAGGCGGCGGGCGCTGAGAGCGGTCACCACACACGTTAGGATGCAAAGGTTGTGTCAGTGTTTTTTCCTATGCTGCAAAAAGCTCAACGGCACAGTGCGTGGTCACGCTTGCTGACGGCGCTGCTGGCGGTCATTATGCTGGTTGGCTGGGTTGGTTTCCCGGCGGTGGCAGAGACAACTGACGGATCTGCGGAGACAGTTATGGAATCTGTGACGACCCCCTCGGGCCTGGTCTACACCGATACGGTGGTGGGCGAGGGTGATAGCCCCAGCACGGGTCAATTGGTGACGGTTCACTACCGAGGCACCCTCGAAAATGGCTCGGAGTTTGATAGCTCCTATCGCCGGAATCAACCCTTTACCTTCCAAATTGGTGTGGGTCAGGTGATTAAGGGCTGGGATGAAGGCGTTTCGACCATGCGTGTGGGCGGTAAGCGCACGCTGGTAATCCCACCTGATTTGGGTTATGGCAGTCGGGGTGCGGGTGGCGTCATTCCGCCCAATGCAACGCTGAACTTTGATGTTGAGTTGATTGCTGTTGACTAGGATGGGTGTAGGCTCGCGACTGGTGGCGGGGGGCATCGCCTGCCTCAAGCCAGATCGCAGCATACTGAAGATAAGATTCAACACTTCAATTCCCATCTGAAGGCACCGCACCATGCTTGAGACACCGACTAACATTGCTGCCGCTGTTCGCACTGATTTTCCGGTGCTGACACGCCAGGTGCATGGTCTGCCGTTGGTGTATCTCGATAATGCCGCTACCTCTCAAAAACCGGCGGCAGTGCTAGATGCGATGCAGCAGTACTATCACGCAACCAATGCCAACGTGCACCGGGGTGTGCATACCCTCAGTCAAGAAGCAACCGACGCCTACGAAGCAGCGCGAGCGAAGATTGCCCGGTTTATCAATGCCGCTAGCGATCGCGAAATTGTCTTCACTCGCAATGCCAGCGAAGCGATCAACCTCGTGGCCTACAGTTGGGGCATGGCCAACCTGAAACCAGGG
>CAZAGN010000094.1:6299-8282 GCA_964484905.1 uncultured bacterium | reverse complement strand
GCCGTAGCGCAGTCGTCGCGCCCCAGCCGAGGTCGTCGCCACAATGCCGCCCAGGGTCGCCTGAGCGGGAAAGGCCGGATCAAGGGCCAGCATTTGCTGCGCCGGTGCCAAGTGGGCTTGTAACTCGGCAAACGTCAGTCCGGCTTCGACGGTGACGGTCAAATCACCCGCAGCGTGGTCGATCACGTGCGTCAGCTTTTGAGTCGAGACCACCAAATCAACAGGCTGGGAAAGCGATGAGACCTGCACCTTGCTGCCATGACCAATAATCAGGAGTCGTAGCTGGTCGCGATCGGCTTGTTGCAGCAGCACCGCCATCTGTTCGGTGCTTGGGGGGGAAACTTGGGGTACATCGAGCGGGGTGAGCGCTAAGGAATCGGGACTCAGCCCGAGCGGTTCAAGGGATATGGCCACAATTCTACGCGTGCCTACTGCCTTTCACTCTACTGCTGTCTGGGGACGTACCAGATTTTTACAAAGCGTCCCGAAGTGCGATGAGTACCTACAGCAATAGCGCAACTCTCTCTACTGTCGAAATCGACTGTCGAAAGTTTCATGACACGCGCTTTAGTTCTTGCCAAGACTGCGAAAGTATCTTGCTAGCTGATGTCGCAAAAATAAACGTTAGTAGCAAGCCCACTGCCAAATCTGGAATGACAGAGTGTGTCAGTAAAACCAAACCAGCCGCAACCAGAACAGATAGGTTCGCAACAATGTCATTTCTGGAACACAACCATACCGCTGTCATATTCAAATTATCTTGACGATGTTTATTCAGAAGTACCAGGCACATTAGGTTGGCAAGCAAGGCCACAATACCGACCACACTCATGATGGTCGCTTCGGGGGCAGCACCCGCAAGCAATTGGAAGATCGCCCTGACAAAAACGGCTATGGCAAACATAACCATGATTAATCCTTTCAAAAGAGCCGATCCAGCTTGAGCTTTTTGACTCTTGTTGATGACGTATAAGCTGCTTGCGTAAACCAAGGTGTCGCCCAGCATGTCGAGTGAGTCGCCCGTCAACGATAACGAATCGGCCTGGATGCCAGCACTAAATTCCACACAAAACATCACAAGGTTAATTGCTAGAACGTACCACAGTACTTTGGCCTGCTGTTTTTTTAGCTTTGCCAGCGCCAGTCCCTTAGCTTGACAACAGTTATCACTCATGACAAATCGCTTACTCTTACAGTCTAACGAGCATTAGAATGATATCGCAAAAAGGTTAACGTTATGACGTTGGTTTGAATGTCTATTTGACCAACTGCTTCAAAGCATGGCTCAAGATTGTCGCTATCCGTTGGTCTTTCAAGGAGTAGTAGGCTAGTTTGCCATCGTTTCTGTATTTCAGAATCTTGAGATCGCGCAGCTTCCGAAGATGATGCGACGCCGATGCAATCCTAACCGTAAGTAAGGATGCGACATCACAGACGCACAGTTCTTGTCCATCACTGAGAGCGTGGAGAATCTTTAGGCGGGATTTATCGGCTAAGGCTGTAAAAAGAATGTAGGCATCGTCGAGCAGCT
Organism: uncultured bacterium; assembly: GCA_964484905.1. GTDB lineage: Bacteria > Cyanobacteriota > Cyanobacteriia > Thermostichales > PCC-7336 > CAZAGN01. The sequence continues at coordinate 6,751 of CAZAGN010000094.1, read as the reverse complement.
CATCGCTCGGCAAATTCTGGCTGACCTGGGTTACCAAGTCCAGATTGAAACAGTGAGTTTGGCAAATATCGTTTGGCTTAGTATCTACCACTAATCTAAAGAGCTATAACGCCTACTGTTCGATGGTAACGCCAGTTCCCACCAACTCTCCGGCGCTAGCGGCGGACTTGACCCGTACTACTGAGCTCCAAGTCCTGGCAAATGAGTGGGTAGCAGACAGCAATTCACCTCATCAAGGCAGACCTTGCCCTGTTGCAAGGCCCAGCGCACTAAGGCAACCCGGTTCGCGGTTTTGGTTTTCTCGAGGATGTTGCTGATGTGGTTATCGACGGTGCGCTTACTGATTTCGAGGCGGTCACCAATGTCCTGGTTAGTCAGGCCAGCCGCAACCAGCTCTAGCACTTGAATTTCGCGATCAGAGAGCACTTCGTAACTCATAGCTGGCAGGTGAA
>CAZAGN010000094.1:0-6199 GCA_964484905.1 uncultured bacterium | reverse complement strand
ATAGCTGGCAGGTGAACGGCATCTGTCCCCAGTAAAGGCCAGCATCGGCCCACTAGGCAGTAATGCTTAGACTCTTTTAGGTTTTGCTGGGTTTTGCGGTGTTTTCGGCTCGGGCGCTGGCCTGGGGTTTGCTCTGGCAATTGGGTATGGCAGAAGTTGTGTTGTCGCCCCCTGATGACACAGGGGTTGCCCCTTGTCGGGACTGAGTTACGATCAGCATTACAGGCCGGAGGTTGATGCCGTGGTTGAGATGGAAGTGGCAGGCATTGCCCTCGATGCGGTTAACCGAGTACCGATTGTCATTTTGCGGGATCTGAATGAGCGCCGCGCCCTACCTATTTGGGTTGGCAACGCCGAAGCCAAAGCGATTACCCTTGCCCTGGAGGAAGAAGACACCCCCCGTCCCATGACCCACGATTTGATTGTGGGGATGCTGGATGCGCTCGATGCCGAAGTTGAGCGGATTGTCGTCTCGGAGCTGAAGGATGAAACCTTCTATGCGGTGGTGACGCTCCTGCGCGGTGAGGAACGTCTCGAAATTGATTGCCGCCCCAGTGATGCGATCGCGATCGCGTTGCGTACCGATGCCAGCATTTGGGTAATGGAAGAAGTGATCGCCAAAGCCTCGATTCCAATCGACCAAGACGCCGATGCCGCCGAGCAGGAAGAGTTTCGCCGCTTCCTGGATGCGGTCAAGCCCAAAGACTTTACAACGCGCGTCTCGGATTAACGGCTCGGTTTGGGTTCTCTAGCTGCATTAATTACCTCGATCTACCTTGATCATCTTGGCCTGGGCGCTAGCGATTGCGGTTCGAAGGCGGTGGCGATTTAGAGAGGCCGCAGCGAGAAGATGTACAGAACGTAACCGGATCGAGTAGCGTGAGGAGAATTGTTGGGAGCTGAAGCATGAGCATATTCGGTATGGGCTTGCCCGAGATGGCCGTGATTGGTGTGATTGCTGTTGTCATTTTCGGCCCCAAAAAGCTGCCCGAACTGGGTAGTTCCATTGGCAAGGCCCTGCGTGGCTTTAAAGAAGAAATGTCCAACGACAGCCCCGAAGAGCTCGGTGATAACGCCGACTAGGTCGACCCTGATGCCGCATTAAGGGTAATTGATGCCCCTAACGACCTAGACAGCGCCGAGGGTGACAGCGTATTGTCTTAAGCAGACGTTAAGAAATGTGTGATTTATGGGTGGTTTTACCAAGCGTGAAGACGGCGTTCTCAACGCTTTCCCCATCGAAGTTGAAGAGCAAGTGGTCGAAACCAATGGCAAAGGCCCTCAGTATGCCATTGCTGCCGGTATCGCCCTTGCCTTGGTCGGTGGTCTTTGCTGGGTTGCCTTCACCGTTTCTTAGGCAGTGTCGCTAATTGCCGTTACGGGGCCAGCGCGTTCAGGCAAAAGTGCTTGGGCTGAGCAGCTTGCTGTACAAACGTTGCTCCCCGTAACCTATGTCGCTACTGGTCTGCGAGATGCAACTGACCTCGAATGGCAAGCGCGCATTCAAGTGCATCAGCAGCGGCGGCCAGCCCATTGGTCAAACCTTGAAGTATCGCTCGACCTTGCCGCAGTCTTACAATCAAATTCGCAACCCACCTGTTTCTTGATCGATTCTTTGGGAACTTGGGTTGCTAATGGTCTCGAAGACCCTCTTTGGCTTGACTACCAAGCCACTTTTATTAAAGCTTTGGCAACAACCGCCGCTACGGTAATTTGTGTCAGTGAAGAAGTCGGTTGGGGTGTCGTCCCTGCCTACCCCCTGGGGCGCACCTTTCGCGATCGGCTAGGAACATTGCAGCAAGAACTTTCTCCCTTGGCTGAGAAGCTCTACCTCGTCCTCTGGGGGGTGCCTGTCGATATTAAAGCCCTACGAACAGCAGTTTAGGGCGATAGCAGCTTGAGGCGCCGACAGTAAACCCCAAATTCTAAAGCAGGTAAAGCCGCATTTAATGCTTAACGTGGGAAAGGTTCGTGTCAGAGCTACCAGCACTAGGATTATTTGACGCAACCTTGGCAGTACCTGTGTCTCAAGAGTGCCTTTGTCCAACTCAGTGCGTACGGGACACTATGTGGTTTAGTCAAAGTCAAACAAGGTGTGACTAAAATCACATTTGATTTGACCATGGTAAATATGCCGTTTTTCTTTGAGCTAGCCTTTCAAAGCCAGACTGAGTCCCGATTTCAAGATAGCGAGCTACTTCGATAGCTGCTTAAAAAAACTCGTGTAACCCTGATCACAACTTAATGTTTCCACATACAAACTTTAAGAATTATGTGTGGATAATAGCAGCAGCTATGAGGGATAACGATGGCCTCCACTTACTGGTGGCGTGATACTGAAGCCGCCTTTGCTGAAGAGCGATATCTCGAGGTGATTGATCGCCTGGTGTCTGTGCTGCCCACACTTGAAGTGGGTTCAGAAGCCTATTTACGGGCCTATCAATTATTGGCGGCTGCCTACCGGGCAACCGAGCAGTTTGACCAAGCCGCCCGTGCTGAGGCTGTGTTGGTGCAGCATAGCCCCATCGACGAAGCTTGGTGGCAAGAAACTCAGGCTCTCGCGGCCACTCAGGATGATGCCGCGCTGCTACGGCGGGTGACACCCGTGCTCGCTCGTTTTCAAACCACCTCGATAGAATACGCCCGTTTGGGCACTTGGCTGGTCGGGTCTTACCAACGAACAGGGCAACAGGGGGAGGCGATCGCGATCGCGACCTCACTCCAAACTCACCCCAACCCCAAAGTCAGCGCCTGGGCGACTCAAGCGCTGGCGGCCATCCAGCCCACCGCTGCAGCTACTGCTGCTCCTGCCGCAACCGAGCCGCCGCCAACACCGCGTACCGCCGAACCGAGTCCAGCCGAACGAGGCACACCCCTAGCCGCTTTGGCGATCGCGAGCTTTGCCGGTAATCTCAGTCTGGCATCGGGCGTGACGATTAGCCTGCTTGCGGGCATGTTGTTTGTTTTGGCGCTCGCCTTGGGCCTGATCCTCGAAAGTGGCAACGCCGCCGCGATGTGGATTTTAGTCATTGGTCTGACGATTCTCTTTAATGGCCTGATGTTCTTCGTCTCGCCCTTCATCATGGACTTGACACAGCGCTGGCTTTACCGCACGCGCTGGGTATCGCTCGAAGACATTCGCCGTAGCAGCCCCGAATCGGCACGGGTTATTGAAGATGTCTGTCGGCAACACAAACTGAAAACGCCCCGCCTGGGCATTATCGACGACCAAAACCCGACTGCCTTCACCTACGGCAGCTTGCCCAACTCAGCCCGTTTAGTCGTCAGCCAAGGCCTATTCCATTATCTTGAGGACGACGAAGCTGCTGTTGTCTATGCCCACGAACTCGGGCATATCGTCAACTGGGATTTCGCGATCATGACCCTCGCGGCAACCCTTGTTCAGCTCACCTATTTGATCTATATCTTTGCTCGCAACCTCCAAAACCGGGGCAGCAGCAAATCGAAAGATGCCGCCGCCAGTGTTGCCGCCACCGCCTACGTGTTCTATCTGGTGGGCACCTATCTTTTGCTGTACCTCTCGCGGGTGCGGGAATACTTTGCTGACCACTTTGCCGCCAAAACTACGGGTAATCCCAATGGTCTTTCGCGCGCCTTGGTTAAAATTGCCTACGGAATTGTCGATGCGGGTCAAAAGGAAGAGACCCCCAGCCGTCTGCTTGAAGGCACCCGCGCCCTCGGTATTTATGATGCCAAGGCAGCCGTCTCAACCAGCATTTTCCGAGGTCTGAGCAAACCCCAGGTCGAGCGTGTCTTCCTCTGGGATTTGTTTAACCCGTGGGCTTGGTGGATGGAGTTGCAGTCAACGCATCCGCTGACCGCCAAACGCATCCGTGCCCTTAGTACCTACGCTGAGCAAATGGGCATCAACAGCGAATACGATATGCCCCGCGTGGTTGCAGAGGGGAACCGTCTTGATAAGCAGCGCCTGCAAGGCTCCTTCATCACAGACTTGGTCATTTATCAGTTGCCCTTGCTGGGTCTGTTGCTCGGTAGTGGCTTGGGTTGGTTCCTGCACTCAGGCTCTGAGCTGGCCATTCTGGGCTTGTTCGGTGGTGGCCTTGTGGGCTGGGGCATGGGCGCGCTTATTAAGCAAAATGTGCAGTTCCCCAGCTTGCCCAAGCAGCAAACCCGCGATAGTGTGATCGAGCTGATGAGTGACCCTTATGCCAGTCCGTTACGCGGTCGGCCGGCCGAGCTGAGTGGCAAGATTATCGGTCGCGGTCAAGCCGGTAATGTCGTCGGCTCGGATTTGCGCTTTGAAGGTCAGTCCGGCTTGCTCTATCTGCGCTACTTCTCCCGCTTTGGCCCCTTGGGTAATTTCTTTTTTGGCGCCGCTAAAGCAGGTAAGCTGATTGGCGATCAAGCCACGGTACGGGGTTGGTTCCGCCGCAGTACCTTCTCAACCTTTGATCTCGCTGAGGCCGCAGTGCAAGGCAACCGCGTGACCAGTCATCCGCGCTTCTGGGCTGTGCTTTCGGGCGGCTTCGCGATCGCGATCGGCGGGGTACTCCTCGCGCTGAGCGCAGTAGCCTAACGATGGTAAAATAAGGTTAAGCCAGGGGAGAGGTGCCATGCTCAAATGCACGACCCGCCACGTCCATATTTTTGCGGCAGAGGTCAAAGACGGTAACTTCATCGAGAGCGAGGAATTGCTGACCCTCGATGTCGATCCGGATAATGAACTGACGTGGAATGACGGAGCTTTGCAAAAGGTTTATGGTTTGTTTGAAGAGAAAGTCTCTGCCTATGCTGGCCGGGACTTAACAGACTACAACCTGCGCCGCATTGGCTCTGATCTGGAACACTTTATTCGTTCGCTGCTGCAACAGGGCGAGGTGACGTATAACCTTAATGGTCGTGCGACCAACTACAGCATGGGCTTCCCCCAAGTGCCAGTGGCCCAGGTGAGCGACCAGTTTGTTCCGCCCGAGCACTAGTTCCGACTTATTTTTGCTGGCCGTAAGGAATCGCGATCATCATGCCTGAAGACAATAAGCCCGCTGCTAAGGCTGCTCCTGCTGCCAAAGCGAAAAAAGAAGCCCCGTCTGCCAAGCCCTTTGAGGCAACAGTTACGGAAGATATTATTCCGGCTGCTGTTGCTGGTTTTAGGGAGCGGGGCGTTGCTGATCTTGAGCTAGTGCTGGATAACCTGACGCTCAAAGGTAGCTTTGCGGGTGGCACGCGCCAGTTTAACGTGATCTTTGCGGCCCCCGATTTAAACTCAACCAAGGCTTACACCTACACAGCCGATGGGGCACCGATCAGTCAGATCGAGTCCTTCATGATCGATGAGCGTAAGGTGCCACCTAAGCTCTTTGTTTTTTACCTGTTACAGCGGGTGTATGCCCAAAAGTGGTACTAGCTTATTGACCTTCGCTTTTGATGATTTAGGTGTTGCCCAAGAAAACTATGTCTTTTCAGCCACTGCCCCTGGGTAGTGGCTTTCATCTTTGATATCTCCCAGGCAAAGGATCTGTTGGCGACTAGGCTGCCATATCAAACAGCAAGAACTCGCTGTCTTCGCTGCCCTGAATTGCCAGAGGCGTTGCCCTCTGAATGGCGAGACCGTCACCTGCACCCAAGGTCTGACCATTTACCGTAATCGCACCGCGAGCGACTTGTAGCCAACCGGCACGGCCTTCATTCAGGTTGTGGGCTACCGTTTTGCCCGCCGCCAAAATCGAGGCATAGAGGTTCACATCTTGGTGAATAACCACTGAGCCCCCTTCACCCGTTGGTGAGCCAATTAACCGGAGACGGTTCTGCTTGCTCTCGGGCTCGAACTCGGTCTGCTCGTAGCTGGGGGTCAGGCCCCCTTCGCCAGGTAGCAGCCAAATTTGCAGCAGATGCACGGGTTCAGTTGCTGAGGCGTTGAACTCACTGTGGCGAATGCCTGTACCTGCGGTCATACGTTGGACATCGCCGTAGCGCATGACAGCACCATTCCCCAGACTATCGCGGTGTTCGAGCGCCCCTTCGAGCACATAGGTCACAATTTCCATATCGCTATGGCCATGGGTCGGAAAGCCACCACCGCCCGCAATCCAGTCTTCGTTAATCACCCGCAAACTGGCAAAGCCCATAAAGTGCGGATCGTAGTAGTTGCCGAAGGAGAAAGAGTGACGACTATCGAGCCAGCCAAAGTTGGCTTTGCCACGGGCATCACTCGGTCGTA
>CAZAGN010000093.1:0-8784 GCA_964484905.1 uncultured bacterium | reverse complement strand
CACCCATTTTCATCAGGCAGCCGGAGAGCCTGATCGGGTTATTAGCGACTACATTGCCCGCTATGATGTTGACCTGCTCGCGATCGGTGTTTACGGGCAGCGGCGTATTCGCCATCTTGTGATTGGTACAACCACAATGCAGCTTCTACGCAGCAGCACGATTCCGATGCTGCTGGTCCGTTAGATCGGTTCAGTCTTTACCGTTCCAGAGCCTGAACGGCAACAGCTCTACCAAAACCATGCCACCAAAACGATTCTGCGGAGGAGACAGTATGGCCTTAGTTAACTCAATCAACTTCCAAAATGCCAAGGGCGATATTTTAGGTGGGCTAACAGCAGCCGTTATCGCCCTCCCACTGGCTTTGGCGTTTGGTATTGCCTCGGGTGCGGGCGCTGCAGCGGGCTTGTGGGGCGCAATTTTAGTTGGCTTTTTTGCTGCCTTGTTTGGCGGTACACCCAGCCTAATCTCCGAACCGACCGGCCCGATGACAGTGATCGTGACGGCAGTGATTGCCGAAACAACCGCTAGCAACCCTGAACAAGGTCTAGCGCTGGCCTTCACGGTAGTGATGCTTGCCGGTGTCTTTCAGATGCTGTTTGGCTTTCTGAAGTTGGGGCGCTACATTACGATGCTGCCCTACAACGTCATTTCTGGCTTTATGTCGGGCATCGGCATTATCTTGATCTTTTTACAAATTGCGCCCTTTTTGGGCCAGGCAACCCCTAGCGGCGGTGTGTTGGGTGTCATTCGGGCTCTGCCAGACTTAGTCAGTAACACCAGCATTTGGGAGTTGAGTCTGGGTGTCCTAACGCTGGTGATCCTCTACACCTATCCGCGTCGCCTCAAAAAGTTGGTGCCGCCTCAGTTGGTGGCCTTGGTGGTTGGTACGCTAGTGTCGCTTACGGTCTTTCGCGGCATGGAAATCCGAACGATCGCGACGATTGGCGAAATCACACCGGGTTTACCTAGCTTCCAGGTGCCGACTTTCAGCATGGACTCGCTGCGACTGATATTTGTCAACGCGATTGTGCTAGCGGTTGTGGGCTCGATTGACTGCCTCCTGACCTGCCTCGTCGCCGATAGCTTGACCCGTACCGAACACCGCTCAGATCGCGAACTCATTGGCCAAGGTATTGCCAATATCATCACGGGTCTGTGCGGCGGGGTTGCCGGTTCGGGGGCAACCACAGCCACCGTTGTTAATATTCAGGCGGGTGGACGTACAGCCCTTTCGGGCGTCAGCCGCGCTTTGGTGCTGTTGATTATTGTCATCTGGGCGGCCCCGCTGACCTCGGGCATTCCGCTGGCCGTCTTGGCCGGGATTGTCCTCAAGGTCGGCATTACAATCATCGACTGGGGCTTCCTCAAGCGGGTACACAAAATCTCGCCCAAAGCGGCCATGATTGTTTACAGCGTGATTGCTCTGACCGTATTTGTCGATTTGATGGTGGCCGTCGCGGTTGGTGTCTTTATTGCCAATATCCTCACGATTGCCCGCCTAGAGGAGTTTCAAAGCCAATCAGTAAAAGCGATCACGGTTGCCGATGATCAGGTTGTGCTCACCCCTGCCGAAAAAGACGTGCTGGATGAAGCTCAAGGGCGGGTGCTGTTGTTCAGTATTACCGGGCCGATGCTTTTTGGGGTCGCCAAGGCGATTAACCGCGAGCACCGCGCCCTGTCAAAGTACGACGTGTTGATTGTTGACCTGATCGAAGTGCCTGTGCTGGGTGTAACCTCGGGCCTAGCCTTGGAAAATGCCATCCAAGAAGCGGTTGAGGCAAAGCGGGAGGTGATTATTGTCGGTGCCAACGACAAAGTACGTCGCCGCCTCGAAACCCTGGGCATCAACAGCATCATCGATGATGGCCACTGGATGAGTGACCGGCTGTTGGCCCTACAACGGGGCCTCGCGATCGCGAAGCGCGACCAACCCTCTAGCCAGCAGCCCCTCAGCCTGTAGCGGCACTGAGCTGCCCCTGTGATTTAGCCCGTGAAAACTTTAAGGATGATCGCAACAGCTAGGGGCAGTAACACCCAGCTGCCGCTCAGAGCCGCCAACGCCTCAAAGAGGAGACGCTGTTTTGATTTATCGGTTATTAAGGTAGCCGTGAGGGTATCACCCCGACACTCGCCGTAGACGCACAGGTGACTGCCCGCATCAATACGGCACTCTTCAAGCACCAATGATCGGCGTAGGAGTAGGGATGTTGTTGCAATGGCATGTTGAGATAGCAGCGATCGCGATGGGGCAAGTTGCAGCTCGCGGACTAGATCCTGCTGATCCTGGACCTGGACCTGCTGCAAATCCAGTTCACCGACTTGAAGCACAAGTCGCCCCTGCGCTGTTTGTAAGGCAACATTCTCCCACCCCCGCACTTCGCGATAGAGCAGGGCTGAGTGAATACCACCGCCTAGACCGCCGTGCAGCCCCTTAATGCGAAACTCGTACAGCACACAGGCTGTGTGACTGAGCGCACCAATGCCTGCGGTTCACGGGGCTGTGCCACACCCTCAAACCACTGCCCCAACCACCGGCCACAACGCCGCCAGGCAAAGCCGCCCACGCGCCGCCCCCCGAGCAGCCCCAGCCCCAATATGAGCCCAAACAGCCCGATCGCGACTTGCATCAGCCTAATTAGCAGCATCATGATCAGGAGTATCCTCTGGAGCCCAATGTGGTTACACCGCGCGTTACCGATGGTTGGCCCCTCGAAGCCTTTGTTGGCGATACCTTCACCTGCACCCTTAGCGGCAGCGGCCTCGGCCAAGTTACCGACGCACGGGTTGGCCCTGTGGGTAAAGGCATCAGCTTCAGCATCACGCCGATTTCAGATACAGCGCTTTCCTTGACTGTAACGGTTGCGGCCACAACCTATCCTGGCGAAAAACGGGTGGAGTTAATCAGTGCGGCGGGGGTAAGTAATGTGCTGCCGTTCTTGGTCATGCTCTAGGCTGCTTAGCAACGCCCTGTCACCCGGTTTGTTGGGTGTGATCTGAAGCGCACAAGTTTCGTTCTGGGAAGCCGCTGCATGGCACAATGCCTAACAGATTGTGTTTTGGGATAAGCCCCGATGCGAATCCTTGCGCTGGTTCCCGGCGGTATTGGTGATCAAATTCTGTTCTTCCCGACGCTCCGTAGCCTGCGTGAAGCCTATCCTCAGGCACAGTTAGACGTTGTGGTTGAACCTCGCGCCGTCAGCGCCTACGAAGTCTGCTGCGATCACAACCTGATTTTGCCCTTCGCCTTCAAAGAGGCGATCAGCTTGGCCGATTTGGGTGATCTGCTCGGGCGCATTCGCGAGCGTCAATACACGGGTGTCATCAGCTTGGGCCGCAATGCCTGGTTGGGTTTTTTCCTCTGGCTGACCGGGATTCCGAAGCGGGTTGGCTATGCCAAATTTATGACTGATCGGATTGCCCTCAAGGCCGATCAGTACGCCGCTTGGATGTATCACGATTTGGTGGAAGGTTTCGGCTTGCCCAACAGCCCGTCGTTGCCGCAGCTTCAGGTCAAACAAAAAGATGTTGACTGGGCAGCCGAGACTAAGGCAAAAACCCTTGCCGATCGCGACTATGTGCTGCTGCATCCGGGCTCAAGCCAACTCGCGATCGCGAAGGGTATCAACAAAATCTACCCCGTGGCGCAGTGGGTCGAAATCATCAAAGCCTTTCAAAGTAAGCGCCCCGAGCTCGCCCTTGCCGTTGTTGCTGGCCCCGAAGATGCTGCCTTGGGGGCTGAATTCCGCGCTGCTGTGCCTGAGCTGACCATCCTCAACCCGCCGCGTTTGGGTGCCCTGGCGGCCCTGATTGCCAAAGCCTCGCTCTTTTTGGGTACCGACAGTGCGCCAATGCACTTAGCTGTCGCCACCGGCACACCGGTTGTTGCCCTCTTTGGTCCCACCGATCCGGCCAAGCTGCTCCCGCCTGACAGCGAGCTCTGCCGGGCGATCACAGCTACTGATGGTCAGATTGCCAGCATCAACGCAGCCAGTGTGATCGAGGCAATCTTTCCGGCCTAGTTTCTTCCCTACCGAGCGCTCGCCATGGTCAATCTCAGCCTCTGTATGATTGTGCGCAATGAAGCGGCGCGCCTAGCAGGCTGCTTAGAAAGTGTGGCGGGGCTGGTTGATGAGCTGATTGTGGTTGATACCGGCTCTGAGGACGCGACGATCGCGATCGCGACGGCAGCGGGTGCCCAAGTTTACACCACACCCTGGCACGACGACTTTGCGGCGGCGCGTAATACTGCCCTCACCTACGCCACCGGCGCGTGGGTACTGGTGCTTGATGCTGATGAAGTCTTACTGCCTGGTGTCCTTCAGGCACTGCAACCCTACCTCGCCCAAAGCGATCTCCTCGCCATTACCCTGCGTCGTCACGAACTGGGTGCCCAGCAAGCACCCTACAGCCAAGTGTTACGCCTCTTCCGCCGCCATCCGGCAATTCACTTCGAGCGGCCCTACCACGAAGGTGTAGACGATAGTATCCAAGCCCTACAACGTCAAGAACCCCATTGGCGTGTCATTACTGTGAGCGATGTAGCGATTGAGCACAGTGGTTACACTGCGCCTCAGATCGCTGCTAAAACTGAGCGGGCGCGGCGGATTATGAGTCGCCACCTGGCGCAGCATTCCGATGATATGTATATTGCCAACAAGCTGGGTGCGCTCTTGGTCGGAGCTGGCGAACTGACACGCGGCTGTGAACTGCTCGTCCAAAGCACCCAGGCCAGCGAGCCCCAGGTTCAGTATGAAGCCCACTACCACTTGGCCCTGGCCGCCAGTCAACGGGGTGATCTTGCCCAAGCCCAGCACCACTACGAACTCGCGATCGCGACCCCCGATCTCGATGCCACCGCCAAACTCAGCAGCTACTACAACCTCGGCATCATCCGCGAGCAACAGGGCGATCTAGCAACGGCCCAACAACACTTCGAAACCGTGCGACAGCTCCAGCCCGACTTTGCCCCCGCCTATGTCAAACTTGGCCAGTATCAACGCAGCCTCGGGGCACTCGAACTCGCGATCGAACATTACTGCCATGCCCTTGAGCTTGACCCTGACTACGCACCTGCCTATCAAAGCCTCGGGGTTGCCCTCTTCAAGCTCGGTCATATCGAAGACAGTCTTAATGCCTTTCGCCGTGCGATTGCCATCTACGATCACACTGATCCTAAGCAAGCTCTGCAACTGCGGCAGGCGGCGCAGGGATTGTTTAACATCGCGCCATAATTACAGCGGCAACCGCACAAGGACTGCGAGGGAATATTTCGCCTGGGCAAATGGTTCTTACCGGCAAACAGGATCAGCCAGTACACACGGCACACGCTGTCGCCGTCCTCACATCGGCTCTTTGGGAAACAATCCCCCTGCATTGACACGCCTTAGAACTGCGCCCCTGAGTAGTCCGCACCCAAACCAGATACATTAAGGTGATTGGGGTGAACGGAGAACACCATGCGTTGGGTGCTAGCAGCCTTGTTGGGTGTACTCGCAGTAGCACCCGTTGGGGCTCAAGAGCGAGCCATCTCGATTGTGGCCGATGTGCAATCAGCCGATGTCAATGCTGGTATTGTCCAGGCTGATGGCAATGTCGTCATTCGCTATGCTGCCGAAGATGTCGAAGCCACGGCGCAGCGGGCAACCTACTACACTCGCGAGCAGCGCATTGTTCTCGAAGGCGATGTCACGATCCGCCAACAACAAAACACTGTCCAAGCTCAAACCGTTACCTACCTTGTGCTTTCTGGCACAATCGAAGCAGCGCCAGGGGGTGGCCAACAGGTTGAGTCAGTGTATTTCTTCCCCGTCGAGGCTGAGTAGGGCGCGTGGAGATTAGGCTGCATCACGTTTGTAAGCGCTACGGGCGGCGAGATGTCGTTAAAGATGTCTCGTTGAGTGTGGCCCAAGGCGAAATTGTTGGCCTTTTGGGGCCCAATGGCGCCGGTAAGACCACCTCCTTCTACATCACCACCGGCCTCGTACAGCCCAACTCCGGCCAAGTCTGCCTCGATGGCAGCGATATCACGCACCTACCGATGCACCGACGCGCCAAATTGGGCATTGGCTATCTGGCCCAAGAGGCGAGCATTTTCCGGCGGCTATCCATTCAAGACAATCTGCTGCTGATCATGGAGCAGACGCGCGTACCGCGGCGGGAGTGGCGATCGCGATTGGAGCACTTGCTCGAAGAGTTTCGCATTACCCATGTCGCCCATAGCCTGGGCATTCAGGTCTCGGGCGGTGAGCGGCGACGGGCCGAAATTGCGCGCGCCTTGGCAGCGGGGCGACAAGGCCCCCAGTTTCTGCTGCTGGATGAACCCTTTGCCGGTGTTGATCCGATTGCTGTGGCTGATATTCAAGAGGTGGTGGCCCGCCTCAAAGATCGCGGCATCGGCGTCCTCATTACCGACCACAACGTCCGCGAAACCCTCGAAATTACTGACCGCGCCTACATCATGAACGAGGGGCAAATCTTAGCTAGTGGCAGTGATACCGAGCTAGCCGCCGATCCGCTGGTGCGTAAATACTACCTGGGTGAGAAATTTCGGCTGTGAAAGCGCTCCGCCCGCTGCGCCTCAATCTTTTAGATCGCTACTTCGCGATCGAAATGCTCCTACCGTTTCTCTTTGGGGTGGGTGCCTTCACGGCTCTGGGTACCGCCATCGCCTCGCTGTTTGAGTTGGTACGCCTCGTTGCGGAAGCCGGTCTGTCGATGGGCACCGCCGCCTGGCTGTATTTGTTGCAAGCACCCAATATCATTGTCCTGACCTTTCCGATGTCGATGCTGTTGGCGACATTGCTGGCCTACAGCCGCCTCAGTAGCGATAGCGAGATGACTGCCCTCCGGGGCTGTGGCGTTTCACCGCTGCGCCTGCTCATTCCGGCGCTGCTGCTGAGCTTGGTGATGACCGGCGTTACCTTTGCCTTTAACGAAGCGATTGTGCCCCAGTCCAATGCCACCGCCACCGAAGTTCTCAATACGGCCCTCAACCGCGACCAGCCCCAGTTTCGTGAAGAAAACATCCTCTACCAAGAATTTGGTGAGGTTGAGGGCATGCAGAGTGGCCTGCAGCGCTTGTTCTATGCCCGTCGCTTTGATGGCGAGCAGATGCTGGGCATTACCGTGCTTGATTTTTCGCGGGGCGGCCTCAGCCAAATTCTCTTAGCTCAAAGTGCGATCTGGCAGCCCGGGGCGCAAAGCTGGCTGTTTCGCAACGGCACCAATTACATTGTCAACGAAGATGGCAGCTACCGGAATATCCTCCAATTCGAGCGTCAAGAAGTCGCGATCGGGCGCACCCCCCTCGATGTAGCCTCCCTTAATCAGCGCCCCGAAAATATGAATATCAGTGAACTGCGTCGCTTCATTGCTCTCCAGCGCGGTACCGGCGATACCGAAGGGGTACGGCGGCTGTCAGTGCTGTTGCACCAAAAGTACGCCATTCCCTTTACCTGCGTGACCTTTGCTGTTATTGGCGGTACCCTGGGGCTTCGCCCCCAACGCACTAGCTCTTCAGTGGGTTTAGGGCTCAGTGTTTTGATTATCTTTGCCTTTTACGTCGTCTCTTTTATTGCCCAAGCCCTGGGGCAAACTGGCACCCTCGGCCCAGTGACAGCGGCTTGGGTACCTAATGTGCTCACCATTGCTGTAGGGGCAGTCTTGTTTGCCCGCACCGCCAATCGTTAGCAGAAGCTAGTCGTAGGTATGTTAGTGGTCTAAGGCTCGATAATCTAGAGCTCGATACCCAGACTTGCTTAGACTAGGGGCATCGATGAGGCCCCAGCCATGCCCCTCACTTTGAGCCCTTCGCACAGCCACTACCACTCAGTGTTGAGACATTTCTAACCCGTTACGACAACCGTTATGAACTGAATAGACCTCTTGCGCGAATCAGGAGAGAGCTAGAGAAGGAAGGGAGAGTTCGAAATTGTGGATAGCCGCAATGACAGAGAGCCTGAGCTTAAAGCGTCGTCGCCGATTGCGATAACGGCTACTGGCAATCCGCCAGACCTTGAGCCGACGATGCACATGCTCACCGCGAATCCGGCGACTGGCTAGCTGTCGATTCTGCTCCTTTTGCTCAATCGTTAACGCCTGATGATGTCGCTTTCGGTGCGGAATACAACTGTTGGCATACAGCTTCTGTAAGCCTCGATAGCCTTTGTCCGCCAGAATCTCAATCGAGGCTGCGGCCTGAGTCTGGCTTTCCTTGAATACCCGGAAATCATGGCGTCTGCCTTTGGCAAAGCTCAGACCGATAATCTCGCCCCGCAACGGCTCAACACTCACCTGGGCTTTGAGGATATGACATTTCTGTTTGCCGCTGTAGTCGTGCCGCTGTTTTTTTGGGGTCGCTCTATCTCAAGTTCAGTGACGTCAATCACGATAGTTGTGTAACGACCGTCAGGCGTTCGTAGGTGTTTCTTCCCCGGCAAGTGCAGCGTCTGGCACTGCGCTAAGAGCTTCTCAACTTTATGGACGATGCGGCACACACTCGATTCATGAATACCAAAGTCTTGGCCAAGATGAAAGTAGGTTCGATATTCTCGCCAGTAACTCAGGCAGACTAGCAGTTGGTTGGCAACGCTCAGCTTTGTCTGGCCGCCACGGCGACCTTGGCGATTTAAGCTCGGCTCGAGTTGAGTGACTAAATGCTCAAAGGTCTCTCGACGGGCGCCGGTCATACGCTTAAATGCTCGCGGCGGCAGGTCTTTGATTTCTTCGTACTTCATTCTCTAATCCTCTCTCCCTTCTTCGACATTCGTGCAAGAGGTCTATTG
>CAZAGN010000092.1:0-9106 GCA_964484905.1 uncultured bacterium | reverse complement strand
CATAGTTGTCTTGCCCCAGCACTCGCACCGCCAGCATACAAGAGCGCTAGCCTCAGTTCTCCGCCAGCAGCAACTGCTAAGCTATGAACTAAATGCAAATTAGGTCAATAAGCCATGACAGTCGAATCTGCCATCTCCGCCCAGGATCTCTTCCGCACTGCCTACGAAAACCGCTACACCTGGCAAGGTAACTTCCCAGGCTACAGCGCCGATTTCACCCTGGAGATCGGCTACGATACGCCCCTCGGGCGTGATGGTGCCCAGGTACTGCCCGCCGGCACCTACAGCGGCAAGGTAACTGTGCCTGCCGACCTCACCAACCTCAACGGCATCATCGTCAGCAATATCGATAATCCGCTGGTCAGCGCCTGGATCACCAACCAAATCAAAGATGTGATCACCCACCGCAAACACACCGACTTTGACACCGCCCACGCCAAACACACCTTTAGCCTCGATGGCGAAGCCGATGCCAGCGGTGCTGTCCCGATTGCCGTTGGTGGCGATGCCATGGGGTCGCACTACAAAATTCGCGATCGCGAAGTTGCCCAAGTCTCCCGCACCATGGGTCGCATGGCCTTCACCATCAACCACCTCAATAGCCTCGATACCGGCAGCGGCTACCTCTCCACCCACTACACCGCCGTCTTTACCGACCCCAGCAGCGGCGATATTCTGAACCAACTCAACTTCACCGACAGCTACACCGAAGTCGGTGGCTTCTGGCTAATGTCGGCTCAAGAAGTTAAGGGTCAAAGCAAAGGCCAGCCCTCCTACACCAAGGTCAGCTTTAGCAACGTTGTCATGGGTGCCTAGCCTCAGACATCTGCGGCACCTTTCCCAGAGGCGTATGGTCACGGAGCGCGATTAAATCACCAATATTGCGCTCCATGGTCTGACAAATCGAATCTAGGGGCAAATCATTCGGATCGAGACCAAAAGGATTCTCAATCTCGACACCAATGCCCTCAATACCAAAGAGAGCAAAGCTGACAATAGCAATCACGGGTGATGTCCACCAGCCCAAATCATCCACCAAATCTGCTGGCAGCAACATGCAATACAGCAAGATCAACTGCCGCAAATGAACCGCATACGCGAGGGGGATAGGCGTTTTGAGGATGCGTTCGCAGCCCCCCAGGCTGTCTACCATCACATTCAGCAGCACCTGCATACTCGTCAGTTGAAACAACTCCAGCCGCCCCTGCATAAACTGCTGCTCCAGGTAATCACCAATCCGAAAGGCAATATCCAGCGGCGGATTATGGACACCCTGCAGCTCGGTATTCACCACCGGATCAACCAGATGAACGACAGCATCGCCCAAGGGCACCTGCCGCAGATGCTGCTTCATCGCCACGGCGAACGCCACCAACAACCGCAAACAATTCATCTGCGCCGCCAGCTCCTGCGGTGATCCCACCTTTATCGAAATACAAACCTGCCGCGCCAAATTCCGTACCGTATTTACCAGCGTGCCCCACAGCTTGCGCCCCTCCCAAAACCGCTCATAGGCCGTATTGGTACGAAACACCAGCAGCAAACCCAGCACCACCCCCGGAATGATACTGCTGAGCACGTTATGAGCTACCGGCAAATCCCAGTGATAAAACTGCGTCACCAGCAAGGCAAAGCCACTGCAAAACAACACCTGGCCACGAATAAGCGGCACTACCGTACCTCGCCAACGCAGCGTCACACGGAGCCATTCCGGGAAGTAGTGGCGCATAACTCTCTAATCAACTTATGATCGCTAATCTAAGTCGTTTTTGTCAGATCGCCCAAGCCCCACAACGGCCTCATCTGAAACGGCCTACTGTTTTCTGGATCACCCTGGAGCCCCCGATGACTAACCCTTCCCTTCGCGAAGAACCGATTAGCAACCGCGCCACCGTCATCCCCACCGGCGACACCCTCTCCATTTTGGATTGGCTCAAAAAAGAGGGCCGCCTCATCGATCAACCCGTCGAGCCCACCTTCCCCACCCTCGAAGAAGAAGATATCAGCCTTCTTATTGGTGATGAAGCCGCCGACAGCTACACCCCTGACGAAGAAGAATACGGCGACGACGACTAAGACCGACAAAGCACAGCTAGCTATTTCGAGAACGCTGCTCTGAATCTTTAGCCATCTCTGGCCATCTCTGGCTTTTGGGGCAGTGGCAGGCAGAGGGTGATGTGTGATTGCTGCTAAAGGAGTTGTGCTGTGGCTCAAGTAAAAATTTTTTATGAGCCAGACAGGGAACTGCTCAGGTTTTTTTGGCAAAGCCCGCGCCCCAATCAGCTTTGCACAGAGCTCGGAGATGGCGTCATTTTAATTAAAGATGTTGATAGTGGCGAACCTATTGGCATGGAACTGTTGGCCTACAAGCCAGGTGATGCCCGCTTTGATTCAGTCAGTGTCGAGATCGGCACCGCTCGATCAGCCGCCTAGCTCGACCCCGTCCAGAAGGCTCACAGCATAGAGCTTGTCTTTCGGCCAAAAGAGCAGCAAAAAACCTGGCGGCGGGTTTAGCTGGATGGCACCCCCTACGGTTCGACCAAACCTCACGCAGGGCGCGAGAGTTGCTAGAGTGATAGACGGACATACACGGTCACGCACCCCATGGATTTTGGCGTCGGTTTTCTCTCTAACAACGTCATGGTGCCTATCCTGGACTTCTTCTACGGCATTGTGCCGAGTTACGGGCTAGCCATCATCTTCCTTACGTTGGTCGTTCGCTTGGCACTGTTCCCGCTCAATGCCGGCTCTATCCGCAACATGCGCAAAATGCGGGTGGTGCAGCCGATCATGCAAAAAAAACTGCAAGAAGCCCAAGAACGCTACGCCAACGACCCCGAGAAGCTCCGCGAAGCCCAGTCCGAGCTCTACAAAGAATTTGGTAATCCCCTCGGTGGTTGCCTGCCCCTGCTGGTGCAAATGCCTCTGCTCTTTGCCCTCTTTGCGACTCTGCGGGGCTCGCCCTTCGCTGATGTCACCTTCGACCTCAACCTCCAAATCTTGGCCCCCGAGGCTGCCAGCGAAATTTTGGCAGCTCCCTTCGCAACCGACGCCAAAAATATCTACCTGAATGACCACGACCACCGCCCCATTACCCTCACTTCCCCTGTGGGGCAGCGCCTCGCCGTCGGTCAAAATGTCCCCCTCGCCCTCCAAGCCGCCACAGGCCGCAGTTGGTCAGAGCTCGTCACCGAGCTTGCCGCCGATCCCTCAGAGCTTGCCCTTCGCTGGCAAGTCAGCAAAGGTGAAGAGCGCGTCCGCATCACTGAAACGGGTGTCCTGACTGCCCTCGAACCCGGTGATGTCACTGTCCAAGCCGTCATCCCCGGTCTTGCCTCTCACTCCGGCTTCTTGTTTATCCAAGAGCTCGGTCATGTTGGCGCCTTCGATCCGGATGGCACTCTCCATTGGGATGTCATTGGCTTGGTTATTGTCTTTGGCCTCAGCACCTACGTCAGCCAAACCCTCTCCCAAGGCAACAACGCCGCCCCCAAGACCGACGACCCCAAAGCCTCTGCCCAAAACTCTGTCACTAAAATTACGCCGGTGCTCTTCTCGGGTATGTTCCTCTTCTTCCCGCTGCCGACCGGTGTTTTGATGTATATCGTCGTCTCCAACCTGGCGCAGATGGGGCAAACCTTCATCCTTTCCCGCGAGCCCCTCGCCCCCGA
This sequence comes from uncultured bacterium, assembly GCA_964484905.1. Taxonomy (GTDB): domain Bacteria; phylum Cyanobacteriota; class Cyanobacteriia; order Thermostichales; family PCC-7336; genus CAZAGN01. The sequence continues at coordinate 5,435 of CAZAGN010000092.1, read as the reverse complement.
AATCCAAAAACTTGTCGATGAAGAACAGCGCCGCGCTGGCAAAAGCCTCGGTGATAAAAAAGCGCGGGGCTCTGTGCCCTTCGAGCGCTAAGCGCGATGAGCGATCCGCAGGCTTGGCTGGCCACAGTCCTAGACCAGATGGGGTTTACAGCAACCGTCACCCCGTGGGCCCAGGGCTGGGAGATTGTTGCAACTGATCCTGACGACAGTGAGCTCTTGCTTGCCGAGCAAGCCCAGACTCTCGATGCCCTCCAGGCTATGCTGAATGTCGCCTTCAGTGGCGATACCTACCAACTCCTCGAGCACAACGGCTACCGCCAGCAGCGCCTCGCCGCTCTGAACACTCTCCTCGATACGGCTGTTGCCAGCGTTCGCCAAAGTGGCAGCCCCTACAAACTGCCGCCCCTACCCGCCAGCGAGCGTCGCTATCTGCACACCCTTGCCGCAGCTCTGGGTGATCTCGATACCAGCAGCGAAGGCAAAGAACCCCAACGCTATTTAGTCATTAAACCTCGCGAGCCCTAAACCGACAGCGTCAACCTGAGACCGACAATGCCACACTTGCAACTGCCGTTACGCGACATTCTCCAAGCCCCCAACCAAACCGTGGTTGTGGATTTGGCCCAAACTGTTTCTGACTTTCCCTCGTTGGTGCCCGTACAGGCAACCGTCACCGTCGCCCATCGCACCACCTTTCTCGAAGCCAGTGGCACCGCCACCACCATCGTCACCCTCACCTGTCAGCGCTGCCTGGGTCACTACAACTATCGTCACCACATCGAATTTGACGAAATTCTCTGGATTGATGCCGCCGACATTGAACCCGATGACTACAGCATCAGCCCCGACGATCTCACCGAGCGCATTGCCCCCAATAGTGTTTTTGATGTCGAAGACTGGGTTTACCAGCACCTCTGGCTTTTGCTACCACCCAAGCAAATTTGTGAGCCCGACTGTCCGGGCATTGTCCCCAGCGACAGTGAAGAGACTGTTATCGACAGCCGCTGGGCTGCCCTCAAAAACCTCCAAGATCACTTGCACTAATTCAAGGCATGACAGTGCTAACAGCAGGCTATCTAGGCGCGGTCTTGGTTTCTCTCCAGAATAAGAGCCCTAGTCAGCCGTAGCGTCTCCGCCTCTAACTCTACCGGACTGGCCTCGGGGTAACGCAGCCGTTGTGTGGGTGGTTCTAGGAAGCCCAACTGTACAGGCTCAACCTGAATATCCGTTAGGGTCTCGGGCCGCAACAGACCCCACAAACGCTCTGGCAGAGCCGCCGCTACCCCAGGATTCTTGCGGTCAAAATAAATAATCGCCGCCGATTTCCAAAGATTGCAGCGATTACAGATGGGCTGGAGGTTGGCCAAAATATTCAGGCCGCCCCGACTGAGGGGAATGATATGGTCGCGAGCAACGCCATTGGTCTGAGCCCAGGCTGTGTTGCAGCAGGGGCAGACCGGATATAGCCGCAACAACTGCCAAAACTCGGCCTCATTGACCTTGCCATGGGGGTCATAGCTGCCCCGCCGCTCTTGGGCGCGCCGCTGCTTTTGCTTATGGTGGTCTTGCGCCGTACAACCCGGACAGATCTCAGGCCGAAAGAGATAGGTGCTGTGACAGCGAGGGCAGATGTAGCTCAACGGATGATCGGCTGGACATCACGACTATCAAAGCCATGCTGCTTCAGTTCGTTATGCAGCAGCAGCTCGTTCTCTACATGGTCAACAAACAACACGCCCTCTAGGTGATCCATTTCGTGCAGGATCACTCGCGCCAGCAAGCCCTTAGCCTCAAGCTGGCGGGGGCGGCCACGTTCATCCTTAAAGGCGACTGTAATACTTTCGCTGCGCTTCACGTCAATAAAAACATCAGGAATGCTGAGGCAACCTTCTTGGATAACGATCTCGTTGGCCGAGCGCTGCCGAATTTCGGGGTTGATCAGTACCAACGGTGCAACCTTGGGGTTATCGTAATCGAGGTCAATCACGATCAAGCGCTTGTTGACACCCACCTGCGGTGCGGCCAGACCAATGCCATCGGCGCTGTACATGGTCTGGAGCATTTGACGCACCAGTTGCCGCAGCTCGTCGTTGATTTGGGTAATGCGCTTAGCGGGTTGACGCAAAACCTTATCACCCAGGGTGTGGATGGTGAGGGGTGGCTGCTTCAGTTTCCGTTTCGATACAGTAGTGATCGCCGTCATCGCCAACTCGCAGATAGTCACAACAGAACTAGAAAATTTGGGTAGATGCCAGGGCTCAGCTCTGAGTAAGCCACAATCTACCGATTTCCTTTTACTGAATCTATTGTACCCAGGGACGCCAAAGGACTCATGAACATGCCAGCAGATCTGCCTACTCGCGATCGACACGCCAAGGGTCAGTGGTACTCAGAAGCTGGCTATATTGGCCGGTTAATGCTTGGGGCGCTGCTGATTGTGGCGCTGCTTAAAGGGGTGGCGCTGCTGCTACCTGTTGTGCCGATTCAGATTGGTTGGGTGTTGCTGCTGCTACTCAGTCCGGCGCTGGCAATGCTGATGTGGCTCGATGGAGAGCGCTGGCACGCTGACGATCAATCCTAGCCAGGCGCTCTGGCAACAGTGTTGATGCTGCTGGCATTGATACTGAGTGAAAGCGGCTGAGGTTGCGCCTGAGAAAAATCGGGATTTGCAGCTGGTATTTTCGGCTATTGCTGCGCTTCCATGTAAGCACGCAGCAACTGGTTGATTTGGGTTTGGTAGCCCCGACCCTGCGACCTAAACCACTCCAAAACATCACTGTCAATACGGAGCGTAACCTGGGCCTTAGCTTTGGCTGCAGGCAAACCCCGTCGCACTATCGCCTTGGCGAACATCTCTGGCGTAATCTCCGGGCAATCTGAGCAGTCAATAGCGTCATCACCCATTGCATCTAGCCGCTGCCAATCAGTTTGAGAGTTGTTCGAAGTAAACTCGTTGTTCATAGTCTGTTGCCTTTCGCGCTGAAATAATACGGGTGCAGTTCTCACGCTCTGTATGGACAATAGCGATCACTCGTCCCTTCAGAATGCCGAAGGTGACAGAACGTTGCTCTCCATAGTCATAGCGATTGTCCTCAACTGTCACAATATCGCCATCAAACACGGCTGGAACATCATGAAAATCTACGCCATGCTTACGAAGATTGCTGAGACGCTTTAGTTCATCCCACTCATACTCCATGGTTATTCAACTTCGAGTCAACTCAAGTGTAACTACATTTTGTGGTTACAGCCAGATCCTCAACCCAAGGCGGTGATGTGGCACCGCTTGCTACGTAATTCCTGGGATGGGTCGCAGACATTACTGATTTTTGAGAATTGTTAGTAATGTGCCGGCAATAACGGCGATTACGGCACTGGCAATGAGGGTATTGGCTCGGTTAGCCGTATCGCGGGAGAGCTCAAAGAAGCGCTCATCCCACCGCCGCACTTCGGTAGCCAGGTCGGTACGGATGCTTTCGATGTCTTGCTTGATCCCGTCAACGTCTTGCTTAATGCCATCGACATCACGCTCGAGGCTATCAAAACGATTAAACACTTGCGCTTGAAAATATTGCATTTGCTCTTAAAAGCGCAGCATTTGCTGCTGGAAGTCTTGGTCAGTCATGATGGGGTGATACTGGATGCCCATGCCCTCTAATGTAGTCATCTGTAACATGAGTACGACCTCGACAATTGATGTCAAAAGACAGAGCTAGCGCAGCTCGACACCTTCCCTGGCATTGTCTGGTAACGGAATATAGTCGTTTTGTAAATCAACAAAGCGACCCTCGCGGCTAAGGCCATGACGGGTGTTTGCAGGCACCGTAAATGAATCAGCGGCCTCAAGGTTAACGGTGTAGTCCATATCATCGAGAAAGCCGAGCGTGATCCGACTGAGGGGATTGGGTACGCCTGCCCGTACTGTGGGGGTCATCAACTCTAGCCCCAAAGAATCGCCACCTTCGTTATCGCCGCGCCAGTGCCCCTCAATTTGGGGCTGTACCGGAATTGAGGCTGGCTGACCGCCAAGGGCTTGGTATTGCCGCACGGCATTGGCTGTTGTTTGACGCGGGTTGGCACTGCCTGGGCTGACAATGCCGCGTACCCAAGTGGGTGAACCCAAACCGAGACCCAGGACATGCCCAATTTCATGAATGATCACATCGCGGATCGTGGCGTCATCAAAGGCAAAAAGAGAGGGGCTGAGGTTGACCTGGCCAACGACCGTAGGTGTACCCAGACCACGGGTACGACAGGGGCCTGCGGTGGCGGCGGCACTGATGTTGGCATCCATGCGTACCAAAATAAGGAGATCATCAACAGGTTGGTTGATAATGGGCAGGGTAGTTAGGGGCAGGTTGCACTGACCGGGGGCCAGGCTAACAAAGGCATCGGGCAAATCGGCTGTAATGAGGGTTTGCCAGCGGGCCACGGCTTGTTGCACAAGATTCTGAAGCGCTGGTGGCACAGAGCCAGCCGCCGTATCGAGAAAGCGGACATCAACCTGAAAGCCCGGCCGACCCTCAGGTAAGGTTGCCAGACTGAGGCGATAGGTGCCTCGGGTTGCACTGCTGGGAGTGATGCGGACACCATAGGCCACATTGCTGCGGACAAAGGTGCGGAGTTGAACTCTAGGGGTGATGCCAACAGTACCCGCAATGGTTTCGTTGGTCACTGTGTCAAAAATCTCGAGGCTGGGAATGAAATCGGTGCTCTCAATGGTGAGCTCAATACCTGTGCGGGGAATGAGATTGATCAGGCTGTACGTATCAGTCCCGACAAGCGAGCCCGTCAAGCTCTGGCCCAGACCGAGGCTAGTGGCGGCGACATTTGGGCTGTTGGGTGGTGTGTTAGTTGTGGGTGAGCCGGCACACCCCACACTCAGCACAAGTAGAGCCAAAGATAGTTTTGACAAAAAAGACACGCAGTTGGATTTCCGAGGTTTGAGCTACGCTCCCAGCATACGCAGTGAATCGGTACCGAACACATCAGGCAGTCGTGATTGCTGTTGCCGCTAGCTAGCGGCGGTCTTTGAAGCTGATTTGCAAATATTCGCTAAAGTTTGGCAGCCACTCTAAGACCACTGTTCAGGACTAGCCCCCAAGCATTGTCCTTATTTTTGAGCATTGTCCTAGCTTTTAAGAATAGTCAGTAGTGTACCGGCAATGACAGTAATTACAGCGCTGGCAATCAGGGTATTCGCTCGGTTGGCAGTATCGCGAGAGAATTCAAAAAAGCGTTCATCCCACCGCCGCACTTCGGTAGCTAAGTCGGTACGGATGTTTTCGATGTCTTGTTTGATGCCGTCAACATCGTGCTTAATGCCGTCAACATCACGTTCAAGATTGTCGAAACGGTTGAACACTTGCGCCTGAAATTCTTGCATTTGTGCTTGAGAGTTCAGCATTTGCTGCTGAAATTCTTGCATTTGTGCT